>DASYLE010000217.1:0-23641 GCA_036009745.1 Luteibacter sp. | reverse complement strand
CGCCGCAAGGCGTCCACACAATTCACCTGCGCACACTGTCAAAGATCAATCACTTGCGACTCTTTTCTGAGTCGCCCCTCGAACGTTTCGTTGCGAGGTGAGCCGCCCATTCTATATCTTTTTCGCTTTCCGTCAACACCCCAGAAGAACTTTTTTTCCGGGTCCTGCGGTCCGTCGAAACGACGTTTGGGCGACTGCGGGCCGCGAATAATACGATTTGTGAAAAAAATGGCAAGCCCTTTTTTCGGGCAATTTGGAAACCCTTACGGGATCAGGCGGATACGCGCAAAGTTGCGTTTGCCGACCTGCAGCACACCCTCGAAACCGGCGCTGAAAACGCGCTGGGCATCCTCGACGACCTCGGCATCGATGCGCACGGCACGCTCCTTGAGCTTGCGGTTCGCCTCCGAATTGCTCGCGGTGATACCCGCGGCGGTCAACAAGGCCGGCAAACGAATGCCTTCCGCCGGCACGCTGATATCGGTCAGGGGCAGCAAGGCCGTGTCGCCCTCCCCACGCACCACGGCATGCCAGCCGGCGATCGCCTGCTCCGCCGCGGCCGCATCATGGAAGCGCGTAGCCAGTTCGCGGGCCAGGCGCAGCTTGGCGTCGCGCGGGTTCAGCGCACCGCTTTCGATGTCTACCTTCATCCGCGCCATCTCTTCCAGGGACACATCGAAGCTCAGTAGCTCGAACCAGCGCCACATCAGCGCGTCGCCGATCTTCATGGTCTTGGTGACGATGTCGATCGCCGGCTCGTTGATACCAATGTAGTTGCCGAGCGACTTGGACATCTTGTTGACGCCGTCCAGGCCTTCCAGCAAGGGCATGGTCAGCACGATCTGCGGCGGCTGGCCGTGGTGCTCCTGCAGGGCGCGGCCCATCAGCAGGTTGAATTTCTGGTCGGTGCCGCCGAGCTCGACGTCGCACTTGAGCGCCACCGAGTCGTAGCCCTGGACCAGCGGATAGAGGAACTCATGGATGGCGATCGGCTGCTGGCCCGCGTAGCGCTTGGCGAAGTCGTCGCGCTCGAGCATCCGCGCCACGGTGTGCTGGGCAGCCAGGCGGATCATATCGGCGGCGCTCATCTTGCCGAACCACTCGGAATTGAAGCGCAGTTCGGTGCGCCCGCGGTCGAGCACCTTATAGACCTGCTCGGCGTAGGTCTCGGCGTTGGCCAGCACGTCCTCGCGGGTCAGCGGCTTGCGGGTGACGTTCTTGCCGGTCGGGTCGCCGATCATCCCGGTGAAGTCGCCGATCAGGAAAATCACCTGATGGCCCAGGTCCTGGAACTGGCGCATCTTGTTCAGCAGGACGGTATGGCCGATATGCAGGTCCGGGGCGGTCGGGTCGAAACCCGCCTTTATCCTGAGCGGCCGCCCCGTCTTCAGCCTTGCCTCGAGGTCCTCGCGCTTGATGATCTCGTCCGCGCCACGTGCGATGGTGGCCAGCGCCTGCTCAACCTCGTTCATCACTTTCCTCTCGATACATATCTATAGGGCAGCGCCCGGCATCGACCGGGGTGGGCCGTTAATTGTGCGTTAACCGGATAAATGCTGCAAAGCATTGATGTGAAAGGCGTTGACGCGCTTTGCACAAGGCCGCTATGGTACGCGACAACTGGGGTGACCGCGGAATTTTTGGGCAATGGCCGAAGGTAATCAGATCGCACACAGCACGCGCAGGCAGGCCATTCGTCGCAAGGCACAACGTCGTCACTCCCACTTTTACGATCGATGCGCGCATTGGTCGTTCAGCCGGAACGCGGGTGCCGAGCCGATCCGCTGGAATCGCGAACGCTGGATCCTCGCCGCCACGGCCTGTCTTATTGTCGTGCTTTCCGCCCTGGTCATCCCTGCCTGGGCCGGCGCGATGCGCCCCGTGCCGACGCCGACCGTGCATGCCTACGTACCGCTGTCCCTGCCCAAGCTGGCTGATGACGCCATCGTCGCGCCGGTGTTCGATGACTGGCGCACGGTGAAGGTACAGCCGGGGCAGACGCTTTCGGACATCTTCCAGGGCCAGGGCCTGACCCTCGGCGACCTGCAGGCGACCATGGATGCCAGCGGCAACGCGAAGGCCTTCCACCAGGTCAAACCGGGCCAGGAGTTCCAGTTCCTGATCGGCGACCACGACAAGCTGCGTGGCGTGCGCTTCGACCAGGACGGCACCAGCGTCGCCACCTTGCGCCTGGACGGTGCGAAACCGGAACTCACCGCGCAGGCGCGCGAGATCGAGCGTCGCGAGCATGTTGCCCATGGCAGCATCGATTCCTCGCTGTTCGGCGCGGCCTCCAAGGCCGGCATGAGCAACGCGATGGTGCTCAAGCTTGCCGACGTCTTCAAATACGACATCGACTTCGTGCAGGACCTGCGCGTCGGCGACAGTTTCACGGTGATCTACGACGACGTATACCGCGATGGCGCGTATGCGCAGGAGGGCGACATCGTCGCCGCCGAATTCGTCAACCAGGGCAAGCGCTATACCGCCTACCGTTTCAGGAAGGCCGACAACACCTTCGGTTATTTCAGTGAGGAAGGTCGTCCGCTGCAGGGTTCCTTCCTGCGCATCCCGGTCGACTTCACCCGGATCTCCTCGCAGTTCAGCGCCGGCCGCATGCACCCGATCCTCGGCCTGATGCGCGCGCACAAGGGCGTGGACTACGCGGCGCCGACCGGCACGCCGATCCACGCCGCCGGCGACGGCGTGGTCAAGTTCCGCGGCTGGATGAACGGCTACGGCAACTTCGTGATCATCCAGCACAACTCGACCATCAGTACCGCCTACGGCCATATGTCGCGCTTCGCGGACCTGCGCGTCGGCCAGCGCGTGACCCAGGGCTCGACGATCGGCTATGTCGGCATGACCGGCCTGGCCACCGGTCCGCACCTGCACTACGAATTCCGCGTCAACAACGTGCAGCGCGATCCGCAGACGGTGACCCTGCCCAAACCGGAACCGTTGCCGGCCGCGCAGCTGGCCAAGTTCAAGAAGGAAGTGGTCACGCCGCAGCTGGCCCGCATCGATCAGCTCGACAACAACTTCAAGCTGGCCCGCGCCGCCTCCGGTACGCGCACCGACGACTGATGGACAACGCCAACGCGCTGTACCTCGGCCTGATCTCGGGCACCAGCGCGGACGGCATCGACGCCGCGCTGGTCCGCTTCCAGGACGACGCACCGACCCTCATCGCCGGCCTCACCCACCCCTGGCCCGACGTCTTGCGCCAGCGCATCCTCGCCGTGGCGCAGGACGAAGAGCGGCTTGACCTCGATAGCTATGGCCGACTCGACGCCAGCGTCGGCCTCTGCTTCGCGGACGCCGCCAATGCCGTCCTGCGCAAGGCCGGTATCGATGCCAGCGACGTACGCGCGATCGGCTCGCACGGCCAGACCCTGCGCCATCGTCCCGCGGGCGATCCACCGTTCACCTTGCAGGTCGGCGACCCGGCCGCGATCGCCGAACGCACAGGCATCGACACCGTCGCCGATTTCCGCCGCGCCGATGTCGCCGCCGGCGGCCAGGGTGCGCCACTGGTACCGGCCTTCCACGCGACCGTGCTCGGCGTTCCGGGAAAAACCCGCGTCGTGCTCAACCTCGGCGGCATCGCCAATATCACCGTGCTCGACGCCGACGGTGGCGTCAGTGGCTTCGATACCGGGCCGGCCAACGGGCTGATGGACGCGTGGTACCTGCGCCATCACGGCAAGAACTTCGATGCCGACGGGGTATGGGCAGCCAGCGGACGCGTCGACGAGGGCCTGCTCGCGCGACTGCTCGCCGACGACTATTTCGCCTTGCCCGCGCCGAAAAGCACCGGTCGTGAACACTTCCACCTCGTATGGCTGGACGCACACGACGGTGTCATGGCACGACGCAGCGAAGATGTGCAGGCAACCCTGCTCGAACTGACCGCGCGCAGCGTGGCCGATGCCATCGCCCGCTACGCACCGATGGCCAGCGATATCGTGGCCTGCGGCGGCGGCGTGCATAACGGCGCGCTGATGCGGCGCCTGGCGGAGTTACTGGATCGGCCCTTCGCCAGCAGCGCGGCCTGCGGGATCGATCCTGATCATGTGGAAGCGATGGCGTTTGCCTGGCTGGCCCGCCAGCGACTGCTCGGCCAGGCGGGAAACCTTCCCGCCGTCACCGGCGCGCGTGGTTACCGCCAGCTCGGCGCCGTCTATCCGGCGCCGGATCTCATTTCGAATCGCTGACGGCGGGACGCGCGGTCGCGATCAGTTCGTCCGGCGAGGCGTGCGCCAACGCGAACAGGGCATCCTGGAAGGCGGCCTGTTCCTGCGCATCCCACGCGCCGGTCAGCCGCGCGATATCGCCCGGCTCCAGCATCAGTTCGCTGAACACGTCGCCGGGGCTCATGCCGAGCCCGTGACGCAGCGCGTGCAGCACTACTTCATTGATCGACCAGCGGCGTTCACGAGCAAGCGTCTTGATCCGCTCGGCCATGGCCTCGTCGATGTGTCGAACCACGATATCTGGCACGTGCGTACCTCCTCGCGCATGCCCCCTGTACGTCAATTCTGGCAGATTCGCCGGCCGTGTATACCGGCCGAACGGTCTATTCCGTCACAGGTCGGTCGGCTCGTAGCGCCGCGATCTTCGGCCACAGCCAGGCGAGCAGGAGCAGGGTCGGCACGATCGACACCGTGCTGATGATGAACAACGAGGCATAACCGGAATCGCGAACCAGGAACCCGGAGAAGCCCCCGACGATCTTGCCGGGCAGGTTGGCCAGTGAACTCAGCAAGGCGTACTGGGTGGCCGTGTAGCTGCGATTGACCAGCCCCGACATGAAAGCGACCAGCACCGGACCGGCAAAGCCCTGGGCGAAATTGTCGCCCGAGAGCGTCAGCACGAAGCTCCAGGTCTGGCCGGGGTTGCTCGCCATCAGCAGGTAAAGCAGGTTGGACACCGACACGCCGATACCCGCGATCACCAGCAGCTTGCGGATATCGAAACGGGCGACCGCATAGCCGCCCAGCAAGGCGCCGGCGATGCCGATCACCACGCCGTAGACCTTGGACACCTCGGCGATCTGGGTCTTGCTGAAACCGGCGTCGAGGTAGAACGGGTAGGCCATCACCCCAAGCATCTGGTCCGGCAGGCGGAACAGGCCGACAAAGGCGAGCAGGCACAGCGCGAGGCCGAGGCCGTAGCGCGAGAAGAAGTCGCGGAACGGGCCGATGAAACCCTCCTGCACCGCCTGCATCACCGACACCCGTTCGCGCACGCGGTGCACCGGCTCGCGCACCACCAGCACGCTGACGATCGGGATCAGCAGCAGCACGACGATCGCCGCGTAAGCCTTCTGCCAGCCGGCCTGATCGGCGATCACCAGCACGCCCGCACCGCTGGCGATCAGGCCGAGCCGGTAGCCGAGCGTATACGTCGCGGCGAGCGCGCCCTGCGCTTCCTGCGGCGCGATCTCGACGCGATAGGCATCGACGACGATATCGATGGTGGCACCGGCGAAGGCGGCCAGCAGGGTGATCCCCATGAACCGGCCAAGCGAGGCATCCGGCGGCATCGCGGCCATGCCGAACAGGCCGGCGGCGAGCAGCAACAGGGCGAACAGCAACCAGCCACGGCGCTGGCCGAGCCGGCAGAACAGCGGCAGGCGGAAGCGGTCGACCAGGGGCGCCCAGAGGAATTTGAAGTTGTAGCTGAAGGTGACATAGCTGGCCAGGCCGATGGCGCCGTAGTCGATGCCCGATTCCTTCAACCATGCGGACAGGGTATTGCCGACCAGCAGGAACGGCAGGCCCGAGGCCAGGCCGAAGAACAGCATGGTGATCGCGCCCGGCTGGGCGAAGGCAGCCTTTACGCCGTGCCAGCCCTTGTAACGGCGCGGCTCGACGGCATCGCTCACTCGGCGTAGTCCACGGTGTAGGGCGCGTGGTCGGAGAAGCGCTGGTCGCGATAGATCGAGCAACCGGTCAGCCGCTCGCGCAGCGACGGGGTGACGACCTGGTAGTCGATCCGCCAGCCCACGTTGTTCGCCCGCGCCTGGCCGCGATTCGACCACCAGGTGTATTCGACCGCGTCCGGCTTCAGCGAGCGGAAACTGTCCACCCAGCCGCGCTGCTGGAACAGCAGGTCCAGCCAGGCGCGCTCTTCGGGCAGGCAGCCGGAGTTCTTCTGGTTCGAGGTCCAGTTCTTGATGTCGTTCTTCGTATGGACGATGTTCCAGTCGCCGCACAGGACGTAATCGCGCCCGCTGGCCAGCCATTCGTCGAAGATCGGCGTCAGCCATTCCATGACGCGAAACTTGTACTGCTGGCGCTCGTCGCCGGAGGAGCCGGACGGGATGTAGAACGAGACCACGCTGAGATTGCCGAAGCGGGCCTCGATATAGCGGCCTTCGCAGTCGAAATCCTCGCGACCGAGCGAGGTGCGGATTTCGTCCGGCTCGCGCTTCGCGTAAATCGCCACACCGCTATAGCCCTTCTTGCTGCGCGCATCGTGATAGAAGCAGTGATGCCCGTCCGGCCGGAACATCGGATCGATCAGCTGCGCTTCCTGCGCCTTGGTTTCCTGCAGGCAGACGACATCGGCGTCCTGCGCGCGCAACCAGTCGAAGACGCCCTTGGTGGCGGCGGAGCGGATGCCATTGGCATTGAGGGAAATGATGCGCATCGTTAAGCCTCGTGGTGACGGCGCATCATACCAACCGACGCGCGGGAGCCCAGCCGGGTACCATCGTGGGCATGAACAGCCTGGTCCATGTCGCGCCTGTCGACGCCCATAACCGCGCCGCGGTGCTTGCCCTGCGGGTCGATCCGGAACAGCGGCAGTTCGTCGGTGACATGGCCGATATGCTCGCCGATGCCGAGGTCAGCGCGAATTCGGAGCCGATGGCGATCCTCCGCGGCGATACCGTGGTCGGCTATTACCGTGTCGAGCGCAAGGCCTCGGCGGTCACTGGCCGCACCGACGAGGTGCCATCGCTCGGCCTGCGCTCCTTCCTGGTCGATACCGCCCATCAAGGCCATGGCATCGGCACCGCCGCCATCGAGGCCCTCTGCGCGGATCTCGGCCGGAGGCACCCGGACCGGCGCAGGCTCGTCCTGACGGTGAACCTCATCAATACCGCGGCTCGCCGTGTCTACCTGCGGACCGGTTTCGAGGACAGCGGCGAGTTGTACCATGGCGGCCGCGCCGGGCCGCAACACCTGCTCTGGCGCCCACTGACACCGACCGAGAGAACCTGACCGTGCACGATTACCAGCGCGAATTCATCGACCTGACCCTCGCCCGCGATGTCCTGCGTTTCGGCGAATTCACGCTGAAATCCGGCCGCGTCAGCCCTTATTTCTTCAATATGGGCCGGATCGACTCCGGCGCCGCCCTGTCCCGGCTCGGCAGTGCCTACGCGGCCGCGACGCTACGCTCCGGGCTCGGCTTCGACATGCTCTTCGGCCCGGCCTACAAGGGCATCGCCCTGGCCGCGGCGACGGCCATCGCCCTGGCCAACGACCATGGCCGCGACCTGCCCTGGGCCTATAACCGCAAGGAAGCCAAGGACCACGGCGAGGGCGGCGTGCTGGTCGGCGCCCCACTCAGTGGCCGGGTGCTGATCGTCGACGACGTGATGACCGCCGGCACGGCCGTGCGCGAATCGCTGCAACTGATCCGCGCCAACGGCGCCGAGCCCGCCGGCGTGCTGATCGCGCTCGACCGCCAGGAGCGCGGCCAGGGCGACCTCTCGGCCGCACAGGAAGTTAGCGCCGAATTCGGCATACCGGTAATCGCCATCGCCACGCTCGCCGATGTGATGAGCTATGCCGGCGAACGTCCCGAGCTGGCGACCGAGCATGGCCGCCTGGTGGCTTATCGCAGCCGTTATGGCATCGCCGCCTGATTCCGGTGACCGGAATGCCGACTGCGTCACGCAAAGCCACGCCGGCGACATCGCGTCATAGCCAGTGGGCGCGTGATCGCTATACTCGCCGGCAGGAGGGGAATCCCATGCGTATCATCATTCATGCCCTGGCATGCGTCGGGTTGTGCGCCGCTTTTGCGGTGCACGCCGGGGCACCCCAGTCGGACAAGGCCAGCGCGCTCCGCTACAAGTGGCGCGACGGGCAAGGCTTGCCGCACTACAGCGACAGCCTGTCGACCGAGGCTCTTAAATACGGCTATGACGTCGTCGACGCGCGAGGCATCACGGTCGGCCATGTCGAGCGCCAGCTGACGCCGGAAGAACGTGTCGCGGCCAGGAAGGTCGCCGATCAACGTGCCGCCGCGGACGCGGTGGCACAAGAGCAGCACCGCGCCGACATGCAGATGCTCAATGCTTATCCGGACGAGGCCTCGTTCGCCTCGGCCAAGCAGGCCGAACTCGATAACCTCGACGGCGCCGCGAAGACCATCCGGATCAGCCTGCAGACCCAGGAAAAGGCCTTGTCCGACCTGCTCACCCGCGCCGGCGACCTGGAACGGGCCAAGCAGCCCGTGCCGCCCTACATCACCGAGCGCATCAACGAGCAGCGCAATATCGTCGCCAGCCTGCATGCGCGACTGGACCGCCTGCAGGTCACGCGTGCCGATGCGCAGAAGAAAGCCGACGCCGACCTGAAGCATTACCGCGAGCTGCGCGTGGCGCAGCAACAGCAGAACGGCGGTTAGCCTTTAGCGCGCCCTATGTTGTGGGAGCGAACCCTGTTCGCGCTGCTCCTTTGAGGCCGCGCCTTTCCGATTGCTGGCTCTTTAAGAGCTTACGATCTCGAGCGCACGGCCCCAAGGGATTCGCGAACAGGGTTCGCTCTCAAAAGGGGCCGGCACCCAGAAGGTTTGCTCAGAACGGCAGCTTGAGCGAAGCGTCCGTCGCGTGGATCTGTTCGCGATACACCTGCTTGATCCGCTCCAGCGCTTCCTCGTTGTCCGCATCGAAGCGCAGCACCAGCACCGGCGTGGTGTTCGACGGGCGGATCAGGCCCCAGCCGTCCGGCCAGTCGGCGCGTACGCCGTCGATCGTGGTCAGGCGGGCGTCGCCGAAAGTGGCCTGGGCCTTGAACTTCTCCATGAACCGATAATGCGCGCCCTCTTCCATCTCGATCTTCAGCTCGGGCGTTGAAACGCCCTTGGGCAAGGTGTCGAAGATGGCCTCGGGGCTGCGCTCTTCCAGGTCGCCGGACACGATTTCCAGCAGGCGCGCGGCGGCGTAGATGCCATCGTCGAAACCGAACCAGCGCTCCTTGAAGAAGAAGTGGCCGCTCATCTCGCCGGCCAGCGCCGCGTCGGTTTCGCGCATCTTCGCCTTGATCAGCGAGTGTCCGGTGCGCCACATCAGCGGCACGCCGGCGGCTTCCTGGATCACCGGACGCAGGTGGCCCGTGCACTTCACGTCATAGATGATCGTGGCGCCGGGATTGCGCGACAGCACGTCCTGCGCGAACAGCATCAGCAGGCGATCCGGGTAAATGATCTCGCCCTTGCGGGTGACCACGCCAAGGCGATCGCCGTCGCCGTCGAAGGCCACGCCGAGGTCGGCGCCGGTCTTCTCGACGGCGACGATCAGGTCTTCCAGGTTATGCGGGTCGGACGGATCCGGATGGTGGTTCGGGAAGGTGCCGTCGACTTCGCAGTACAGCGGGATGATCTCGCAACCGATGCCCTCGAGCACCTGCGGCGCCACCGCGCCGGGAATGCCGTTGCCGCAGTCGACGACGACCTTCAGCCGGCGCCCGGTCTGCACGTCGGAGGTAATCCGCTCGATATAGTCGCCGACCACGTCCTGCGAACGCAGCGAGCCGCCACCGTCGCTATTGAGGCGCTTCTCCACGATGCGGTGGTACAGGTCCTGGATCGCCCCTTCGGACAGGGTCTCGCCACCGACGACGATCTTGAAGCCGTTGTAGTCCGGCGGATTGTGGCTGCCGGTCACGGCCACGCCGCTGCCGGTATTGAACTTGTACGCCGCGTAGTAGACCAGCGGCGTCGGCACCGCGCCGATATCGATCACGTCGACACCGGCCGCACGCAGGCCATCGCTCAGCGCGCCAGCCAGCTCCGGACCGGAGAGGCGACCGTCGCGGCCGACCACGATCTCGCTCAACCCCTTCTCGCGCATCACGCTGCCGATCGCCTGGCCGAGCAGTTTCGCGAAGCCCGCCGTCAACGATTTGCCGACCACGCCGCGGATGTCATACGCGCGGAAAGTGCTCTGGTCGATGTTGACCGGTTCGGCCACGCTTGCGGCGATGGCGGGACGGGACGGTGCGGCAGCCTTGGCCGGTTCGGGGTTGTTGCGGATGACGTCGGACAAAAGAGGTTCCTCGGGTAAAGAATCGGTATCGCGTTGCGGACGCATGCGCCACCACAGCAAGGCACCGCCGCCGGCAAGGCCGAGCAGGGCCAGGATCAGTGCCAGTGGCCACGAATGCGGCAGGACGATGAATGCCCTGGGCATCGCCGCGACGACGAAGAGCGCGCTGCCGGGTATCTGGACCCCGTGATCTTCGCGCTCCGCGGCGTTGCTTCCGCGTGAAAGCAGTTGCAGGTCGCCGCGGCCGTCGCCCTGACGAAGCTCCAGTCTACCGTCGCCCGCACTAACCGATTCGAAACGGGTTCTCAGTTGGTCGAAGGAATACTCGATCCAGACGTGGGCACGCGCCAGCCCGGGCGCGCCGACGCGCTCCACCAGGCTCACCCGGCGTTCGCCGTTCTGCAATGAACTCTGTAACAGTGGATTGTCGTCGTTGCTCAGCGCGGTCATCAGCTGGGCCGCCTTGCCGTAACCGAAATCGCGGTAGTTCGCGTGCAGTACCTCGTCCAGCGAGCCGCTGTAGATTTCGACATCGACGGCATCGGGCACCAGCTGGCGCAGGCGCGCGGCCGCCGCCGGATGGTCGTCCAGCACCGCCAGGAACGAAGGATCGCCAAGTGCCTTACCCAGTTCGGCGTGATCGCGCCGCACTTGCTCGCCCAGTACCTGCACCACCTGGCGCTGGGCTTCCTGCACGCGCGCGGCGGCACTGGCTTCGTTGGCGATCAGCCAGGTCTGCCATGCGCAGAAGGCGCCCACCACGATCAGCAGGGTCGCCGCCGCCAGCGGCAACAGCCGCGCGAGGTCGACACCTGGCAAGCGCATTCGCGCCGACGTACCTGCTTCCGCCATCTGCCCCCTCCCGGCCAATCAACCCACCCCAGTCGAACCGAACCCACCCTCGCCGCGTAACGACGGGGTAAAGCCGTCGACCACGCGCAAACGCGCCCGCCCCACGGGCACCAGCAATAATTGCGCAATCCGGTCGCCGGGCGCGATGGTGTATGCCGCATTCCCTCGATTCCAGCACGAAATCATCAGCGGCCCCTGGTAGTCGGCGTCGATCACCCCGACCAGGTTGCCCATGACCAGGCCGTGTTTATGACCCAGCCCCGATCGCGGCACGATCAGCGCGCACCAGGCAGGGTCACCGATATGGATCGCCATACCGCTTGGCACCAGGGCGCTTTCGCCCGGCTGCAGGGTCAGCGGTTGTTCCAGTGCCGCGCGCAGGTCCATGCCGGCGCTGCCGTCGGTGGCCGGTTCCGGCAAGGGAATGCTGTCGCCCAGGCGGGCATCGAGGATTTTCAGTTCGATGTCGATCAACGTCGTGTTTCCGCGTGGAGAAGAAAATAGCGGTCGGCGATATGCGCGACGAGCTCGCGTGCGAGGTCGGTCTTGGGCATCCGCGCGAGTGTCGCGCCGCCGTCCGGCCAGTAGAGATTCAGCGCATTGTCCATCGCCTCGAAGCCAAGCCCATGGCCGACCTCATTGGCGGCGACCATGTCCAGGCCCTTGCGCTTGAGCTTGTCGCGCGCGTAGTTGGCCACGTCGTGGGTCTCGGCGGCGAAGCCGACCAGAAACGGATGCCGTGGCCAGGCCGCCATCGCGCCGATGATGTCGGCGTTTTCCGCCAGCTCGAGGGTCAGCGAGGAGCCCTCGCGCTTCTTGATCTTCTGCGTCGCCGGCTCAAGTGGACGGTAATCGCCGACGGCGGCCGCGCCGACATAGATATCGGCAGCCTCCGCGGCGCCGAGCACCGCCTCATACATCTGCGCGGCGCTGCGTACGTCGAGCCGGTGTACGCCTGGCGGCGTCGGCAGGTTCACCGGCCCGGCAACCAGCGTCACCATCGCGCCGGCCTGGGCGGCCGCGCCGGCCACCGCGAAACCCATGCGACCGGAACTGCGGTTGCCGATGAAGCGGACCGGATCGATGTCCTCATACGTCGGGCCCGCGCTCACCACGATGCGCAAGCCGGCAAGCGCCCCGCCACCGAACGAAGCTTCGAGCAAGTCGCGCAACTCATGCGCCTCGAGCATCCGCCCGGAACCGATATCGCCACAGGCCTGGTCGCCCACGGCGGGCCCGAGGACGACCACGCCGCGCTCGCGCAGCGTGGCCAGGTTGGCCTGCACCGCCGCATGCGCCCACATCTGCTGGTTCATCGCCGGCGCCACATAGACCGGCGCGGCGGTCGCCAGGATCATCGTGGTCAGCAAATCGTCGGCGAAGCCGTGGGCCATCCGTGCCAGGGTGTCGGCCGATGCCGGGGCAACGACGACCCGTTCGGCCCAGCGCGCCAGCTCGATATGGCCCATCGCCGCCTCGCCCGCTTCATCCCACAGGCTGACCCTGACGGGCTGTCCGGACAAGGCCTGGAATGTGGTCGGGGTCACGAAGTGCGTCGCGCCCTCGGTCATCACGACCCGGACCTCGGCATCGCGCTCGCGCAGGCGCCGGACCAGTTCGCAGGCCTTGTAGGCGGCAATGCCGCCGGTAACACCGACCAGGATGCGACGTTGGGCGAGGGTCATAAACTCGGTAACGGGGCCGGAAGGGTGGCTAGCTTACCGCCTTTCCCGTCAGCCTCCCCAGGCCTACAGCGCTTTAGGACAAAGCGGCTGTCCATCGCTGCGCGGGCCGTCGATGGTGGGCGGCATGAGTATCCGCGAATGGCCCGAACAGGAACGTCCCCGCGAGAAATTGCTGGCACGAGGTGGCTCCGCGCTGTCGGATGCCGAGTTGCTTGCGGTCCTGCTGGGCAGCGGCGTGCGCGGCAAGGACGCGATCGCGCTCGGCCGCGAACTGATCGCCGGCGCCGGCAGCCTGGCCGGCCTGCTTGGCGAATCCACCCCCGGAAAGAAGCTGCCCGGCATCGGCCCGGCCAAATGGGCGCGGATCGTCGCCGCACTGGAACTCGCCCGCCGCGTCCTGGCCGAGGAACTGCGCGACCTGCCGGGCATGCGCAGCCCCGGCGACAGCGCGGCCTACCTGCGCGCCCAACTGCGTCACCTTCCTTATGAGGTGTTCGGCTGCCTCTATCTGGACAACCGCCACCGCGTGCTCGCCTTCGAGGAACTGTTCCGCGGCACCGTCGACGGCGCCAGCGTGCATCCCCGCGAAGTCGTCCGCGCCTGCCTAAGGCACAACGCCTGCGCGGTGATCTTCGCCCATAACCATCCCTCCGGCATCGCCGAACCCAGCGCCGCCGACCGCGCCATCACCCGCCAGCTGATCGACGCCCTGCGCCTGGTCGACATCCGCGTCCTCGACCACCTGGTCATCGGCGCCGGCGAACCGGTCTCGATGGCGGCGCGGGGGATGCTTTGATGGCGACCCCCAACCTCAACGGTATTACGCTTGACGTAATACGACGCGCGTAATAGCCTGACCATGATCCAGAGCTTCCGCTGCAAGGACACGCTCAGCCTCTTCGAGGGCGGCAGCCCCCGGCGATTTCTGGGGATCATGAGCGCAGCCGTTCGCAAGCTTTCCCAACTCGACGCGGCACAGACGCTTGAATTCTTGCGCTCGCCGCCAGGGAACCAGCTCGAAGCGCTGAGGCATGACCGTATCGGCCAGTACAGCATCCGGATCAACCGGCAATGGCGGGTCTGCTTCGTCTGGACCGATGCAGGACCGGCGCAGGTCGAGATCGTGGACTATCACTAAGGAGCAACGATGAGAGCCGTCAACCGCATGCGCCCGGTCCACCCCGGCGAAATCCTGCGTGAGGACTTCCTCCAACCTCTGGAGATGAGTGTCAACGCCCTGGCCATGGCTTTGGACGTCCCCGCCACCCGCATCCACGAAATCGTCAAGGAACGCCGTGGGATCACCGCCGACACAGCCGAGCGCCTGGCCCGCTACTTCGGCGGCGATGCGACCTCATGGCTGGCGCTACAGGCAACCTACGACCTGAAGACTTTGCCCAGCCGGGCCGAGATCGAGCGCCGTGTCATTCCTCGCGCCGCCTGAGAGACGCTTTTTGCTCTTCCCTTCTCCCGGAGGGAGAAGGTGCCCGCAGGGCGAAACCCACGCAAAAAAACGGCGCGGTTGCCGCACCGCGCCGTGGGTCGCTATCGAGGGAGGAGAACAACGACCGTTGTGCCCATCAGCCGGGGAGACGCCCGGGCACGTAGGAGAGTATCGAGTGGACGCATGACACCGGGATGACGGCGCAGTGCTATTTATACGGCACGTGCCGTCGGCCTCTTCGATTTGCCTCGTGTCAAATGGGGTGGTTTTTACCCGGTCTGGCGGGCTTTCCAGTCACGCCGCCATTGTCGGCCCATAAGTTATGCACAAAGTCGTTTTTTCGGACTTGCGCGTCATATCTATTGTCGGCCGACAGGTCAAGCCAGCAACACCATGATTTATATCAATTTACTCTGTGACGCTGCCGCGTCAATCCAGAGACTCGGTCCGAAGCGGTCCAAGGTGGCCGCTTTGCCCACAGAGTTATCCACAGGCTGATGGGGATAAAAGGTTGCGACCCCGGACCGGTCGGCGACGGGAACTCGCGAACTGTCGTAAAAACGTCTTGTATCGGACCTCCGCGACGGTCGGTCGGGGTGCCTCTCTCTGCTAGGATGGACGGTTCCATATCTTCTTTGCCCCTTCCGTGAAAGAACAGCTCAAAGAACTGGTACTGCGGGCGATCGACGTCCTGCGCGAGAAAGGCACCCTGCCCGCCGACCTGGTGGCGCCGGCGTTCGTGATCGAGCGCACGCGCAGCCGCGAACACGGCGATTTCGCCACCAATGCGGCGATGCTGCTGGCCAAACCGGCCGGCATGAAGCCCCGTGACGTCGCCGAGGCGCTGATCGCGGGCTTCCCGACCGACGCCATGCAGGCCATGCGGCTGGAGAGCGCCGAGATCGCCGGGCCGGGATTCATCAATTTCCGCCTCGGCGCCGGCGTGGCGCCCCTGGTCCTCGGCCGTATTTTCGCCGAAGGCGACGCTTATGGCCGCAGCAAGACCGGCGCCGGCCGGCGCGCGGGCGTGGAATTCGTCTCGGCCAACCCGACCGGTCCGCTGCATGTCGGCCACGGCCGTGCCGCGGCGATCGGCGATTGCCTGGCGCGCCTGCTCGATGCCACCGGCTGGAACGTGGCCCGGGAGTTCTATTACAACGATGCCGGCGTGCAGATCGCCAACCTGGCCGTGTCGACCCAGGCCCGCGCGCGCGGGATCACCCCGGAAGACAGCGGCTGGCCGGAAGCGGGCTACCGTGGCGACTACATCGCCGATGTGGCGCGCGCCTTCCTTGATCGCGAGTCGGTGGAAGCCGACGGCGAGGTGGTCACCGGCAGCGGCGACGTCAACGACCTGGACGGCATCCGCCGCTTCGCCGTGGCCTATCTGCGCCGCGAGCAGGATGGCGACCTGAAGGCCTTCGGCGTCGGCTTCGACGTGTATTTCCTGGAGTCCTCCCTCTATACCGGGGGCAAGGTCGAGGAAACCGTGCGCGAGCTGATCGCCCACGGCCATACCTACGAGGAAGGCGGCGCGCTCTGGCTGCGTTCGACGGATTACGGTGACGACAAGGACCGCGTCATGCGCAAGTCCGACGGCACCTATACCTATTTCGTCCCGGACGTCGCCTACCACCTCAGCAAGTGGCAGCGTGGCTACGAGCGCGCGATCACCGAGCTGGGCTCGGACCACCACGGCTCGCTGGCGCGCGTGCGCGCCGGCCTGCAGGCGCTGGATACCGGCATCCCCAAGGGCTGGCCGGAATACGTGCTGCACCAGATGGTGACGGTGATGCGTGGCGGCGAGGAAGTGAAGCTGTCCAAGCGGGCCGGCTCCTATGTCACCCTGCGCGACCTGATCGACGAGGCCGGCCGCGACGCGACGCGTTATTTCCTGATCGCCCGCAAGGCCGATTCGCAGCTGGTCTTCGATATCGACCTGGCCCGCTCACAAAGCAACGACAACCCGGTCTACTACATCCAGTACGCTCATGCCCGCGTGTGCAGCGTGCTGCGCCAGCGCGAGGAAAAAGGCCTCGGCTTCGACCTCGACAACGGCCTGGCGAACCTGGACCGGCTGGACAACGAACACGAGCAGAATCTGCTGACCGAGCTGTCGCGTTACCCGGAAACGGTCGAGATCGCCGCGACGAACCTCGAGCCGCACCTGGTCGCCAGCAGCCTGCGCGAACTGGCAAACGCGTTCCACACGTACTACAACTCGTATCAGTTCCTCGTTGAAGATGCCGACCTGCGCGACGCGCGGCTGACCCTGGTGGTCGCCACGCAGCAGGTCTTGAGGAATGGTCTGGATCTGTTGGGCCTGTCGGCCCCGGAGAGCATGTAAATGGCAGCACGCAAGAAGGGTAAGGGTCGCCAGGCCGTACGCAACGGCAATAGCGGCATGCCTGGTTGGACCTGGGCGCTGATCGGCATTCTCGCCGGCGCGCTATTGATGGCTTTCGCGCTGCGCGGCACCTGGATGCCGATGCTGCGCAAGAGCGATGTTCCCGAACCCAATCCGCAGGCCACCGCGCAGAAGGGCAGCGAACCCGGCGTGGCCGACCAGGCCAACGCCGACAAGCCCAAGCCGCGCAGCTACGACTTCTATTCGGTGCTGTCGGAGAAGGAAGTCCGCATCCCGGATTCGGAGATCCGCGCACAGGCCAGCGCCGAGGCGCAGGCGCGCCAGCAGGCCGCTGCGCAACAGGTGACACAGGCACAACAGCAGCAAGCCGCCGCGGCGAACCTGCCGAAGGCCGCGGAAACACAGACGGTAACCGCCGCGCCGGCGCTGCCGACGACGCCGGCACCGGTCGCCGCCGCAGCCGCACCGGCCGCCAATGGTTATCTGTTGCAGGTCGGCGCGTTCCCGAGCGCCAGCGATGCCGAATCGCTGAAGGCGAAGCTCGCCTTGCAGGGCTTCGTCGCCAACGTGCAGTCGGTGAAGGTCGGCGCGCAGACGTACAACCGCGTGCGGCTTGGGCCGTTTGGTTCAGCGAGCGATCTGGAAGCGACCAAGAAACGGTTGAGCGCGGCGGGTATCAACGCGATCGCGTTGAAAGAAAACCAGTAAGTTCCTGTTGCGGGAACTCCCTTTGTGGGAGCGAACCCTGTTCGCTCCCACAACAGCTTGCTTCGCTCAGAGCTTCCGCTTCAGCCGGATCAGTGCCGAGATATCTTCGTCGCCATAGCCCTGCGACATCAGCTCGGCGAAATCCGCCAGCGAACGCTCGATGACGCCGCGCTCGGTGCCGGCCTCCTCGGCGATCTCGCGGACGATGCCGAGATCCTTGTGCAGCAGGGCCAGCTTGAAGCCGACGGAGAATTCGTTGCGCAGCATGGTGGCGCCACGCTTTTCCAGGAACCAGTTGCCGGCGGCGCCGGCACCGAGGGTCGGGATCAACCGATCGGCTTCCAGCCCGAGTGCCTCGCCAAGCGCCAACCCTTCGGTCACCGCATGGGCAATACCGGCCACCAGCACCTGGTTCACCGCCTTGGTCGCCTGGCCGGAACCGACCGGACCCATATGCGTCACGCGCACGGCGTAGGCCTCGAGTACCGAACGAACCTTTTCGAGTACCTCGGCATCACCGCCAACCATCACCGATAGCTTGCCGTTCTTCGCGCCTTCCACGCCACCGGACACCGGCGCGTCGATAAAGCCGGCACCGACCTCGGCCAGCCGCTGGGCGACACGCTTCGCCGTCGCCGGCGCAACCGTCGAGTGATCGATCACGATGCTGCCTTTGCGCAGCGATGGCGCCAGCGCCTCGACCACGCCGATCACATCGGCATCGGCGCTGACGCAGATCGCAATCACGTCGCAGCTCACGGCAATATCGGCAATATCGGCAAGCGACGGCGCGACAACGCCGAGTTCGGCGGCGAGCGCATCGGCCTTGGCCTGGCTGCGGTTACCGACGGCAACCAGCAAGCCGTGCGCGTGGAGATGTCCAGCCATCGGCGCGCCCATCGCGCCGAGACCGATAAAAGCTGTCTTCAAGGTCATGGAGGTCTCCGGGATCAGGCGGCAGGGGTTTCGGCCAGGTAGGTATACCCGGTCAGGCCCTTGTCCAGCGCGGTAAACAGGGTTTCGGCCTCCGCGCCGACGATACCGGCCGCGGCGAGGCGGTCGGTATAGGCCTGGCGCAGCGCTTTCAGGTCGTAGCCCACATAGTCCAGCATCAGGTCGGTGGTGTCGCCGCGGCGGATATGCGCGAACTCGAAACCGCCGCCGTCCTTGACCCGCACGTTGACCGCGTCGGTATCGCCGAACAGGTTGTGGATGTCGCCCAGGGTTTCCTGGTACGCGCCGACCATGAAGATGCCGAGCCGGTAGGACTCGTGCTCGCGCAGCTCATGCAAGGGCAGGCTGACGTCCACGCCTTCGGCATCGACGTAGTGATCGATACGGCCGTCCGAATCGCAGGTCAGGTCGGCAATGACGCCGCGCCTTGTCGGCTCTTCGTTCAGGCGCGCGATCGGCGTGATCGGGAAGATCTGGTCGATCGCCCAGATATCCGGCACCGATTCGAACACCGAGAAATTGACGAAGTACTTGTCGACCAGCTTTTCGTCCAGATCGTCCAGCGCCTGGCGATGTGCGCGCTCGGCCGGCAGCAGCCGCGTGCGCACGGCATTGGCGATGGCATAGAACAATTCGTCCAGGCGTGCGCGGTCGTCCAGGTTCATCTGGCCGAGGGCGAACAGCGCCTGGCCTTCGGCGAAGTGATGCTGGGCTTCATGGAACAGTTCCAGCGACGGACGCTCGTCGAGTTCGGCGTGGGTTTCACGCAGGTGGCGCAGCACGGACGGCTCGTCCGCGCGTGCCGCCGCGACGGCACCGGTCGGCACCGGCTCGACCTCGCTGACATTGACCACCATCACCGCGTGGTGCGCGGTCATCGCGCGACCGGATTCGGTGAATACCTGGGGTGCGGGCAGCTTGTGCGCGGTCACTGCCTCAGCCAGCGGCTGGATCACGCTGGCGGCGTACTGCTCGAGGCTGTAGTTGATCGAGTTGTAGCTGCGCGAACGGGTGCCTTCGTAATCCACGCCGAGGCCACCGCCGACATCGACCACCGAGATCGGCACGCCAAGCCGATGCAATTCGACGAAATAGCGCACGGCCTCGCGCATGCCCGCGGCGATATCGCGCACATTGGAAATCTGCGAGCCCATATGGAAATGCTGCAGCTTCAGCGTGTGCTTCAGGCCTGCCTTTTCCAGCTTGCCAACCAGCTCCAGCACCTGCGAGGGGCTGAGCCCGAACTTGCCCTTGTCGCCGCCGGTGTTCTGCCACTTGCCGGCGCCGATCGAGGCCAGGCGCACGCGCACGCCGAGCAGGGGCTCGACGTCGAGCGCCTTGGCCTCGGCGAAGACATGGTCCAGCTCGGACAGCTTCTCGATGACGATGTGCACGCGCAGGCCGAGCTTCAGCCCGATCAGCGCGAGGCGCACGTATTCGCGATCCTTGTAGCCATTGCAGACGACGACGCTGCCCGGGCGCGCCTGCGCCAGCACCGCCATCAATTCCGGCTTCGAGCCGGCTTCAAGGCCGAAGCCATGCTCGCCGGCGGCGACCAGCTCACTGACCACGCCACGCTGCTGGTTGACCTTGATCGGATAGACGGCCGTGTAACCACCGGCGTAATCGAAGTCGTCGATCGCCTTGGCGAAGGCCGACTGCAGCTTGGCCAGCCGGTCGGCGAGGATGTCGGGGAAGCGCACGAGCAAGGGCAGGCGCAGGCCTTGCGCCTTGGCCGCGTCGACAATCTCGGGCAGCACCAGCGCCGGGCCCTGCGGGCCGCGCGGATGCATCACGATATCGCCGGCGGCATCGACGTCGACGTAGCCATTGCTCCAGTGCGGAATCGCGTACGTCTGGCGTGCGCGGTCGATGGTCCAGTTCGCCATGGGCGGAAGATCTCCTCGTCTATAGTCGGGCCCGCGCCCCCTTAGGGACGGGCCGAGACAGTCGCAGCGGCGAACTTTGACCTGAAGCGAGTCCGGCGGCCGGGAGCCTCGCACGCCGCGGGGCCGGTCGGACTGGGCCTGCCACCCAGCGGATGACAGACAGACCGCATAGTGTAATGGCCGATCGTGACAAGTGCGTAGCGCAGGCGGCGGTCCAGGCTGTCACGAACGGGTCCCAGCCGCCGATTGCCGCTACAATCGGCCTTTTCCCCCTTCCCCTCGCATCGTCAGGATCCGCGTCATGTCGCAGCTCAGCTGGTTCACCGAAGCCCACCAGGCTTCCGGCTCCTCCATCGGTTTTCGCGTCGAGCGCCTGCTGCATGCGGAGAAGACGCCCTTCCAGACCATCGAGATCTACCAGACCACCGACTGGGGCAACCTGATGGTGATCGACGGTTGCGTGATGCTCACCGCACGCGACAACTTCCTCTACCACGAGATGATGACCCACCCGGCGCTGTTCACCCACGCCCGCGCCAAGCGCGTCGTGGTCATCGGCGGCGGCGACTGCGGCACGCTGCGCGAAGTGCTCAAGCACGAGGAAGTCGAATCGGCGGTGCAGGTCGAGATCGACGAGCGCGTGACCCGCCTGGCCGAGGAGTATTTCCCGGAGCTGTGCGACGCGAACAAGGACCCGCGCGCCGAGCTGCTGTTCATCGACGGCATCAAGTACATGGCTGAAGCGGAGCCCGAATCGCTGGACCTGATCATCGTCGATTCGACCGACCCGGTCGGCCCGGCCGAAGGCCTGTTCAACGCCGCGTTCTATACCAGCTGCTACAAGGCCCTGCGCCATGGCGGCATCCTGGTCCAGCAGTCCGAATCGCCGATCGCCCACATCGAGCTGATCAAGGCGATGCGTTCGGCCATGCGTACCTCGGGCTTCCAGGCAGTGAAGACCCTGCCCTTCCCGCAGCCGTGCTACCCGACCGGCTGGTGGAGCTGCACGATGGCCCGCAAGGGCGGCGACCTGGTCGGCTTCCGCGAGCGCGGCGCCATCAGCAAGACCTTCCCGACCCGCTATTACAACGCCGATATCCACCGCGGCGCTTTGGCCCAGCCGGAATTCATGCGCGAAGCATTAGGCGAGTAAAGCCACTCCCCCTCACCGTCACCCCGGCGCAGGCCGGGGTCTAGTGGCGACACAGTGATCGGGCGGTATCCCGCACGGCCATGCACTTGATACACCGGGTCTTGACCGGACATGGTCGCCACTGGATGCCGGCCTACGCCGGCATGACGATCAAAAGCTGGGCTCTAAAACATCTTGCCCCGCACCTTCGGCATCACCACGATCAGCAAGGTGGCCAGGGGCCCCAGGATCAGTGTGAGCAGGAACCAGATCACGCCGCTGCGGTTCTTGCCCTGGGCCAGGCCGGCGTTGATCAGCATCAGCGTGCCCCAGCCCACGAAATACGGGGCTCGCTCGCTGGCGAAAATGGCAAATTGGTCCATCGTGTGCTCCTGTTCTGTCGCAGGATGTCGATTCGTCGCCAGCCGGGTTCGGCGGCGCTTGGCCCGGCGGTCGGGCCGGAAGAATGCCCGATAGTAACAACTCGGCCCGCCGGTGCGGCTGTCGGAGGTGGTATTCGCCCACGTTCCGTTCATCCCGCGGCGGTATCCTTGCCGATTTATGTGACGGAGAAACCCCGGATGCGAGGACTGCGCTATTTCGCCCTGGCCATCGGCCTGACCGCCGCCCTGGCCTCGACCGCATCGTTCGCGGCGGCGGGACAGGCCGGCAAGAAGGCCGACGCCACCGCACAGAAAGACCGGAACAAGGCCTTGCTGCAGTTCCAGCACGACCTGGCCAGCGTGCTCGCCCTGCGCACCGAGGCCGAACCGCTGCTCGGTGCGGCCCTGCTCGCCCGTCCGCTGACCGGCCTGCCCGAGGTCCTGAGCTATCACAACCTGCTCGAACGGGCGGCGCGCAATACCGATGCCGGCCCGGCCGTGGCCTGGGCCCAGTTGGCCGATTGCGACAGCAAGGCCGGCACCTGCCCGAATACGGACGCCATCGGCAAGCTGCAGACCCAGGCCCCGGACAATGCCGCGGTCTGGCTGCTGAAGCTCGGCAACGACAACCGCAATGGCGACAAGGACGCCACCCGCGCCGACCTGGCGAAGGCGGCCGATGCGAAGCTCTATGACGATTACCTGGGCGCCAGCCTGAAGGCGCTGGCCAATTCGGTAACCCAGCTGCCGCCACCGGCCGATACCTTCAACCCGCTGTCCGGTGCCGGCAATGCCGGCGTGCAGATGGTGATCGTCTACGGCCTGGCCAGTGCCCAGCCGGTGCCCGGTTTCCAGGCCACCGCGCGGTTCTGCGAGGACGGCAAGGACGACCAGGCCATCCTCGCCGACTGCCTGAAGCTGGCCAAGGTCCTCGAATGGGGCAGCAGCCCGCTCGGCCGCTCGCTCGGCCTGCACTTGCGCGAAGTGCTGTCGACCGACCCGGCCGACCAGACCGACGCGAAGCATGCGCGGGTCAACCTGATCTGGCAGATGCAGCGTTTCGCCCAGCTCAATATGCAGGCCCAGGGCGATAAGCCTACCGCCCAGCGCCTGCTCTCCCTGGCGCGCAGCGGCGGCACGGAAATGAGCGTGGTGCTGGCAGCCTTGCGGGCCTATGGGATTCCGAACGACGCCCCGGCCGACTGGGTACCGGCGAAGCCGACTGCCTGATTTAGCATCAAGTCCCACAGATACATCACCGTCACCCCGGCGCAGGCCGGGGTCCAGTGGCGATACCGACCACTGACGCCACTGGATACCAGCCTGCGCTGGTATGACGATCAAGAGCGAAGAGCGGAGCAAGGCGCGGCATGTATCCCCCTCACCGTCACCCCGGCGCAGGCCGGGGTCCAGTGGCGACCACCGACCACTGATGCCACTGGATACCAGCCTGCGCTGGTATGACGATCAAGAGCGAAGCGCAGAGCAAGGCGCGGCACCTATTCCCCTCACGTCACCCCGGCGCAGGCCGGGGTCCAGTGGCGACCACCGACCACTGATGCCACTGGATACCAGCCTGCGCTGGTATGACGATCAAGAGCGAAGCGCAGAGCAAGGCGCGGCACCCATTCCCCTCACGTCACCCCGGCGCAGGCTGGGTCCAGTGGCGACAACCCATCACCGATGCCACTGGATACCAGCTTGCGCTGGTATGACGATCAAGAACGAAGAGCAGAGCAAGGCGCGGCGCCCATTCCCCTCACCGTCACCCCGGCGCAGGCCGGAGTCCAGTGGCGATCACCGACCACTGAGGCCACTGGATACCAGCCTTCGCTGGTATGACGATCAAGAACGAAGAGCAGAACAAGGCGCGGCGCCCATTCCCCTCACCGTCACCCCGGCGCAGGCCGGGTCCAGTGGCGACAACCCATCACCGAT
>DASYLE010000216.1:0-44192 GCA_036009745.1 Luteibacter sp. | reverse complement strand
GTAAAGTTTGCCGTGCCATGTGGGAGCCCACCCTGTGGGCGAGTCCTTTGGGGTCATGACTCGCCTGGTTGCCAGCTCTGGAAAGTCACGGCTCCAAAGGACTCGCGAGCAGGGCTCGCTCCCACACGTAAAGTTTGCCGTGCCATGTGGGAGCCCACCCTGTGGGCGAGTCCTTTAGGGCCGTGACTCGCCCGGTTGCCAGCTCTGGAAAGGCACGGCTCCAAAGGACTCGCGAGCAGGGCTCGCTCCCACAAGTGCGCTCCAACAAGCGCTCCGGCAGGCTCCCGCAACTACGCCATGCTGAATTCGCGCGCCATCACCTTGGCCGGTTCCTGCAGGAAGTTGCCCTGGACGAAGTCGACGCCACAGGCGAACAACAGGGAGGTGCTGACTGCGTCCTCGACCCATTCGGCTACCGTGTTCTTGCCGAGGGTATGAGCCTGGGTGCAGATTTCGGCGATCTTCTTCTGGTTTTCCGGATGCTGCGGCAGATCGGTCATATAGCTGCGGTCGATCTTGAGGAAGTCCGCGTCGATATGGGTCAGTAGCTGGAACGAGTTCAGGCCCGAGCCGAACTGCTCCAGGGCGAACTTGCCGCCGACCTTGCGCCAGCCGGTGACGAAGTCCTGCGCCGGACGCAGGCTGGTCAGCACCTTGCTTTCGGGCATCTCGATCACCACCGTGCTGCGACGCAGGTGCGCGCTTTCCAGACGGCGTTGCAGCCAGGGCAGCAGGTCCGGGTCTTCCAGCGAGGGCAGGGTGAGCTTGACGAAATAGGTGGTGGTCAGGCCTTCGCGTTCGCGCTCGACCAGGGTGTCGATGGCATGGCCGAGGACCCAGCGGTCGATCGCCGGCAGCAGGCCGTTGCGTTCGGCGATCGGCATGAAATAGCCTGGCAGCACGTCGCCCTTTGGGCCGCGCAGGCGGACCAGGATCTCGTAGAACTCGCCGCTGGCATCCTGCAGGCTGATGATCTGTTGGTGGTACAGGCGCAGGCCGTCGGTGGACAGCGCGTCGCGGACCAGGCTGAGCCAGTAGCGCTCGCGCTCGGCATCGGCCTTCTCGTGCGCGGTCGGATCGAACACCTCGCTGCGGTTGCCGCCCTGGTTCTGCGCGTTGCGCAGGGCGCCGTTGGCCTGTTCGAGCAGGATGTCGGTCTTGGCGTTCTTCTCCGCGAGCAGGCTGCCGCCGACACTGAGGCTCATGGTCAGCGAGCGTGACCCGGCATCGAAGATGCTCTCGGAAACCGCGCCGCGCAGACTGCCGATCAGGGTCTGCAAGTCCTCGTCGCTGCGCGAGCCCAGGACAATGCCGATGGTGTGGTCGCCGAGCACGCCGGCACTGTCGGTAGTGGCAAGGACACTGGCGACCTTGGCCGCGATCGCGGCGAACAGGTTGTCCGCGTTGCCGAGGCCGATGCCGGCGACGATTTCCTTCCAGTTGTCCGGCTCGAGCATCAGCAGGGCCAGGCCTTCGGTGCCGCTCATGGACGCGGCGACCGCCTGGTCGATCATGTCCATGGTCCGCGCGCGGTTGAGCAGGCCGGTAACCGGATCGCGCTGCATCTGGGCGACCATGGCCGCGTCGACCATCTGCTGGCGGAACACGATCTGCAGGCAGGGTTCGCCTTCGAAGGTCGCATGGGCGAATTCCACGGAAGCCTTGAACGTCGTGCCGTCGGTATGGCGGGCCTGCAGGTCGACCCGTGCCGGCGGTTTGTCGCCGCGGGACAGGGCGCGCAGCAGGCTCTTGAAGTCGTCGGCATGACCGCTGGCGATCATGTCGAGGATAGGCAGGCCGAGGATGTCGTCGAATTCCTCGAAGCCGAACGTCTCCAGGTAGGCCTGGTTGGCCCGCACATGCATGCCTTCATGCACGTAGGCGATCGCATCGCGCGAGGAATCGAGCAGCGCATCGCAACGGCGCTCGGATTCGCGCAGGCTGGTTTCCAGCTTGCGTACCTGGCGGCGCGTGCTGAGGGCCTCGAATTCGCGCTGGACCACGGCCAGGGTCTGGTCGGCGCGATGGCGCAGGGCGACACCACGGGTACCGCTGGCGAAGAGGTCGGCGACCAGGTTGTCCGACAGGCTGTCGACCACGCCGATCAGCGACAGGTCGCGCCCGCTGGCATCGAGCTGGCGGACCACGTCCGCCGCGTTCAGCGAGGTCACCGCCGGATTGAGCAGGACCAGATCGGGGATCAGTTCATCGAGCGCGGTCTGCAGCTCGGCGGCCGTGGTGGCCCGCGCCGGACGCACGGCGATACC
This sequence comes from Luteibacter sp., assembly GCA_036009745.1. Taxonomy (GTDB): domain Bacteria; phylum Pseudomonadota; class Gammaproteobacteria; order Xanthomonadales; family Rhodanobacteraceae; genus Luteibacter. The sequence continues at coordinate 41,925 of DASYLE010000216.1, read as the reverse complement.
GCCGTTGCGCAGCACGTTGATGAGCTGCTCGGCGTCTTCGACCGAGTCCTCGATGAAAAGGACCTTGATGACGTTATCGTGTTTCATGGCGACCCGCCTGCCGACCCGGTCGTCCGAGTCCCAGTGCTTTCGTTGCAACGCTTCGTATCGCCGCCGTGCGCCGCGACACGCCCCCGTTGACCCTGTTTCTCGGTTTTACACCTTCCATCTGGTCAATGCTACCTGCCTAGGCCATGAATAGGGCGTTTAGACAGGTCGCCGGGCAATTCACGGACAAGCCTGGGCACCAGGTATCCCGGCAAGCGGGTACGCATGCCCTCGACGAGATCCAGCGCCCGCTGGTCGTCGACTTCGAAGTGCGCCGCGCCCTGGACCCTGTCCAGCTGATGCAGGTAATAGGGCAGGACCCCGGCGGCGAAAGCCCGCTCGGACAGCCCGCCCAGGGCCTCGACGCTGTCGTTGACGCCACGCAGCAGCACCGACTGGTTGAGCAGGGTCGCCCCGGTTGCGCGTAGCCGGGCGCAGGCCGCATCCACCGGGCCATCGAACTCGTTGGCATGGTTGGCATGCAGGATCACGACCTTCTGCAGTGGCAAGGCGGCGAGCCAGTCGGCCAGGGCCTCGTCGACCCGTTCGGGAAGGACCACCGGCAGCCGGGTGTGGATACGCAGGCGCACGACATGGGGCAGTTCGGCCAGGCCCCGGGTCAGTTCCTCCAGCTTGGCCGTGGCCAGCGACAGCGGGTCGCCGCCGGAGAGGATCAGTTCGCGGATCGAAGGGTCGGCACGGACATGGTCCAGTGCCTGGCGCCATTGACCGGCCGCCGCGATCTCGTCGCCGTACGGGAAATGCCGGCGGAAGCAGTAGCGGCAGTTGATCGCGCAACTGCCGCTGGCGATGAGTAAGGCCCGGCCGTCGTATTTGTGCAGGACGCCGTGCGCTGCCCGCGATGCCATGTCGCCTACCGCATCTAAAGAAAAGCCCTCGACCCGGTCGGTTTCCGCCAGCTGCGGCAGGACCTGGAGCAATAGCGGGTCGCGCGCGTCGCCATGGCGCATCCGTGCCACGAAACCGCGGGGCACGCGCAGGGAAAAGCCGGCGTCGGCGTCGGGAAGGTCAGCCGCCAGGTGTTCCAGCCCGAGCAGGGCGAGCAGTTCGCCGGCATCGGTGACCGAGTCGCGCCATGCCTGGCGCCAGTCGATGGCGTCATGAGATAGGCGGGCACCGGGGCTTGCGGTTATCATGGTCGGCCTTGGGTCGGGCATAACGGCCCGCGAAGCCGACATTTTAACCGCTGAACGCAGCGGTTTTTTACTTCTGGAGCGAAACGCATGGCCACTTACGGTCTCAACGACGTCAAGAACGGTGTGAAGATCATGGTCGACAACGACCCCTACGTGGTCGTCGAAGCCGAGTTCGTCAAGCCGGGCAAGGGCCAGGCGTTCACGCGCATCCGCATCCGCAACCTGCGCAATGGCCGGGTCACCGAGAAGACGCTGAAGTCCAGCGACTCCTTCGAGGGCGCCGACGTGGTCGATACCGACATGCAGTACCTGTACTCCGATGGCGAGTACTGGCATTTCATGCAGCAGGAAACCTTCGAGCAGCACCAGGCCGACAAGATCGCCGTCGGCGATACCGCCAAGTGGCTCAAGGGCGAGGAAGAGTGCGTGGTCACCCTGTTCAACGGCGCGCCGCTGTCCGTCCAGGCGCCGAACTTCGTCGAACTGAAGATCACCGAGACCGACCCCGGCGTCCGTGGCGACACCTCGGGTGGTGGCGGCAAACCGGCCACCCTGGAAACCGGTGCCGTCGTCCGCGTGCCCCTGTTCGTCGGCCAGGACGAAATCATCAAGATCGATACCCGCACCGGCGAATATGTGAGCCGTGTGAAATGACGCACCGGCGCGCGCACCGTGCGCGCGCCTCCGTCGACGTGACATCCCCGTGCGAGCGGGGATCCCTTGACCGGATCCCCGGCTCTGCCGCGACGAACTCCGCAAGGGACGCCCCTCCGTGACCACGACCAGCCAGACCCCCATCGACCTCCTGATCGAAGCCCGCTGGGTGGTGCCGATCGAACCCCACGGCGTCGTCCTCGACGACCATGCGGTCGCCATCGACGGTGGCATCATCCAGGCGATCCTGCCGGTCGAACAGGCGAGGCAGCGCTTCGCACCGCGCGAGCGCGTCGTCCTCGACGAGCACGCGCTGATCCCGGGCCTGATCAATTCGCATACGCACAACCCGATGACGCTGATGCGCGGGCTAGCCGACGACCTGCCGCTGATGACATGGCTGCAGGAACACATCTGGCCGGTCGAGGCCAAGGTGATGGGGCCGGAGTTCATTCGCGACGGCGTCGAGCTGGCGATCGCCGAGATGCTTCGCGGCGGTACGACCTGTGCCAATGAAAACTATTTCTTCCCCGACGTCATCGGCGCGACCTATCGCCAGTTCGGCTTCCGCGCCGTGGTCGGCCTGCCGATCATCGAGTTCCCCAGCCCCTGGGCGAAGACCCGCGACGAGTACTTCGAGCGCGCGCTGGAAGTGCACGACGACTTCCGCGGCGAGCCCCTGCTGACCACCGCGTTCGCGCCGCACGCGCCTTATACGGTCTCGAACGAGAGCTTCGAGCGTATCCGCATGCTGTCCGACCAGCTCGATATCCTGGTCCACCTGCATACGCATGAGACCGCTCAGGAAGTCGAGGACAGCAAGCGCGACCACGGCATCCGTCCGTTCCAGCGCCTGCAGAGCCTGGGTATCGTCAACGACCGCCTGATCGCCGTGCACATGACCCAGCTGACCGATGCCGAGATCGCCGCCTGCGCCGAGGCCGGCGTGTCGGTGGTGCATTGCCCCGAATCGAACCTGAAGCTCGCCTCGGGTTTCTGCCCGGCCGAAAAGCTGCGTCGCGCCGGTGTCAACGTTGCCCTGGGCACGGACGGTTGTGCCTCGAACAACGACCTGGACATGTTCGGCGAGATGCGCACCGCGGCTTTGCTGGCCAAGGCGGTGATCGGCGATGCGGCCGCTTTCGACGCCGCGCACGCGCTACGCGCAGCCACCTTGAATGGCGCGAAGGCGATCGGCCTCGGCGACCGCGTCGGCTCGATCGAAGTGGGCAAGGAAGCCGATCTGGTCGCGGTGCGCCTGGACGCGCTGGAAACCCAGCCGTTGTTCCATGTCGCCTCGCAACTCGTCTACGCCACCGGCCGCCACCAGGTCAGCGATGTATGGATTGCCGGCCGGCGTAAGCTGGACGATGGCAGGCTGACCGGCATGGATGTCGCCGAGGTGCGCGCCAGGGCGCGCGCCTGGCGCGAACGCATTGCCGCGATCTGATCCGGAGCCGACGATGAACCGTTTTCTCATCCTGGTCATGCGCACGCCGAAATTCGACGAGTCGATCGTCGGTCCGCACCGGGCCTTTCTCGACGACCTGCGCGCGCAGGGGCAACTGGAGATGACCGGACCGTTTACCGACGGCAGCGGTGGTGCCTACCTGTTGCTGGCCGAGGACATGGACACTGCCACCGCGATCGCGCACACCGACCCGGCGCACCTGACCGGGGCCTCGAAGATCACCATCCACCAATGGCAGGCGCGCTGAGGCGCGACGCCGAAGAGGGCAGCATCATGTCGACCCACGCCAATGTCAGTGCCGAGGAAATCGCCCGTTTCGAGAAGCTGGCCTCGCGCTGGTGGGATCCGGATGGCGAATCGCGTCCACTGCACGATCTCAATCCCGTGCGCACCGCCTATATTGGCGGACGCACCACGCTGCGGGGTGCGCGCGTGGTCGACGTCGGTTGCGGCGGTGGCCTGCTCAGCGAAGCGCTGGCCCGTGCCGGCGCGGAGGTGACCGCCATCGACCTCGGCGACAAGCTGATCGAGATCGCGAAACTTCATCTGTTCGAATCGAACCTCCAGGTCGATTACCGCGTGCAGTCGTCCACCGATCTGGCCGCCGCCGAACCGGCGTCGTTCGACGCGGTCTGCTGCATGGAACTGATCGAGCACGTGCCCGACCCGGGCGAACTGATCGGCGACCTGGCGCGCATGCTCAAGCCCGGCGGACAGCTGTTCATGTCGACGCTCAACCGCACACCGGCCGCGTTCGGTGCGGCGATCGTCGGCGCCGAATACCTGCTGCGCCTGCTGCCGCGCGGTACGCATCACTACGCGCAGTTCCTGAAGCCGTCCGAACTCGCCGCGATGCTCAGGCATTCGGGGCTGGAACTGGAAGATATCCGCGGCCTGGCCTACAACCCGCTGACGCGCAACGCGCGTCTGTCGTCCGATACTTCGGTCAACTACGTGCTCACTGCACGGAAGCCACTATGAGCCAGATCCCCTTCGCGCCGACGGGCGTACTGTTCGACCTCGATGGCACCTTGCTCGATAGCGCGCCGGACCTTTACGCCGCCCTGATCGAACAATGCGGGGAAGAGGGCGTCGTGCCCCCGCCGTATGCGCCGGTCCGCGAGGTCGTCTCGCGCGGTTCCCGCGCGATCCTGCGCGCGGGTTTCATCGATGCGGACGATGACGCGATCACGGCGCTCGTGCCGCGCTACCTGGCGATTTACGAGGCGCTGATGTCGCGTCACACCAAGCCCTTCGCCGGGATCGACGCACTGCTTGCCGGTCTGGACGCGCAAGGCATTCGCTGGGGTATCGTCACCAACAAGCCCGGGTTCCTGACCGATGCGTTGCTTGCCCAGCTCGATCTGGGCTGGAAAACGGTATCGGTGGTCTCGGGCGATACCTTGCCGGTGAAGAAGCCCGATCCGGCACCTGTCCTGCATGCCTGCCGCGAAGGCAGCCTGGATCCGGCACGCTCGGTTTTCGTCGGCGACGATCGTCGCGATGTGCTCGCCGGGAACGCAGCCGGGCTTTACACGGTCGCCGTTGCCTGGGGTTATCTCGACGGTGGCGACCCGCATGGCTGGGGCGCCGATGCCGTGGTCGATTCGCCCGCCGCGCTGGCCCGGCTGCTCGGGGTCGGCGAGGTCGTTGCGTGAGCGACAACGCACTGGACAGCTATATCGACAAATGGCTGGCGATCCAGCCGCAGCAACGCATCGCCTTGCCCTTTGTCGAAGGCGAGGGACGTGAGGGTTATGTTGCCCTGGCCGCGCTCGAGCAGGAACTGATTGCCGCGGCCTATGGCATCCGCGAGCCACAGGTCGCCCTGGCCAAGCTCGGCTGGTGGGCCGAGGAACTGTCCGGCGCCGCCGCCAGTGGCGGACGCCACCCACTGACCAAGGCCTTGTTCGCCGATCCGCGCGCACGCCGTGTGCCGGGCGATCGCTGGGTCGCGCCGGTACTGGCCGCGATGGAACAGCTTGACGAAGGTACCGCTGCCCATTTCGAGGGCCAGCTGGCTGCGGCGACCATCATGCATGGCGCGCTGGCCTCGCTGGAAACCGCCTGGTGGTTCGGCCCGGAGGCTTCGCCGGCGAAGGCCAGCCGGGTGGCCGCCCTGTCGCACCTGCTGTTCGCCTTGAGCCGGCTCGAGGAAGACGTCGACCGTGAACGCCTGCCGCTGCCGATGGCGCGCCTGGCGCGCTTCGGCCTCAGTCGCGAGCAACTCCGCACGGATAACCCGCCGCGCCGCGAAGCCGTGCGTGCGCAACTGGACGAGATCGCGTCCGGCTTTCGCTCGGCACGGTCGATAGATGGCCCGCTAAGCCTTTTTCGTGGCCTGGAAGCACGTACCGGCGCGGCGATCGCGGCACGCACCAGGCGCGCCGCCGAGCCACTGCTGGCGATCCACCTGGGCCAGTCCAGGACGGGTCTGGCCGCCGCATTCCAGGCCTGGCGCGCAGCCCGCGACTGGCGTCGTCGCGCCGTATGAACGCATCGTTTCATCTTCGCCTACATTGACGGTAGGGGTTTTGGACCCCATTGAGCAGGGCAAGTCGCCGTCATGGCGGGGGATTCCTATGTATACCCAAGATCACAAAACCACCCGTCTACTACCGGACGTCGCCTCCCAATCGCATGCACAGACCCTTGGCGCGCTGGATTGGGTGGGCATGGACGGCATCGAGATGCCGGTCCGTTACGACGCCGGCGATGGCGTCGTCCAGCACACCAGCGCGCGGGTCGGTGCCTGGGTCAATCTCAACAAACCCGAGGTGCGCGGCATCCACATGTCGCGGCTCTACCTGCTGGTCGAGAAGGCCCTGTCCGCGACGGTCGTCGACGGCGCGTCGCTGAAGGCGCTGCTCGGCTCCTTCCTCGACTCCCACAGGGATCTGTCCGACAGCGCGCGGCTGACCATCTCGTTCGATCATCTTGTGCGCCGCCCGGCGCTGAAGAGCGCGAACAGCGGCTGGCGCGCCTACCCGGTCACCATCGACGCGATGCTGTGCCACGGCGACTTCGCCGTCGAGCTGACCACCGAAGTGGTCTATTCCTCAACCTGCCCGGCATCGGCTGCCTTGTCGCGCCAGCTGATCCAGCAGCGCTTCGCCGACGATTTCGCCGACAAGCCGCTCGACCGCGAGGCGATCTTCGCCTGGCTGGGTTCCGAGCAGGGCATCGTCGCGACGCCGCATGCGCAGCGCAGCACCGCCGAGCTGCGCATCCGCCCGGCCGGCGACCAGGGTCCGAGCCTGATCGAACTGGTCGACCGCGTCGAAGCCGCTTTGGGCACCCCCGTGCAGACCGCGGTCAAGCGCGAGGACGAACAGGCCTTCGCCCTGGCCAACGGCAGCAACCTGATGTTCTGCGAAGACGCCGCGCGCCGGATCCAGAAAGTACTGGTCGCCGACGAACGCATCGCCGACTTTCATGTCCGCGTCGCCCACCATGAAAGCCTGCATCCGCACGATGCGGTGGCTTATGCGAGCAAGGGTGTGGCTGGCGGCTACGGCACGGTCTGCGGCAAAGCGCTCTGACCCTGTTTCGAAAATCGCAACGCGTCGCCACTGGGTCCCTGCCTGCGCAGGGACGACGATAGGTAGGTTTCCGTCGTCCCTGCGCAGGCAGGGACCCAGTGGCGATGCAGTCGATGAGGCCTCAGCGATCGAAGGCCAGGCGCTCGCCGCGCACGCTGTCATCGATCTGCTTGCCGTCCCAGACCCGGCGCCCGTTGACGAAGGTGGCTGCGATGCTGCTCTTGAAGGTCTCGCCCTCGAACGGCGACCAGCCGCACTTGGACAGCACCTCCTCGCGCGTCACCGTATGCGAGCGATTCGGATCGACCAGGACCAGGTCGGCGGCATAGCCCTCGCGCAGGAAGCCGCGGTTGGCGACGTCGAACAGCTCGGCCGGGGCGTGGCAGACCGCCTCGACCACGCGCTCCAGGGTGAGCTTCCCCTCGAATACGCGCTCCAGCGCCGCCTGCAGGGCGAACTGGACCAGGGGCAGGCCAGAGGGTGCCTTGTCGTAAAGCTGCGCCTTCTCTTCCAGCAGGTGCGGCGCATGGTCGGTGGCCAGCACGTCGATACGCTTTTCGGCCAGGGCACGGGTAATCGCCTCCCGGTCGTCGGCGGTCTTGATCGCCGGGTTGCACTTGATCAGGAAACCCAGGCGCTCATAGTCCGCATCGCTGAAATGCAGGAAATGCACGCAGGTCTCGGCGGTGATCTTCTTGCCCTTGACCGGGCCCGGCTCGAACAGTGCCAGTTCGTCGGCGGTGGAAATATGCAGTACGTGCAGGCGCGTGCCGTGCTTGCGGGCGAGCGAGATCGCCAGCCGGGTCGACTTGATGCAGGCCTCGCGCGAGCGGATCAGCGGATGCTCGCGGGCGGGGATGGCTTCGCCGAACTGCTCGTGGGCCCGAGCCAGGTTGGCGTCGATCATCGGCGTATCTTCGCAATGCGTGATGATCGGGGTGGGGCAGTCGCGGAAGATGCCGTCCAGCACGGCCGGGTCGTCGACCAGCATATTGCCGGTCGAGGCGCCCATGAACACCTTCACGCCAGGTGCGGTCTTCGGGTCCAGCGCGCGGATCGCCTCGAGGTTGTCGTTGCTGGCACCCATGTAGAAGGCGTAATTGACCGCCGAGGTCTCGGCGGCGCGGCTGTACTTCGCCTCCAGCGTCTCGCGGTCCAGCGCCGGGGGCCTGGTATTGGGCATTTCCATGTAGCTGGTGATGCCGCCGGCCGCGCAGGCGCGCGACTCATGGAAGATATCGGCTTTCTCCGTCAGGCCCGGTTCACGAAAGTGCACCTGATCGTCGATCATCCCGGGCAACAGCCAGAGCCCGCTGGCGTCGATGACGGTCTCGCCGTCGATGGGGGCGAGATTCTCGCCGATCGTCCGGATCAGGCCGTCGGCGACGCGCAGGTCGGCGCGGTGGCGCTGGCCTTCGTTGACCAGTTCGGCGTTCTTGATCAGCCAGGCATCGCTCATGTCGGGTGTTTTCCTTGCTCGCCGCAGCGGCGCAGCTCGAAGTGGTCGGGAACGGGGTCGGCGCCGCCTTCGCACAGCGGCTGGCATCGCAGCAGCCGCCAGAGGGTCATGACACATCCGCGCCATGGGCCGAAGCGTACGATCGCAACACGTGCATACTCGGAACAACTGGGGTGAAAACGGCAGCGTTGCCCCAGCAAAGGACTGAGCAGGCGCTTGTACAACCACAGTAGGGAGAGCAGAAGGCGGGCCACGATATCCGTCGGGCCGCTTGGGTATCGGCCAATACCCGTCTAGTATTCCAGAAAGACAGGTTGCTGGGGTAACACATCTGGGCTATAACACCCCGCCGCCGGGCCACAATGGTGAAGGACATGGCGAAAAGCACACGCAGTTCCGCAGCAGCCAACGCGCCAGCGAAGAAGGCTGTATCGAAAGCCGGCGACGGAAAAAAGGCCACGCCGGCGGCCACCGGGGGGAAGTCTGTGAAGGCAGCGTCGAAGAAAGTCGCAAAACCCGCAGTGAAGTCCGTGAAGAGTGCTGCGAAATCCAAGCCGGCGGCGAAGAAAGCCCCTGCGAAGAAGGTCGTGGCCAAACCAGTCGCCAAGAAGGCTGTTCCCGTGAAGAAGCCGGTCGCCAAGACCGCGGGCAAGCCGGTCGTCGCCGCGGCGAAGAAAGCCGCGCCGCCCGCCAAGAAAGCCACAAAGGCGCCAGCGAAGGCTGTCGCCAAGAAGGCCGCTCCCGTCAAGCCGGTGGCGAAACCCGTATCCCACGCTGCGGCCAAGCCGGCTCCCAAGCCGCCGGTGAAGCAGGCAGCATCGAAACCCGCTGCCAAGGCACCTACGCCCGCGCCGCAGAAAACCGTAACACCTGTCGCCCACAAGCCGCCCGCCGGCAAGACCGCGACCGCCGTTGCCGCCACGCCACCGCGGACCGCATCCGCCGTGCCGAGCCGCTCATCCCACAAGAATGAAAAGTTGTCGCAATCCCGAATGAATAGCCTCGCCTCATCCGCATCCGAATCCGGCGTCACCCGTGAAGATGGTCGTTACGCCTTGCCCGCCACCACCAACGTCGAGCTGCCCAAGGGCTACCGCCCGAATGCCGACGAGGAGTACATGAGCCCTCGCCAGCTCGCGTACTTCCGCAACAAACTGCGCGACTGGCGCGACCAGCTGGTCGAGGAATCGCGCCAGACCATGGACAACCTGCGCGAGGAAGTCCGCGACGTCGGCGACGAGGCCGAGCGCGCCACCCGCGAAACGGAAAACTCGCTGGAACTGCGCACACGCGATCGTTACCGCAAGCTGATCTCCAAGATCGACAAGGCCCTGCGCCGGATCGAGGAAGGCCGCTACGGCTTCTGCGAAGAGACCGACGAAGAAATCGGCGTGGACCGCCTGGACGCCCGTCCGATCGCCACGTTGTCGCTGGATGCCCAGGAACGTCGCGAGCATCTGCAGAAGCAGATGGGCGACTGAGGTTTTCCTCGGGCCTGAATGAAAAACCCCGCCTTGTGCGGGGTTTTTTCTGCGCTTTACCCCAGCGTTGCCGCCGCATACGCTTTCAACCGCGCCAGCATCGCCGCCAGCCCGTTCGACCGCGTCGGCGACAGGTGCTTGGCCAGGCCGATGGCATCGATAAACCGCGGCTCGGTATCCACGATCTCCCGCGCCGAACGGTCCGAGTACACCCGCAGCACCAGCGCGATCAGCCCCGAGACGATGGCCGAATCGCTGGTTGCGTCGAAATGCATGCGCTCGATGTTGCCGCTGGGCACCAGCCAGACCATCGACTGGCATCCATGCACGCGGTAATCCTCGATCCGCTTGTCTTCGGGGAATGGCGGCAGCTGCCGACCGAGGTCGATCAGGTATTGATAGCGCTCGGTCCAGTCGCTGAAGAAGGCGAATTCCTCGACGATGGCGTCCTGCGCGGCGGCGGCGGTGTTTTCGGTGGCGATGTTCATGCCTTCACCATGCTCCATCGCGTGCCCTGTGCGCCATCCTCGATGGCGATGCCTAGGGCTTTCAGTTCATCGCGGATCGCATCCGAACGGGCGAAATCCCGCGCCATGCGAGCCGCACGGCGTTGTTCGAGCAGGTTCTCGACGAAATCCGCATCGACGGTCTGGCCGGCATTGCCTTGTTTGAACCAGGTTTCAGCGTCCTGCTGGAGCAGGCCGAGCAGGTAGCCTGCACCGAGCAGGGCGGCCTTGGCCGGTCCGCGCGCGTTGCCGGTCGCCTGACGCGCCGCATCGGCGAGCTGGGACAGCTCGGCCAGTGCCTGCGGGGTGTTCAGGTCATCGCAGAGGGCATCCTCGACGGCCTCGGGGACAATGACCTCATCGACGGCGACATCCGCCAGGTCGCGCAGCACGCCATACCAGCCATCCAGCGTACGGATCGACTGGGTCAGGGCACCATCGGACCAGTCCAGCGGCTGACGATAGTGGCCACGCAGCAGCATCAGGCGCAGTGCCTCGGCCGGGTACTGGCCGAGCAGCTCGTGCAGTTGCAGCACATTGCCCAGCGACTTGGACATCTTGCGACCGTCGAAGGTCAGCATGCCGTTATGCAGCCAGTAGCGGGCAAAGGTATGGCCGCCATGGGCGCAGGTGCTCTGTGCGATCTCGTTCTCGTGGTGCGGAAAGACCAGGTCGACGCCGCCGGCATGGATATCGATCGTTTCGCCCAGATGGGCCGCGCTCATGGCCGAGCACTCGATATGCCAGCCGGGTCGACCACGGCCCCAGGGGCTATCCCAGCCGGGCAGGGAGGCGTCCGAGGGCTTCCACAGCACGAAGTCGCCCGGGTTGCGCTTGTAGGGGGCGACCTCGACACGAGCCCCGGCCAGCAGATCGTCGGGGTCGCGCCCGGACAGCTTCCCGTAATCGGCGAACGAGGACACGTCGAACAGGACATGGCCCTCGGCGGCATAGGCGTGGCCACCGTCGATCAGGTTGGTGATCATGGCGATGATCTCGGGAATATGGTCGGTCGCGCAGGGTTCGATATCCGGCGGGGCGACCCCGAGCGCGGCCATATCCTCGCGATAGGCGGCGGCGAAGCGGTCGGTGATCGCCGAAATGGCGACGCCCTGGGCGGCGGCGGCGGCATTGATCTTGTCGTCGACGTCGGTGATGTTCCGCGCGTAGACCAGGTTCGGGTAATGGCGGCGGAGCAGCCGGGCCAGCACGTCGAAGACCACCGGCGGGCGGGCGTTGCCGATATGGATGTAGCTGTAGACGGTCGGACCGCACACGTACATGGTCACCCGTTCCGGATCGAGCGGTACGAAGGCCTCGTTTCGGCGAGTCAGGGTGTTGTGCAGCGTGATCGGCATGGGGGGTCCGGGGGCGGGGCAGGGTGGGTCAGCCGTCGATTTTAAACCGGTTGACACGATCCGGCGTGGCGGCGAATTCATTCTAAGCGTGGATTCAGCGTGAAGTTGTTGAAATGGGCGCGAAAGGCGCAGCCATTGCGCATCCTCGGAGAGCGTTCGCATGTCCCGTTTGGTTATCCCGGCGCTGATCCTGGCGCTTTTCGCCACCTCCGCCTTCGCCCAGGACGACCGTCCGCCGCTAGGTCCACCGGCCGGCGGCGACAATACCCACTATGGCTGGGCCGACGTGCTTCGCGTCGATCCGGTCTATGGCATCGCCCGGACCGAGACCCCGCGGCAGGAATGCTACGACCAGCCGGTGGTCCGCCAGGAGCGCAGTTCCGGTAGCGCCGCCGGCACCATCCTTGGCGCCGTGGTCGGCGGCGTACTCGGCAGCACGGTCGGCAAGGGCGACGGCCGCACGGCAGCCACCGTGGCCGGTGCGGTTGCCGGCGGTGCCGTCGGCAACAATGTCAGCCGCGGCAGCGACCAGACCTACCAGGGTACCGAGACCCGCTGCCGCGACGTCAGCACGGTCAGCGAGCAGCGCCGTATCGCTGGCTACGACGTCGAATACCGCTATCGCGGTGAGGTCTACGTCTCGCGTCTGAACTACGACCCGGGCGAGCGCCTGCGGGTTCGCGTCAACGTCGCCCCGGCCGACTGACACGGCAGGGCGGGCACCGGTTTCGCCGGTGTCCGCCACCTGTTGCGCGTCGCAGCAAATGCCGGCATGATGCCGGTTCGCCTACCGGAACCTCCCTTGTCCATAGCCGTCTACACCGCCAACGTCCTGACCAGCGCCCGCATGGCCGCAGGAATGACGTCGCGTGCTCGTCGACCGCACATCGGACATCTGGCCGGGTAGGCTGTCGCACGCGTTTCATCCGTATCGACTAAAAACCCGGCTTCGTGCCGGGTTTTTTCGTTTTGGATTTGCTTCCCATGAATCAGCCCTTTCTTTCGACCGACGTACCGAACCCGGAAAGCCCATGACTCTTCGCCACTTCCTCACCACCCAGGACTACAGCCGGGCCGAGCTGGATGCCCTGCTCGAGCAGGCCGCCGAGTTCAAGCGCTCGCCGGCGGGTCGCCAGCTGGCCGGCAAGTCGATCGCCCTGCTGTTCTTCAACCCGTCGATGCGCACGCGGACCAGCTTCGAACTGGGTGCGTTCCAGCTGGGTGGGCATGCCGTCGTGCTGGCGCCGGGCAAGGACGCGTGGCCGATCGAGTTCAAGGTCGGCAGCGTGATGGATGGCGATACCGAAGAGCACATCGCCGAAGTGGCCCGCGTGCTCTCGCGCTACGTCGACCTGATCGCGGTGCGCGCCTTCCCGAAATTCGTCGACTGGGCGGAGGATCGCGAGGACAAGGTGATCAAGGCCTTTGCCGAGTACGCCACGGTGCCGGTGATCAATATGGAGACGATCACCCATCCCTGCCAGGAACTGGCCCACGCGCTGGCCCTGAAGGAGCACCTGGGCAACCTGCAGAACCGCAAATACGTGCTGACCTGGACCTACCATCCCAAGCCGTTGAACACCGCCGTGGCCAACTCGGCCCTGCTGATCGCGACGAAGATGGGCATGGACGTCACCCTGCTGTGCCCGACCCCCGAGTATGTGCTCGACCAGCGCTATATGGACTTCGCGAAGCAGAACGCCGCGGAGAATGGCGGCTCGCTGAAGGTCTCGCACGATATCGAGGACGCCTACCGCGGCGCCGAAGTGATCTATGCGAAGAGCTGGGGCGCCTTGCCTTACTTCGGCCGCTGGGACGAGGAGAAGGCCATCCGCGAGGCGAACCGCCACTTCATCGTCGATGAGGCGAAGATGGCGCTCACCAACAAGGGCCTCTTCAGCCACTGCCTGCCGCTGCGCCGCAATATCAAGGCGACCGACGCGGTCATGGATTCGCCCGCCTGCATCGCCATCGACGAGGCCGAGAACCGCCTGCACGTGCAGAAGGCGGTGATGGCCTCGCTGATTTCTTCTTCGCTGGCCGAAAAATCCGGCCTCGGTTTCTGATTCGCTCTTCCCTTACGAACCCTTACCCGGAGCATCCATGTCCAGCCCAGCCGTTCCCGCCGACAAAGACATCGTCCTCGCCTTTTCCGGCGGCCTCGACACCAGCTTCTGCGTGCCGTACCTGATGGCGCAGGGTTTCAACGTGCATACCGTGTTCGCCGATACCGGCGGTGTGTCGGCCGAAGAGCGCGAATACATCGAACAGCGCGCGATCGAACTCGGCGCGGCCTCGCACCGCACGGTCGATGTCGCCCAGCCGATCTGGGATACCTTCGTCACCCCGTTGATCTGGGCCGGCGAGTTCTACCAGGGCCAGTACCCGCTGCTGGTATCCGACCGTTATCTCATCGTGCAGGAATCGCTCAAGCGCTGCGATGAGTTGGGCACGAAGTATTTCGCCCACGGCTGCACCGGCATGGGTAACGACCAGGTCCGGTTCGACCTGACCGTGAAGGCGCTCGGCGACTACACCATCATCGCGCCGGTTCGCGAAATCCAGCGCGAGCACACCCAGGTTCGCGCCTACGAACAGAAGTACCTGGAGAACCTCGGTTTCGAGGTCCGTGCCAAGACCAGGCACTACACGATCAACGAAAACGTGCTCGGCGTGACCATTTCCGGCGGCGAGATCGATGCCTGGGAAATTCCCGGCGAAGGCGCGATCGGCTGGTGCGCACCGCGCAGCGAATGGCCGTCCGAACCGCTGCAGGTCAGCCTCGAATTCGAGGAAGGCGTCGCCGTGGCACTGAACGGCAAGCCGGCCAGCGGTCCGGAAATCCTGAAATACCTCAATACCGAGTTCGCGAAGTACGGCGTCGGTCGCAGCCTGTATACCGGCGATACCAATATCGGCCTGAAGGGCCGCATCGTGTTCGAGGCGCCGGCCCTGGTCACCTTGCTGACCGCGCACCGCGCGCTCGAGGAGACCGTGCTCAGCAAGCAGCAGAACCGTTTCAAGCCCGAGATCGGCCGCAAGTGGACCGAGGTGGCCTACGAAGGCTTCTTCAACGATCCGCTGAAGACCGACCTCGAGGCCTACCTGGTGTCCAGCCAGCGCAAGGTCAACGGCAGCGTGATCGTGGAAACCCGCGGCGGCTCGGTCTATGCGGTGAAGGTGACCTCGCCGCACATCCTGCAGTCGTCGAAGGCCACCTATGCGCAGGCCGCCGACTGGGGCGTCGCCGAAGCCGAAGGCTTCATCAAGCTCTACGGCATGAGCTCGACCCTGTGGGCCGAGGTCAACCGATGACGGCCGCTTCGACCGGCAACGCTCCCGCCACGCTGCTTGAAGACACCCTGGTACACCTGCGTGCGCTGGTGGGCTTCGACACGCGCAATCCGCCGCGTGAGATCGGTACCGCGGGGATCTTCGACTACCTGCGTGCGGCGCTGCCCGGCTTCGAGGTGACGGTGACGGATTTCGGCGCCGGCGCGGTGAACCTGCATGCGGTGCGCGGGACCCCGAAATACCTGTTCAACGTGCATATGGATACGGTGCCCGATTCGCCGCACTGGACGGCCAGCCCGTTCGAACTCAGGATCGCCGGAGATCGTGCCATCGGCCTTGGTGCCTGCGATATCAAGGGTGCCGCGGCCGCGCTGGTCGCGGTGGCGAATGCGACGACGAGCGACATGGCCTTGCTGCTGTCCACCGACGAGGAAGCCAACGACGCGCGTTGCATCGATGGTTTCCTGAAGACGGCGCCGAAATACGACGCGATCATCGTCGCCGAGCCGACCAAGGGTGAAGCGGTGCTGGCCCATCGCGGCATCCATTCGGTGCAGATGCGTTTCAAGGGTCGTGCCGGTCATGCCTCGGGCGAACAGAAGCCCACCGACAGCGCCGTGCACCAGGCGATCCGCTGGGGTGGGGCGGCGCTGGATTTCGTTGCCGCGCAGAGCCACGAGCGCTTCGGCGGGCTGACCGGCCTGCGTTTCAACATCGGCAAGGTCGAGGGCGGCATCAAGGCCAACGTGATCGCGCCGACGGCCGATGTGCGCTTCGGTTTCCGGCCGCTGCCGTCGATGGACGCCGACCGCATGCTCGAGACCTTCCGTACCCTGGTCGAACCGCATCCGGTCGAGTTTGGCGAAACCTTCCGCGGCGACTCGCTGCCGGCGGGCGACACCGCAACCGCCGAGGCGCGTCGCCTCGCCGCGCGCGACCTGGCCGACGAGCTGGAGATTCCGATCGGCAACGCCGTCGACTTCTGGACCGAATCGGCGCTGTTCTCGGCAGCGGGATTCACTTCCTTCGTCTACGGCCCTGGCGATATCGCCCAGGCGCATAGCGCGGACGAATGGGTCGCCCTCGACCAACTGGCGCATTACGCGCAAACCATCTACCGGATTGTGGACAGTGGAAACGCATAAGCACACCCGTAAGACCATCGTCCGCCTGCTCTCCAGCATGGGCAGCGCGCGCGAGATCCAGCAGTACCTCAAGCGCTTCTCGCAGATCGACGCCAAGCGCTTCGCCGTGGTCAAGGTCGGCGGCGCGGTGTTGCGCGACGACCTGCCGGCACTGACCTCGTCGCTGGCCTTCCTGCAGCAGGTTGGGCTGACCCCGATCGTGCTGCATGGCGCAGGCCCGCAGCTCGACGAGGAGCTTTCGGCGGCAGGTATCCAGAAGCAGACCATCGATGGCCTGCGGGTGACCTCGCCGCAGGCGCTGGCGATCGTGCGCCGGGTCTTCCAGGCACAGAACCTGCGCCTGGTCGAGGCCCTGCAGGAAGCCGATACACGGGCGACCTCGGTGCCCTCCGGCGTGTTCACCGCGGACTTCCTCGACCAGCCGACCTACGGCCTGGTTGGCAAAGTGCGCGAGATCAACCTGGCGCCGATCGAGGCCAGCCTGCGTGCCGGGTCCATCCCGGTGATCGCCAGCCTTGGCGAGACCGATGGCGGGCAGATCCTCAATATCAATGCCGACTTCGCCGCCAACGAACTGGTCCGCGTGCTGCAGCCGTACAAGATCATTTTCCTCACCGGTACCGGCGGCCTGCTGGACGGCGACGGCAAGGTGATCGATTCGATCAACCTGTCCACCGAGTACGACCAGCTGCTCGCGCAGGAATGGCTGCACTCGGGCATGCGCCTGAAAATCGAGCAGATCAAGGACCTGCTCGACGACCTGCCGCTGACCTCGTCGGTGTCGATCACGCGGCCGTCGGAACTGGCCAAGGAACTGTTCACGCACAAGGGCTCGGGCACCCTGGTCCGTCGTGGCGAGCGGGTATTGAGCCTGACCTCGTGGGACCAGGTCGACAAGGCGCGCATGCGCGAGCTGATCGAGTCGAGTTTCGGCCGTGTACTGTTGCCGGACTATTTCGAGCGCACCAGGCTGTACCGGCTCTACGTCAGCGAGAATTATCGCGCCGCGATGATCCTCACCGAGGAAGAAGGCTTCGCCTATCTGGACAAGTTCGCGGTCCTGGACGATGCCCAGGGCGAAGGCCTCGGCCGTGCCGTGTGGCAGGTAATGCGGGACGCCAATCCACGGCTGTTCTGGCGTTCGCGCCACGGCAATGCGATCAACCATTTCTATTACGCCGAGTCCGACGGCTGCTTCAAGCAGGATCGCTGGAAGGTGTTCTGGTACGGTCTGGACAACTTCGCCGATATCGAACGCTGCGTCGCGCATTGCGCGACCCGGCCGGCCACCCTGAAGGATTGACGATGAGCAAGAAATCCATCGGTATCGTCGGCGCACGCGGCCATACGGGCGCCGAGCTGATCCGCCTGGTCGCCAACCATCCCGGTCTCGAACTGGCCTTCGTGTCGTCGCGCGAACTGGATGGCCAGCGCCTGGCCGATCAGGTCGAGGCATACACGGGCGAGTTGCGCTATGCGAGCCTCGATGCCGAGGCGGTGGCTGCACAGGCCGCCGACGTCGTCATCCTCGCCTTGCCCAATGGCAAGGCGGCGCCGTATGTCGAGGCGATTACAAAGGCGAAGCCGGATACGGTGATCGTCGATCTCTCGGCCGATTACCGCTTCGACGAGCGCTGGTACTACGGCTTGCCGGAGCTCTATCGGGACCGCTGGCGCGGCGAGAAGCACATCAGCAATCCCGGTTGCTACGCCACCGCGATCCAGCTGTCGGTCGCGCCGGTCAAGGACCTGCTGGCGGCGCCGCCGGTATCTTTCGGCGTCTCCGGATACTCCGGTGCCGGTACCACGCCGTCCGACCGCAACGATCCGGAAAAACTGCGCGACAACCTGATGCCGTACTCGCTGACCGGGCATATGCACGAGCGCGAAGCCAGTCGTCATCTTGGCCTGCCCGTGGAATTCATGCCGCATGTCGCGCCGCATTTCCGTGGGCTGACGGTGACGACGAACCTGTACCTCGCCAAGCCGGCGAAGCGCGAAGACATCGTGGCGCGTTTCAACGCCCGCTACGAAGGCGAGCGGCTGGTCAGCGTCGTCGACGAGGCGCCGTGGGTGAGTCATATCGCCAACCGGCACCATGTGGAGATCGGCGGCTTCGCGATGGCCGCGGACGGCCGTCGCGTCGTGGTGGTGGCTACCCTGGACAACCTGCTTAAGGGCGCGGCGACCCAGGCCATGCAGAACGTCAACCGCGCGCTGGGCTTCGACGAATACACCGCTATTCCTGAAGGACCATCCGCATGACACAGCCGCTGTGGCAGAAATCCGATAGCAAGGTCGATGCGCGGATCATGCGTTTCCTCGCTGGCAACGACGTGCTGCTCGACCGCGAGTTCTTCCTGCACGATATCCAGGCCAGCAAGGCGCACGTCGAAGGGCTGGCCAACATCGGCGTGCTTTCGGCTGACGAACGCGACGGCCTGCTGCGCGAACTCGACGCGCTGGCGGCGGACTTCAGCGCCGGCAGCTTCGCGCTCGACGAGCGCTACGAGGACGGCCACTCGGCGATCGAGGCGCGCCTGACCGAGCGTCTCGGCGATACCGGGCGCAAGGTGCACACCGGGCGCAGCCGTAACGACCAGATCCTGGTGGCGACGCGTCTGTGGCTGAAGGAACAGCTGGCCACGCTCGAAGGTCATTGCCGGCGTGTCGCCGAGGTCTGCCTTGATCGTGCGGGCCGCGACTCGCTGCCGATGCCGGGCTATACGCATCTCCAGCGTGCCGTGGTTTCGTCCACGGGCATGTGGTTCGCCGCCTTCGCCGAAGCCTTTATCGACAACACCCTGCGCGCGCGCCAGGCGGCGACCTGGATCGACAGCAATCCGCTCGGCACCGCTGCGGGCTACGGCGTGAACCTCGGCCTCGATCGCGCGCATACCACGGCGCGGCTCGGTTTCGGCCGCATGCAGGTTTCGCCGATCTACGCCCAGCTTTCGCGCGGCAAATTCGAGATGGCCGCGCTCGATGCGGTCGGCACCGCCTTGCTCGACACCCGCCGGCTGGCCTGGGACCTGTCGTTGTTCACCACGGCCGAGTTCAACTTCGTCAGCCTGCCGTCCGAGTACACGACCGGCTCGTCGATCATGCCGAACAAGCGCAATCCGGACGTCGTCGAACTCCTGCGTGCCAGCTATGCCAGCGTCGCCGCCGCGCGCACCGAGATCGAGCAGTTGCTCTCGCTGCCCTCCGGTTACCAGCGCGACCTGCAGTTCTCCAAGGGTTCGCTGTTCCATGGTTTCACCCATGGCCTGCAGGCACTGGAACTGCTGCCTGACATGCTGGCCCGGATGAGCTGGAACGAGGCGCCGATGCGTGCCGCGATCGAGCCGGCGATGTACGCCACCGACGTGGCTATTGAACAGGCCATCGCCGGCGTGCCATTCCGCGATGCGTATCGCGCGGCCGCCGAGACGGCATCGTCGGCCGGGGAGGGACGTACACCGGAGTCGAGCCTGGCGGCGCGTACGTCGCCGGGCGCCGGTGACGATCTGCAGCTGGACGTCTTGTGGGAGCGATTGCGCAACGTGTAGTAACGATGGCGAGGCCTGGGGAGGCGCATGCAAGCGGGATTTCGTGAACAACCGTTGCCTACGTGGCGACGCGCGGTACTGAAAGTCGGCAGCAGCCTGCTTGCCCCCGACGGCGGCATGTTGAGCGATCGACACGCCGCCGGTCTGGCGCGCTTTGTCTCGGCCAGCCTCGCCGCCGGACGCGAAGTCGTCGTGGTGTCCTCCGGCGCGGTCGCGGCGGGCCGGCCACTGGTCGGCGCGCTTTCGGAGCGCGCCGCGGGTATCGCCGCGCGGCAGGCGCTGGCCGCGCTCGGCCAGACCCGGTTGATCGCGCTATGGCAGGGCTTCTTTACCCAGCCGGTCGCCCAGGTATTGCTCACCCACGACGATCTGCGCAATCGGCGCCGTTATCTCAATGCACGCTCGACCCTGCGCGAACTGCTTGCGCTCGGTGCGATCCCGGTGATCAACGAAAATGACACGGTTGCCGTCGATGAGCTCAAGCTTGGCGACAACGACAACCTGGCGGCGATCGTCGCCGCCCTGGTCGACGCCGACCTGCTGCTGATCGCCAGCGATATCGGCGGCCTGTATACAGGCAATCCACGGACCGACACCGGCGCGCGTCCGCTCGACGAGGTCGATGTGGTCACCACCGAGATCATGGCGATGGCCAGGGGCACCGGCAGCCGCGCCGGCACGGGCGGCATGTTGACCAAGCTCGAAGCGGCGCAAAAGGCCGCCGTGGCCGGTATCGAGACGATCCTGTTCGACGGTACCGATGCCGGCGTCGTCGAACTGCTGGCGAGCGGACGCTTTCGCGGCACACGCCTTTCAGCGTCGCGTACGCGCCTGGCCGCGCGCAAATACTGGCTGCGCCACGCGCCGGCGGTGGGCGGCGGCATCCTTATCGACGAAGGTGCCGCTGCGGCGCTGTCGTCGCGCGGCGCCTCCCTGTTGCCCGGTGGCGTGCTGGCCGCCGACGGCGACTTCGCCCGCGGCGATATGGTCGAGATCTACCTCGACGGCGACCGGCGAACCCATGTCGGTCGCGGCGTTACCCAGTATGCCGCGGTCGACATCCGTCGCATCGCGCGCCGGCATACACGCGAGATCGAAGGCATCCTTGGTTACAGCTACGGCGAGAACGTCGTCCATCGCGACGATCTGGTCGCCGGCGAATGAGGTAGGACGAGATGACGGGTGAGATCGAAATCCAGGCGCGGGCATGCCGCGATGCGGCGGTGCGGGTAGCCGCGCTGGACACGAATGCCAAGCGCGAGCTGCTGAACCGGATGGCCGACGCGCTTGCCGCCGACGCGTCGAACGTGCTTTGCGCGAACGCTGCGGATATGCAGGCCGCGCGAGCGCGCGACATCGCGCCGGCCATGCTCGACCGGCTGCGTCTGGACGAAGAGCGTCTTGCCGGAATCGTCGCTGCGCTACGTCACGTCGCTGGACTGGACGATCCGGTCGGTCGCATCACCCGCAGCGAGACGCGACCCAACGGCCTCGTCGTCGAGCGCATGCGCGTGCCGCTCGGCGTCATCGCGATGATTTACGAAGCACGACCGAACGTGACCGCTGATGCAGCGGCGCTCTGCCTGATGGCCGGCAACGGCGTGATCCTGCGTGGTGGCTCGGAGGCCGTGCGATCGAATACGGCGATCGTCGCCGCCCTGCATCGTGCCCTCGCCGAAGCAGGCGTGCCGGTTGCCGCGGTCACGCTTGTCGACGACCTTCGTCGCGAGACCATGATCGAACTGCTTGGCCTGACCGATATCATCGACCTGGCCATTCCCCGCGGCGGGGAAGGGCTGATCCGTTTCGTCGCCGAACATGCGCGCGTTCCCGTCATCAAGCACTACAAAGGCGTATGCCACCTGTACGTCGACAAGGAAGCCGATCCCGGGGTCGCACTGCGTCTGCTGATCGATGGCAAGACCAGCCGGCCGGGCGTGTGCAATGCCCTGGAAACCTTGCTGGTACACACCGACATTGCGCCGTCCTTCCTGCCCATGGCAGCCGAAGCCTTGCAGGCTCGCGGCGTCGACATGCGCGGCTGCGAGCGTAGCCAGTCGCTACACGGCGACATCGGCGCGGCCGACGACGCCGATTACGCTGCCGAGTTCCTCGACCTGGTCATCGCGATCCGGGTCGTCGATACACTGGAGGATGCGATCGTCCACATCCGGCAGTTCGGCTCGGACCATAGCGAAGTCATCGCCACGCGCGACACGACCGCCGCGGATTATTTCGTGCGCGCCTTGCGTTCGGCGGTGGTGCTGGTCAATGCCTCGTCGCGCTTCAGCGATGGTGGCGAACTCGGTCTCGGTGCCGAGATCGGTATATCCACCACACGATTGCATGCATACGGTCCCATGGGTGCCGAATCGCTGACCGTCGAGCGCTTCGTCGTCCGCGGCGATGGTCAGATCCGCCATCCGTTCTGACCCTTCGGCATCTTCCACTGGTGCAGAGCCTTGCGATTGGCCTTCTCTCCCAAGATGAAATTGGCTTCATCGATTCGCAAAGAATTGGTTATGGATTCGCATAATTTTGCGTAGCTATCCTGTGTCGTAGGGTTGCTCCCAATGTCGGCGGTTCCCCAAATCTGCCGCTGACGTTAACCAGAGTCGATGCCACGCACGTTGCTCACGTGCCGTCGACCCGTTCCACGACTTGACGACAGAGGCCAGTTTCCCCTGCCGCGGGCGGGTTCGTACCCGCGAGTCCGGTGCCCGCGGCATTTTTCGAAAAAACGCGTTACCCATAAGCGGCGTGCCCGGTCGGGCGAGGTCGTAGGTCCGCTATTGCCTGCACGGTACGGCGAGGAGGGTCGTGCCGGGCGCGGGCGTATACCGATACTCGGAGAGCGTCATGAAACGCACTTTCCTTTCGACCCTGATAGGCATCGCCCTGGCCTCGGCCAGCGGCTACGGCATGGCCCAGAATCCACCGCCGCCACCGCCGCCGGCGCAACCGGATCAGCAAACGCCGCCGGAGAAGTCCTCGACGAATCTGGAAACGATCACCGTGACGGGTTCGGCACTGCCACGCGTCGATGTCGAGACGCCGTCACCGGTCGCGGTCATCACCGCGGTCGATATCGAGCGCAGCGGTCTGAAGACCGTGGGCGATGTGGTCCGGGCGATTTCAGCGGACAACAGCGGTTCGATTCCGAACTCCTTCACCGCCGGCTTCGCCGCCGGCTCCGCCGGTGTCGCGTTGCGCGGCCTGACCGTCAATTCCACCCTGGTGCTGATCGATGGGCGACGTAGCGCGAACTACGCACTAGCCGACGATGGCCAGCGTTCATTCGTCGACCTCAACACGATTCCCGTCAATGCGATCGAACGCATCGACGTGCTCAAGGACGGGGCCTCGTCGCTTTACGGCGCCGACGCGATCGCCGGCGTGGTCAACGTGATCATGAAACCGAACTTCAAGGGCGCCGAGGGCACCCTGGATATCGGCACGTCGCAACACGGCGGCGGTTTCACGCGCCGGGTCACCGGCATCTTCGGTGGCGGCGACATGCAGAAGGACGGCCACAACGGTTACATCAGCGTCGAATACCAGAAGGACAATGCGATCAGTGTCCGCGACCGCGATTTCCCGTTCAATACCGCCGACCTGTCCTCGATCGGTGGTGTCAACGGTATCGGCGGACAGCCATCCACGCCGTCCGGTTCGATCTACGGCACCGTCACGCCGGGAACGTTGCTGCGTCCGGGCGACCTGACCAGCGGCGTGCCGAACGACGGCGCCGTCTCGCAGGTGCTGAATGCCTGCGGGCCGGGCTCGACCTTCATCAATAACGATCCGAACAATCCTGGCAGCTATTGCCGGCAGAACTTCGCGCTCTATGGCGATGTCCAGGCTGAGCAGGAACGCGCCAATGTCTACGGTCGATTCACCATCAAATTGAACGAAGACACCACGGCCTACCTCAGTGCCAGCTACTACCAGAACGAAACGACGGTGCGCGCGCCGCCGACCCAGATCAATGTCAGTTCACCGAACAACACCAATGCGATCGCCCTGCCACCGACCCTGCCGGATGGCTCGCTCAATCCGAACAACCCGTTCGCGGCATCGGGGCAGTATGCCTTGATCAACTATGCGTTCCCGGGTATCAACGCGGGTGCGGCCGACCTCAAGAACCACAACGCGCGCGTCGCCGGTGGCGTGAAAGGGCGCATTGGCGATTGGGATTACGACAGTGGCATCGTGCTCAACCACACATGGTTGAACGTCACCAACTACGGCTTCCTCAACTTCAACCAGCTGATTACCGCGATCACCAACGGTACGTACAACTTCCTCAATCCGTCGGCGAATTCACAGGCCAGCCTGAACGCGCTCGCCCCGCCGCTGAGCAAGGTGTCCACGACGAACATGGACTCGATCGACTTCCGGGCCTCGCGTTCGTTGATGGACCTGCGTGGCGGCGAGCTCGGCCTCGGCCTCGGTGGTGAATGGCGTTATGAGTCGCAGAACGATACCGACCTGAACCCGAACGGTGCGGCCCAGGGCCTGGGCATCGCGCATACGATCGGCCGGCGCAATGTCTTCGGCGCCTATGCGGAACTGGATGCACCGCTGCTGGAAAACCTGGAGATGAACCTGTCCGGCCGTTATGACCACTACTCCGACTCAGGCAGCAACTTCTCGCCGAAGTTCGGCGTCAAGTGGAAGCCGTTCGAGCAACTGGCGATCCGCGGTACCTATTCGAAGGGCTTCCGCGCACCGGGCTTTGCCGAGAACGGTTCGAGCGCAGCCGGTGGCTTCGTGGTCCGTACACCGCCGGTATCCTTCCAGCAGGAGCACAACTTCAACGGTTACGTGCGTCCGTTCCCGCTGGAACTGCTCTCGGCCGGCAACCCGGACATCAAGCCGGAGAAGGCGCGCAGCTATACCTTCGGCCTGATCTACCAGCCGACACCGGAACTGAGTGCGTCGCTGGATTACTACGACATCAAGAAAGACGATGTGATCCAGCCGCAGAGCGCCAGCGCGGCACTGGCGGCGTATTACGCCCGCCAGCCATTGCCGGTCGGCACGGTGATCACCGTGGACAACCCTGATCCGGAGTTCCCGAATGCCTTGCCTCGTCCGGTCATCGTCGCCGCCGGTTACGTCAACGAAAGCTCGCTGCGCACCAAGGGCGTCGACCTGAACCTGATTGGCAACTTCGATTTCAATGGTACCAAATGGATCAGCCAGATCAGCGCCACCGACATCTTTACCTGGAAGGTGAACCTGGCCGACGGTACCACCCAGCAGTTCGTCGGTACCCAGGGGCCATACGCCTTGTCCTCCGGCGCCGGTACGCCACGCTTGCGCGGCTCCTGGGCGAACACGCTGATCTTCGGCCCGGCCACGATCACCGCGACCGTGTATTACACCAGCGGCCTGTACATGTCGACGCCGGACCAGAGTGGTGGTGTCTGCGCATCGGTCAACACCACGACCGGCGCGAATTTCCCGGCCAACTGCCGCATGCCCTCGTCGACCTATGTGGACCTGACGGGAAGCTACGACATCAACGAACGCATCACCCTGACCGGGTCGATCCAGAACCTGTTCGATCGCGACCCGGCATTCGATCCATTGAACTACGCCGCGCTGAACTACAACCCGACCTATGGCCAGGAAGGCATCGTCGGCCGGTTCTTCAACCTCGGCGTGAAGGTGAAACTCGACTAAGCGGGGTGTCCGGCAAGCGCGGGAAACGCCGCGCGGAGGCGGCCGGACGGCTCGAGCATGGCGTAGAACGCCTGCTCGAGCCGTTCGGCGAATGCCTGACGGTCGATCGCCACGGTTTCGGTCTTACCGGTGTCCTCGACCACGTATTCGATCAGCAGCCGGCGACCGTCGAGCCAGGCCTGGGTGCCGAACATGAAACCCGGCGCGTCGTAGGGTGAGTCGCCGGGTTCGGGCGCGAAGGCCAGCGGCGTGCGCGCATCGAACGGCGCACTGCGCAGCAGGTCGAGGCACTCACGGTAGTCGTGCTCTTCCATCAACAGGTCGTCGAGCAGGTCGAACCGGGTGTCGCCATCGTGGGCGACATAGATCTCGACCGTGCCTTCCAGGATCAGGCTGCGGGCATAGCCGTCCAGACGGACATTGCCGCGTGCGAGCGTCTTGCGCAACTCGTCGATATACGCCTGGAAGGCCTTTGCGTTTTCCGTCAGCCAGAGGCTGCTGACGTTGTCGCAGGACACCGTATAGCCGTTGGTCACGGCGCGGATACCGAATGCGGAAACGCCATCGGGCAGGGCGGGCAGGTTCACCTTCGCGCTGCCCGCGACCATGCCGAGCATGCCGCGCGCGGGTACCGCGGTGAGCAAATGGGTGACGGCCTGGATCCGAAAGCCTTTGTCGCCGGCGCTGTAGGGCGAGGCGAAAACGTGGGGACGATGCATGGCGTCAGGCCCGCTTGCGCCAGGCATCGACGGCGTCGACGAAGCCCAGGCAATCGGTATGGCGGTTGTAGAGCGGCGTCGGCGAGATGCGGATCACGTCCGGTTCGCGCCAGTCGCCGATGATGCCGTTTTCCACCAGGTACTCGAACAGCGCGCGACCGCGCTCGCGGCCGGCCTTTACCCGGATCGACAATTGCGCGCCACGCCGCGCTGGATCGGCCGGCGTGACCACTTCCAGCGTATCGGCCAGCGAGGTCTGGATCAGCCACTCGAGATAACCGGTCAGATGGATCGATTTCGTGCGCAGGCGGTCCACGCCGGCGCGCCGGAAGATTTCCAGCGACATGCGCAACGGTGCCAGGGCCAGGATCGGTGGATTGGACAATTGCCAGCCATCGGCACCCGGTGTCGGCACGAAGTGCGGTCCCATCTGGAAACGCGAGGCCTTGTCGTGGCCCCACCAGCCGGCGAAGCGCGGCAGGTCGGCGCGTGCATGGCGCTCGTGGACGAAGGCGCCGCCAACCGCGCCGGGGCCGCCATTGAGGTATTTGTAGCTGCACCAGATGGCGAA
Organism: Luteibacter sp.; assembly: GCA_036009745.1. Lineage (GTDB taxonomy): Bacteria > Pseudomonadota > Gammaproteobacteria > Xanthomonadales > Rhodanobacteraceae > Luteibacter. Next base: position 15,239 of record DASYLE010000216.1, on the reverse strand, counting down.
GTCGGGGCCCGTGTCGTGCAGGTTGACCGGCAGGTTGCCGACCCAGTGGGCAAGATCGAAGCCGACCATGCAACCGTGCGAGTGGCCAAGCCGGGTGATCGCGGCCAGGTCGAAAGCCTGCCCGTTGCGGTACTGCACACCGGGCAGCATCACCAGGGCGATGCGCGAGCCATGCTCGGCGAGCACGCGTTCGATCGCCACCATCGACAGGCCGCCATTCGCCTCGTCGCCATCGATCTCGATCAGCGAGGTCGCCGGGTCGAAACCGTGGAAGCGGATCTGCGATTCGACCGCATAGCGATCGGTGGGGAACGCGCCTGCCTCGACCAGGATGGCGTGGCGTTCGGCGGTGGGCCGATAGAAACTGACCATCATCAGGTGCAGGTTCACGCCCAGGGTATTCATCGCCACGACTTCCGAGGGCAGGGCGCCGACCACGGTGGCCAGGTCGTCGCGCACGTACTCGTGGTAGTCCAGCCATGGCAGGCGACCGCGGAAATGACCTTCGACGGCCAGTTCGCCCCAGTAATCGAGTTCCGAGGCGATCGCCGCGCGCACGCTGCGCGGCTGCAGTCCCAGCGAGTTGCCGCAGAAGTACAGGCTGTCGCGTCCCTCGTGCGGCGGGATCAGGAACTCGGCGCGGAAATCGCGCAGCGGATCGGCCGCATCCTGGGCTTCGGCCCAGGCGAGGGAGTGTTCGTAATGCGTCATCGGAGCGTTTCCTGGCGGCGACCGTCCACGGCCGCCGCCCATAATACAAGGTCGGTCAGGCTTGCAGCTTTGCCGCGATAGCGTCGCAGCCACGGTCGAAGGCCGTGTTCCAGGCGGGGCCCGAAGCGCTGGCCGCCGGACGCGCGCAACGCAACTGCACGGCGTGGCCGCGGCTGAACCAGTAACGCTCGCGGTAGTTCAGGCGCTCGCCGCTTTCCTGTGCCGTATAAATGAAATCGTTCGGTGCGCCGCTGGCGGTGCCCGCCGCGTACCCGGTCAGCGCCTTGGCGCGATTGGTCGCGCCGATGACGTATTGCTGGAACTCGTCGAGGCTGGCGACCTGCTTCACCGTGACGGTGACGCGGGCGAGGGTGATGTTGCCTGTCGCCGAACTGTCCGGCACCTGGAAGACCTGGGCCTCGGGATCGCCCTGGGTCTGCATGATGCCGACCCAGTTGTCCGGGGTGCTGAACTGCACGGCGCCACCGGCCATGCTGACGTCCCCGGCGAAGGCGCTGGCGCCGATGCCGCCGCAGGCGACAAGTATGGCGGCGAGGATAAGGGTGCGGGCGCGGGTCATGCGGTCTCCTGGGGTCGGGTATGACGCTCGAAACGGGATCGGGGGAGGCCGAGCCATTCGAGCGCGGTGCCATGAAACAGCCGCGCCCGGTCGACCTCGTCCAGATCCAGTGCCTCGATCCCGCTTCCCGGCACCTGTTCCCCCAACGGGAAAGGATAGTCGGTTCCGAGCATCACGCGCTCGACGCCGGTCACATCCAGCAGATAGCGCAAGGCCTGCGGGTCGTGGACGCAGGAGTCGAAATACAGCCGTTTGAGGTATTCCCGGGGATTGCGTGCATTGTCCGTGGCGACCAGGTCCGGGCGCATGCGGAAGCCATGCTCGATACGGCCGATCGTCGAGGGGAAACTGCCGCCGCCATGGGCCAGCATGATCTTCAGTTTCGGCAGGCGCTCGAGCACGCCGCCGAAGACCAGCGAACAGGCCGCCCGCGACTGCTCGGCCGGCATGCCGACCAGCCAGGGCAGCCAGTATTTGGGCATGGTCGCGGTGCCCATCATGTCCCAGGGGTGGATCAGGATCGCGGCCTCGAGGTCGGCGGCTGCCTCGAAGAACGGAAACAGCTCGGCCGCGTCCAGGTTCCAGTCGTTGCAATGCGAGCCGATCTGCACGCCCTGCAGGCCGAGCTCGTCCATGCAGCGCTCCATCTCCTGGATCGCCAGCGTCGGCGATTGCAGGGGTACCGTGCCGATGCCGGCATAGTGATGGCGATGCTCCTCGCAGACCCGGGCCATGTCATCGTTGAGATGACGGTGCAGCTCCAGCGCCTGGTTGGCCCGGGCCCAGTACGAGAACAGTACCGGCACGGTCGAGATCACCTGCACGTCGACACCGTAGCGCGCGTAGTCGGTGATGCGATGGACCGGATCGAAGGCGGACTCCCAGACCTCGCGGAAGAATTTTCCGTCCTTGTAGATACGGTGATGGCCGCCGGTATGCGTCATCACCGGAAAACGGTCGTCGCCGTACTTGGTCGCCAGGTCGGGCCAGTCGCGGGGAAGGATATGAGCGTGCGTATCGATTTTCAGCATGCGCCGAGTGTAGCCAGATCGGCCCCGGACCTCCTTCCGCGTCGCAGCAGGCGAGGCGGGCGCTCAGTCTGGACGGTTCGCCAGGGCATGGTTCAGCGTGTCGATATTGTCGGTCAGGCGGTCGGCGACCTTGACGATCGCTTCGGCCAGGTCGCGGTCGCCGGCCGCGGCCAAGGTTTCGGCAAGCGCGCGCTGGAGGCCGCGGAGATCGGGAATCGGGCCTGGCTGGCGCTGCTCGCGCACGGCCATGGCCAGTTCGCGCAGGCTGTCGGCGGCCTGGCGCACATAGTCGCCGGTTGCCGCCCATTCGGCGGGGACCTCGCCTTCGTGCAGCAGGGCTTCGAAGGTCATCGCGCTTCGCGCCACGCGGTTGCCATTGGCGAACACCGTTTCGGCAAGCTTCATCAGCGGCGCCGGCGTGCCCGGCTCGCTGCGCATGCGCTCGAGCGACGCCTGGGCATTGGTGCGCGCGGTACGCACCGCGCTGCGCGCATTGCGGCGCTGTGCCGGCGGTGCCGGTTCGGCCATGGCGGCAAGGTAATTTGCATAGGCGTCGAGCATGTCGGCCAGCGCGGCGCGGGCGCGGCTGCGTTCCCAGGTCGGCCACAGCACATAGGCGATCAGCGCCATGCCGCTACCGAGCACCGTATTGAGTACGCGGTCGGCCATCGCCGAGGACGAATCCACGCCTTCGAAGGAGAGCAGGATCACCACCGTGCCGGTCAACGTGGCGACGGCGATGCCGTAATGCGCGGTGGCCAGGTAACGAAAGGCCACGCAAAGCACAGCCATCAGCGCCAGGTGTGCCCATGGCGCGTCCGGCGTCAGCCTGAGCAGCAAGGTGGTCAGCAACAGGCCGAGGATGGTGCCGACGACCCGCAGCAGACCGAAGTTGAGCGTGGCGGCGAAGTCGGGACGCAGCACGATCGCCGCCGTCATCGGCAACCAGTAGCCGTGTGGCAGGTGGGCATAGCGCGACAGGGCCAGTGCCGCGGTCAGCACCACGCCGCAACGCACCGCATGGCGGAAGGCGACCGAGTCGGGCGTCAGGTTGGCGCGCAGGGTGGCCAGGGTCGAGGCACTGCGCAGCGCATCGGGCAGGGTCGACTCGGCTGCTTGCGCACGAATTTCGCCGCGGCTGCCAGCCCAGTTCGCGTTACGCACCACGGCGGCAAGCTGGCCGGAAAGCGCGCGCACATGCGCGGCCATGCCGTTGGCGGCGCGGTCGCCGCCGAGCAGGGCCTTTTCGCTGGCCTGCAAGGTGCCGAGGGCGCGTTCCGCGCGTGTCGGCGGCTCGGCTTCATCCAGTGCGGCGGCGACCGCGGCGAGTACGCGGCCCGCATCGGTGCGGAACATTTCATGCATGCTGGCCTGCGCGCCGCCCAGTTCGCTCATTGCGATCAGCTCGAGGCGGATACGCTCGGCGAGGTCCAGCAGCACCCGGAAAGCCTCCATCGCGCGTCCGCCCGAGCGGTGCCGGCCGAGCAGGGTGTGCTGCAGGTTGGTCATCGCATCGGTGAGCGCAGGCGCATCCGCGCCGTCATGGCTGCGTTGCCGGGCAAGCGCGGCCAGGCCACGGAACACCTCGGCCAGCGCCAGTCGTTCGGGCCGGTAGCGTTGCAGTGGCCATGCGGCCACCGAGAACAAGGCCAGGAGCAGGCCGCCGGAAAAGATCAGGCCCGCGCCGATCAGCGCACCGGAAACGTCCTTGGGCGTGGCCGCGGTAATCACCAGCAGCAGCATGCTGGTCATGCCGACCCGCGCGATATCCACGCCGAAAACCACAAGCAGGCCGCCGAAGAAACCGCAGACCGCGGCGGCGATCGTCATCGGCAGGGCCATGTCGCCGATCAGGAAGCCGACCAGGGAGGCGAGGCCGGCCGCAAGCGCGGCCAGGACCAGCCGCGTCAACCGTTGCCGGTACGGACCCGGCTGGTCGGAAAACATCGTGTCCAGCGCACCGGCGGCGATACCGATGCCGACTTCCGTATACCCCGTCGCCATGCCGATGGCCATCGGCAGCACCACGGCGGCGGTATTGCGCAGCGCGACGACCACCGGCACATCGGGCCGCTTGATCCGGGTCAGGCTGTCCAGCACGCTGGCGCGGAGCGAAAAGCCGGCCGTGGTCATGGTCTCTCGTCATTCGTCCCTGGGCAGGACATTGTGCCGTAGCGTAGCTGTCTGGTGTTGTGGGAGCGAACCCTGTTCGCGAGTCCGTTGGGGCCGTGACTCTCCCGGTCGCCGGCTCTGGAAAGTCACGGCCCCAACGGACTCGCGCACAGGGTGCGCTCCAACAACGCTCACGCCCGGCCGGCGAACTCACCCGTCAAGGTATTCACCGTCACCTTCTCGCCGGTGGTGATGTACTCCGGCACCTGGATTTCCACGCCCGTCTGCAAGGTCGCCGGCTTGCTGCGCTTGGTCGCGCTGGCGCCCTTGAGTTCCGGCGCGGTATCGGTCACCGTCAGCACGACGCTGCTCGGCACCTGCAAACCGACCGGCGCATCGTCGATCACCTGTACGTAGTAACCCTCGAGGTCCTCGACGATATACCCGGCGTTGTCGCCGACCAGTTCCGGCGAGAGCAGGTACTGGGTGTAATCCTCATCGTCCATGAAGACGAACACGTCGCCGTCCTTGTACGAGAACTTCGCCTGGCGACGGTTGAGTTCCACTTCCTTCAGTTCATCCTCGGCGCGCAGGCTGAGGTCGAACTTGCGGCCGCCGGGAATCGTGTAGAGGGTGAAGCGGAAAGTGACATTGCCGCCGCGCGCCGAGGGCGAACTGCGTTCGATGTCGCGCACCTGGTAAACATTGCCTTCGTGCTCGACGACGTTACCTTTCTTGGTATCGGATGCTTTCATGGGATTCGGGCTGATGAGAGGGGAGGGAATTACTTGGACTGCAGGCGGACCGCGCCATCCAGGCGGATAGTCTCGCCGTTGATATAGCGGTTGCCGAGGATAAAGCCGACGGTACCGGCGAATTCTTCCGGCTTGCCCAGGCGCGCCGGGAACGGGATCGAGGCGCTGAGCGATTCCTGCACCTGCGGGGTCATGCCGTCGACCATCGGGGTCCAGAAGATGCCCGGTGCGATGGTGGCCACGCGGATACCGAAGCGCGACAGCTCGCGCGCCATCGGCAAGGTCATGCCGACGACGCCACCCTTGGAGGCGGAGTAGGCGGCCTGGCCGATCTGGCCTTCATAGGCGGCGACCGAGGCGGTGTTGATGATCACCCCACGCTCGCCATCTTCGCCGGCCTCGTTCGCCTGCATGACAGCGGCGGCGGCCTTGGCCACATTGAAGCTGCCGACCAGGTTGACCATCACCGTGGTCGAGAAATTGGCCAGCGGCATCGCGCCTTCCTTGCCGAGCACGCGGCCGGCGCCGAGGATGCCGGCACAGTTGACCAGCACGTTCAGCCCGCCCATCGCCTCATGCGCCGCAGCGACGTTGCGCGCGACGCCTTCCTCGCTGGTCACGTCGGTGCGGAAGAAACCGGCCTTGCCACCGAGCGCGGTCGCGGCGGCCTGGCCCTTCTCCTCGTTCACGTCGAACAGCGCCACATGGGCGCCGTGTGCCGTGAGGTAGGTCGCCACCGCGTGGCCGAGACCGGAGGCGCCGCCGGTGATGATCGCCTTGACATGATCGAGCTGCATAAAGGGATGGCCTGGCTGGAAAAACGCCTATCTTACCCGACGCCGGACGAGGCCTCGCGCAGCAGGTTTTCCAGCGCCGGGTCCTCACGCAGCGCGGCGAACGGCCGTACCGGCGAGGGCGGATTCTCGGGCGGCTGCAGGGTCAGTTGCCAGACGCCGACGTCGTGCCACTTGCCGAGCTTGTAGCCGGCATGCTGCCAGATGCCCGCGGGGACGAAGCCCAGCGCGCCATGCATGGCCACGCTGGATTCGCCGGGCAGGGTGATCACGCCGACCACGGCATTGATCCCTTGCAGGCGCATCACGTCGAGCAGGCAGGTATAGAGCTTTCGCGCGATACCGCGGCGGCGCGCGTCGGCGTGCACGTAGATCGAGGTCTCGGCGATCCAGTCGTAGGCGGCACGTTCGCGATAACGGGCGGCATAGGCATAGGCCAGCACGCGACCCTCCTCTTCCCATACCAGCCAGGGATAGTGCTGCAGCCTGCCGAGCATGCGCTCGCGCATGACCTCGACACCGGGAAGTTCGGTCTCGAAGGTGATCGCGGTATCGATCACGGTCGGCGCGTAGATCGCGTGGACTTCGGCCGCGTCGGCGGCGGTGGCGATGCGGATGCTCATAGTTCGCGAATAAAGAAACTGTCGCAGGAAAAATGACCGGTACCGCCCATCGGCTCGGTTAGCGCCACGAAGCCGCTGCGCCTGTAAAGCGATTTCGCGCCGTCCATGCCGGTCAGCGTTTCAAGATAGCAACGGCCGAAATGACGCTCGCGGGCGGCGTCAAGGCAGCGTTCCATCATCGCCGTGCCGGCGCCGATGCCGCGCGCGGCGGGCATGAAATACATCTTGCGCAACTCGCACACGTCCGGGTCGCCGTTCTCCAGCGGCGCGATGCCGCCGCCGCCAAGGACCACGCCATCGACTTCGACGACGAAATACGCGGCGTCGTCCTGATGGTAGGACTCGTACATGGTGTCCACTTCGGTGTCATGGATGGCGAAGCCCGGGCCGTCGGCGCCGAACTCCGGCATGACGGTACGGATGATACGGGCGACGGCGCCGTTATCGCGCAGTTCGATGGGACGGATAATGAATGAGGACATGGGGATTCACTGTGGGTCGTGACGCGCGATGGCGCCGTGTTTCATGACAAAAACGGGGTGTTGGAGCGCTTCGATATGTTGCGTCGGGTCGCCGCGGAATCCGGCGAGGTCGGCCTGCAAACCCGGCGCGATGCGGCCGAAATGGTCGGACTGGCGCAGGATGCGCGCGGCGATATCGGTGGCGGCATGCAGGGCCTGCACCGGGCTCATGCCCAGGCGCACCATCCAGGCCAGTTCGCGCCAGTTCGTGCCGTGTGCGAACACGCCCACATCGCTGCCGCAGCCGATCAGTACGCCGGCCTTGCGTGCGCGGGCGAAGGCGGTGGCGGCTTCCTGCATGCGTGCGGTCGGCGGCGTCTGTCCGGCGACATAGTGTTCGAAGTACTGCGCGGTCGCCTCGACCGCGGTGAGCGTCGGGTCATAGGCGATTCCGCGCTCGCGCATCAACTTGAAGGTCGCGTCACTGCCGCCGTAACCGTGCTCGATGGTATCCACGCCCGCATCGATCGCCATGCGCATGCCGGCATCGGTCGAGGCATGCGCGGCTACCGGTCGCCCGGACACATGGGCGGCTTCGACCAGCGCATGCAATTCGGCGGCGGTGAAGGTCGGCTGCGTCGTGCCGTCGAGGCCGACGCGGTAATCGGTATAGACCTTGATCCAGTCCGCGCCATGCCCGGCCTGCTCGCGCACCGCGCGAATGACCTCGTCGACGCCGCTGACTTCCTGGGCGCCGCTGGGCAGGTCGATATCGGGCCGGAAGCCGCGCGGGCCCGGGCCATAGCTGTCGGTGGCGACGATCGCGCGGGTGGCGACGAACAGGTTCGGTCCCGGGATCAATCCGTCATCGATCGCGTGCTTGACCGAGACATCGGCGAAACCCGCGCCTTCGGTGCCAAGGTCGCGCAAGGTGGTGAAGCCTGCCTGCAAGGTATCGCGCGCATGGGCGGCGGCTTCGAGCGTGCGATAGGCCTCCGGCTCCTTGAGCACCTGGTCGTTCCACGAGGTCTCGTTGTACGGATGCAGGAAAACGTGCGAATGCAGGTCGGTCAGGCCGGGCGTCAGCGTGGTGTCCGGCAGCTCGATCCGTTCGGCGCCGGCCGGCGCGCCGATGCCGTCGGCGGGGCCGACCGCACTGACTTTGCCGTTGTCGACCAGCACGGCCCAGCCGGTATGCACCGCGTCGCCGTCGCCGGTCCAGACGCGTGCCGGCAGCAATACAACGGGAGCAGCGGCCGCTGCGCATGCGGACAGGCCCAAGGCCAGCCCGACGAACCACCTGCATGGTCTGATCACGCGAACGCTCCCCCTGGGAAACCCCTATCTTAGGCCCTGCGCGCCCTGGCGACACGGCTGGAAGTCACCCGGCCGAGTTCCCCGGACAGCCACATGCCGGTATCGATCAGGCTTTCCAGGTCCACGCCGGTGGCGATGCCCATGCCGTGCAGCATGTAGACGACGTCCTCGCTGGCGACATTGCCGGTCGCGCCCTTGGCGTACGGGCAGCCGCCGGTACCGGAAACCGCGCTGTCGACCACGGACACGCCTTCTTCCAGGCAGGCCAGGATATTCGCCAGGGCCTGGCCATAGGTGTCATGGAAATGCACGGCCAGCGCGTCAACGGGTACCGTGCCGGCGACCGCGCGCAGCATGGCGCGCGCTTTTTCCGGCGTGCCGACGCCAATGGTGTCGCCGAGCGAGATTTCATGGCAACCGAGTTCATGCAGGCGCTGCGCGACATGGACCACGTCGCTGAGCGCCACTTCGCCCTGGTACGGGCAGCCGAGTACGGTGGAGACGTAGCCGCGAACTTTCACGCCATCGGCGCGCGCACGTTCCAGCACCGGGATGAAGCGCTCGATGGACTCGTCGATGCCGGCGTTGATGTTCTTGCGATTGAAAGCCTCGGAGGCGGCGGTGAACACCGCGATCTCCTCGGCACCGACCGCGCGGGCGCGCTCGTAGCCCTGCAGGTTTGGCACCAGCACTGGGTATTCGACGCCGGGACGCCGGTTGATGCCGGCGAAGACCTCGGCGGCATCGGCCAGTTGGGGCACCCATTTCGGGCTGACGAAGCTGGTCGCCTCGATCGTGCGCAGGCCGGTCGCCGACAGCCGGTCGATCAGCTCGATCTTCATCGCCGCCGGCAGCAGGGTCTTTTCGTTCTGCAAGCCGTCGCGCGCGCCGACTTCGACGATGCGGACGGAGGAGGGATAGCTCATGACTGGGGTCCAGGATTCAGGCGACGACGAAGCGGACAAGTACGGCATCGGCCTCGACGAAGTCGCCGACGGCGGCTCCGACATACTCGATGGTGCCGGCGCGTGGTGCCTTCAAGGCGAGCTCCATCTTCATCGCCTCCATCACCAGCAATTCCTGGCCCTCGGCGACCACGTCGCCGGGAGTGGCCTTGACCAGCACGATACGGCCGGGCATCGGCGCGGCGACCAGGTTGCCGCCAACGGCCTCGGTGCTGGCCCAGGCGAACGGCGCCGCACGGTCGAAGACGTGACGGTAACCGGCATCGTCGTGGACGATCACGCGGTGCTCGTCGACGCTTGCCGGCAGGCGTCGCGCGACCCCATCGAAGCGGGCGCTCAGCGCTTCGTCATCGAGGCGCGCGCCGGTGACCTCACTGATGGCTCCCCCATGGCGCAACCGGTACACCCCATCATGACCATGCGCCTCGATCTCGTAGCGCTGCTCCTTGACGGTCAGTGCGACCAGTCGCTTGCCGGCATGGCCGACACGCCAGGCGTCGGCGCGGGCCCAGGGCGAATGCGGGTCGGTCGACCCGGCGGCGGCGACGATGGCCGCTTCTTCCTCGCGAAGCAGGACAGCGGTGGTGGCCGCGAACAGCAGGCCGTCCGTCGGCGCCAGTTCGCCGATCAGGAATTCGTCAAGGTGACGGTCGAGATAACCGGTATCGATACGGCCTTCGGTCACCACCGGATGGCGGGCGAGCCGCTCGAGGAAGGCGATATTGGATTTCGGCCCGACGATATCGCAGGCGGCCAGGGCTTCGCGCAGGCGCTCGAAGGCCAGTTCGCGCGTCGCGTCATGGACGATGAGCTTGGCGATCATCGGATCGTAGAAGATCGTCACCGTATCGCCTTCGATCACGCCGCCATCGATGCGTACGTGCGGCGTGCGTGCCGGCAGCCGCAGCTTCAGCAGCTTGCCCGAGCCCGGCAGGAAGTTCTGCTCGGGATCTTCCGCGTACAGGCGCACTTCGATCGCATGGCCGTGCGCATGGATATCGTCTTGCGCCAGCGGCAGGGCTTCGCCCGAGGCGACCCTCAGCTGCCATTCGACCAGGTCCAGGCCGAGGGTTTCCTCGGTGACGGGATGCTCGACCTGCAGCCGCGTATTCATTTCCATGAAGAAGAATTCGCCGTCCGGGCTGACGATGAACTCCACCGTGCCGGCGCCGACATAGTCGACCGCCCGCGCCGCGGCCACCGCCGCCTCGCCCATGCGCGCGCGCCGGGCGGCATCGAGGAAGGGCGAGGGCGTCTCCTCGAGGACCTTCTGGTAGCGGCGCTGCGCCGAACATTCGCGTTCGTTCAGATGGATCACGTTGCCGTGGGTATCGCCGAATACCTGGAACTCGATATGTCGCGGATGCTCGACGTAACGCTCGAGGATCACCCGGGTGTCGCCAAAGGCGTTGGCCGATTCGCGCTGCGCCGAGGCCAGCGCGTCGGCGAACTCGCCTTCGCCGCGGACGATGCGCATACCCTTGCCGCCACCGCCGGAAGCGGCCTTGATCATCAGCGGGAAGCCGGTCTTCCTTGCCTGCGCGGCAAGGTGCACCGGGTCCTGGTCGGCACCGTGGTAGCCCGGCACCAGCGGCACCGCATGCTTTTCCATCAGTGCCTTGGCGGCGGCCTTCGAGCCCATCGCATCGATGCTCTCCGGACGCGGTCCGATAAAGACGATGCCGGCCTCGGCACAGGCACGCGCGAAGTCGGTGTTCTCGGAAAGAAAGCCGTACCCGGGATGGATCGCCTGCGCGCCGGTCTGTTTCGCCACCGCGAGGATGGCGTCGCCGCGCAGGTAGGATTCGGCCGGTCGCGGTCCGCCGATCGGATAGGCGACATCGGCCAGGCGCACATGCTGGGCATCGGCATCGGCCTGCGAATACACCGCGACCGTGCGGATACCGAGCCGGCGGCAGGTGCGGATCACCCGGCAGGCGATTTCACCGCGATTGGCGATCAGGATGCAGTCGAACATGCTTGGCCTTGCCGTGATGGAGCAAACCACGAACGCTACCAGATTCGGTGTTTCCCGAGGGTTGCGACGCAGCATCCGAGAGGTTGTAGTGGCATGCAGGCGTCACCTTGCCTTATGGTCCCGGGACCTGGGGGATGGAAGGGGCGGGCGCAATGAGTATCGTGGATGAGGGCATGAAGCAGGAACGGCCTGCGTACAAGCGGGTAAACCGCCGGAAGACGGTCGCTATCGTGCTGCTGGTCTTCATCGTCGTCGGCGCTTTCGTCGTCGGTATCTTCACCATGCTGGGCCGCTCCGACGCCTATAAGCTGGGCTACGCACGGCTCCAGGCCGATACGAACGCCATGTCGGTCCTGGGCCAGCCATTCGATACCGGTATCGTCATGGGAAGCATCAGCACCACCAATGACAGCGGCGAGGCACATCTGAATTTCGCCGTCACCGGCAGCAAGGCCAAGGGCAGGGTGTTCATCGTCGCGGAAAAGAGCATGGGCCAATGGGTCGTCCGCCGCGAAGCGTTAAAGCTCGACGGCGACGACAAGCTGATCGACATCGGGCTGGTCGACAGCGGGGATCAGCCCGCGGGCGAGTGACAGACCGCCTCGATGTTGTGCCCGTCCGGGTCGCGCACAAAGGCAGCGTAGTAGTCCGGATGATAATGGGGACGGAGGCCTGGGCCGCCGTTGTCGGAAGCACCGGCAGCCAGCGCCGCTTGATAAAACGCGTCGACCGCGGCGCGGCTGCCGGCGGTGAGGGCGACATGCACGCCGGTACCGACGGTGTCGGCCTCGCCGATCCAGAACGCCGGCTTGCCGTCGCTGCCGAAGCCACCGGCATAGCCGTCGCCGGTCTGTTCGGGCGTGACTTCCATGATCAGGCCGTGGCCTAGCGGGGCCAGCGCCTTGAGATAGAACGCCTTGCTGCGGGCGTAGTCGATGACCGGGATACCGAGATGGTCGAGCATGCGTGCATCCTCTTAAGAGTGGTCGATCCAGGGCGCGTGGGTTTTGTCCAGGAAGGCGCCCAGGCCTTGCTGGCCTTCGGTCGAGACACGCATGCGCGCGATCAGCGCGGCATTGGCCGCATCGATGGCCGCCGCCTTCGTCTCGTCCATGTCGCCCATGCGCAAGGCCAGGTGCTTGGCCTCGACCTGGGCTTTCGGTCCGCCCTTGGCGAGCAGGGCGAGGGTATGCCCGATCGCATGGTCGAGCGCATCGGCCGCCACGGTTTCATGGACCAGGCCGAGCGACCGTGCCGTTTCCGCACCGAAGGCTTCGCCAGTGAGGAACAGCCGTCGTGCATGGCGCAGGCCGATCGCGGCGACGACATACGGGGAAATCACCGCCGGCACCAGGCCGAGCTTGACCTCGGTCAGGGCGAACTTCGCCGTGTCCACGGCGATCGCGATATCGCAGCAGGCGATCAGGCCGACCCCGCCACCATAGGCCGCGCCGTTGACCCGGCAGACGGTCGGCTTGGGCAGGAACTGCAAGGTCCGCATCAAGGTGGCGAGCCTGAGCGAGTCGCCGAGGTTCTCTTTCTCGCTGGCCGCGGCCATGCCACGCATCCACTGCAGGTCGGCCCCGGCCGAGAAACTGGCGCCTTCGCCGGTCAGTACGACGACGCGCACGGACGGATCGTTGCCGACGGCAAGCAGGGTATCGGTCAGTTCGGCGATCAAGCGGTCGTCGAAGGCGTTGTGCACCTCCGGCCGGTCCATGACCACTTCGGCCACCGGCCCCCTGCGCCTGACGGAAACGAAACCGGCCATGTCCACCTCGCCTTCGAAAGAACCTGATCTTACCGCGCCCGGCTTTTTCCCTTCTCCTGGATGAAAGTAAGCCTGCGGAGTACACCCTAACCCTCGCAATTACCTGCCGTATGCACCGGCCCCGGCGACGCGATACAATGAGAACCGTTCTTATTCCCGAGAAACCTACGTGCGCCTGTCCGAGGTACCCAAAGGCGCACCCGCCGTGGTCGATGACGTCGAAGATGCCCATCCTGCCGATCTCATTGCGCAACGCCTGCGCGACCTGGGCTTTGTCCCGGGGGAGCCGGTACGCATCGTCGCCCGCGGCCCGCTGGGTGCGGACCCGCTGCTGGTCCAGATCGGCTCGACCCGCTTCGCCCTGCGCCGTAGCGAAGCAGCGCGCGTCACTGTGACACTGGAACTCACATGAGCGCATCCACCCTGCGTATCGCCCTGGTGGGCAACCCGAACTGCGGCAAGACGGCGCTGTTCAACCAGCTCACCGGCGGCCGCCAGAAAGTGGCCAACTACGCCGGCGTCACCGTCGAGCGCAAGGAAGGCCGCTTCGTGGCACCCTCCGGCCGCACCCTGCATGTGATCGACCTGCCGGGCGCCTATAGCTTCGACGCCACCAGCCCGGACGAGGCGATCACCCGCGATGTGTGCCATGGCCGCTACCCCGGCGAAGCCGCGCCCGACCTGATCGTCTGCGTCGCCGACGCCACCAACCTGCGTCTGCACCTGCGCTTCGTGCTCGAAGTGAAGCGGCTCGGCCGTCCCGTGGTGCTGGCACTGAACATGATGGACGCGGCACGGCGCCGTGGCATCGTCATCGACACCGCCGAACTGCAGCGCCGGCTTGGCGTACCCGTGGTCGAAACCGTCGCTGTGCAGCGCGGTGGCGCGAAGGCCCTGGTCGAGCGCATCGATGGCGATATGCCCACCGCCGCCGCGGCGGTGGAAACCTCGATCGCCGACAAGGCCGACCTGCATGCCCAGGTACGTGCCCTGCTGGACGCCACCGTCACGGTGCCGCGCCAGACCGCCGAGATCGACGATGCCATCGATCGCTGGGTGCTGCATCCGGTGTTCGGCCTGGCGATCCTCGCCGCGCTGATGTTCTTCATCTTCCAGGCCGTGTTCTCCTGGGCACAGCCGGTGATGGACGGGATTACCGCCGGCATCGCCGCGCTCGGCGCCTGGGTCAGCGGGTTCCTGCCGGCCGACAGTGCGCTGCACAGCCTGGTCGCCGACGGCATTTTCGCGGGACTGGGTGCGGTACTGGTCTTCCTGCCGCAGATCCTGATCCTGTTCCTGTTCATCCTGATACTCGAGGAATCGGGCTACCTGCCACGCGCCGCTTTCCTGCTCGATCGCATGATGTTCAAGGTCGGATTAACCGGCCGTGCCTTCATCCCGCTGCTGTCCAGCTTCGCCTGCGCGATTCCCGGGATCATGGCCACGCGCAGTATTTCCGATCCGCGCGACCGCCTGACCACGATCCTGGTCGCGCCGCTGATGACCTGCTCGGCGCGCCTGCCGGTGTACACCTTGCTGATCGCGGCTTTTATCCCGAATCGTGCGGTATGGGGCGTGTTTAACCTGCAGGGCGTGGTGCTGTTCGCGCTGTATTTCGCCGGTATCGCCAGTGCGCTCGTCGTCGCTTTCGTCATGAAGCGCTTCCGCCGCGACAAGAGCGAGCACGCGTTGATCATGGAGCTGCCGTCGTATCGCGTGCCGCATGTGCGCGATATCGCCTTCGGTTTGTGGGAGCGCGCCAAGATATTCCTGAAGCGTGTCGGCGGCATCATCCTCGCGCTGACCGTGCTGCTCTGGTTCCTGTCCAGCTTCCCGGGACCGCCGGCCGGCGCCACCCAGCCGGCGATCGATTACAGCCTTGCCGGCCGCATCGGCCACTGGCTGGAATATGTATTCGCGCCGATCGGCTTCAACTGGCAGATCTGCATCGCGCTGATCCCCGGCCTGGCCGCGCGCGAAGTCGCCGTGGCCGCGCTGGGTACGGTCTATGCGATGTCCGGCACCGACGACGCGGTCGCCGCGCAGCTGGGGCCGCTGATTTCCCATCAGTGGTCGCTGGCCACGGCCTTGTCGCTGCTCGCCTGGTACGTGTTCGCGCCGCAGTGCCTGTCGACGCTCGC
>DASYLE010000215.1:0-37951 GCA_036009745.1 Luteibacter sp. | reverse complement strand
GCACGCGCGCGCTGGCGGCGAACGCACTCGCATCGACCTCGACGAAGTGCTCTACCTGCTGGCCGACGAAAAATACGTCGAAGTCCACCATCGCGGCGGCAGCTTGCTGATCGACGAATCGCTACGCCAGCTCGAACAGTCCCACGCCAGCCACTTCGTTCGCCTGCATCGCAACTGCCTTGTCCCCCAACGCCGCCTGCTCGGCCTGAAAACCCTTCCCGACGGCCGCGTCCTCGCCCGCCTCGCCGGCACTGAAGTCATGCCCGAAGTCAGCCGGCGCAATCTTGCGGCGGTCAGGCAGCTGTTGCGTGCTCCTGATAGCTGAGCCCCAATACTGGTATTCGGTGAGCCCGGCTAGTCGCTGAGCGACTGGTTCGTTGTCGTCATCGATGACGGCATTGCTGGCACAGCCACCGAAGCGGCCGGTGGGAGCGAGCGGCGCGGGTTACTTCTTCGCTGCGCTGACCGTGACGGTCGGCTTCTGGGCCACCATGTCATTGAACATCCCGGACTTCAGCCGTTATGCGCGGAGCCAGAAGGACCAGATCGTCGGGCAGGTGCTCGGGTTGCCCCTGACCATGTTCCTGTTTGCCGCGCTGGGCGTGGTGATGACCGCGGCGTCGGCATCCCTGGTCGGCGAAACCGTCTCCGACCCGATCGGGTTGATCGGCCATATCCAGAATCCTGTCCTGGTGGCCGTCGCGATGGCGCTTATCGTCGTCGCCACCCTGTCCCCCATTACGGCGGCCAATATCGTCTCGACCACCAACGACTTCCAGAACATCGCGCCCCGGCGGATCAACCGGACCACCGCCATCATCCTTACCGGCCATGTCGGCATGGCCCTGATGGCGCATGAGCTCTTGAAGAAACTCGGCCTGCTCGTCTCCGACACGAGTCTGGAGACCGTCTATTCCCATTGGCTGCTGGCCTACTCCAGCCTGCTGGGACCCATCGGCGGGATCATGCTGGTGGACTATTTCCTGGTCCGGCGACAGACGCTCGATCTGATCAGCCTGTACCGCCATGGCGTATATCCGGCATGGCATCGCGCGGGTTTTATCGCCTTCGGCGTCCCCGTGGCACTCACCCTGATGTCGCTGGGCAGCGAGGCCTTCCCCTGGTTCTACGACTACGGCTGGTTCACCGGCTCGTTGTTGGGAGGCTTGTTGTACTACGGGCTAGCGACTCGAATACAAGTAGTGCATTGCTCTAAACCCAGCTCCCCGACGTCTAGTCGGTAACGGCCGGTACTGACCGGCTAGCCACGCTGAATGCCGACGACCCCTAGCGGCCCGTCGGCTTCCGTGACGCAAGCCAGCGCATTCAGGTAGCCGCTTCCAGCTGGATAGAAGCTCTTGCGTGCAAAATGCTCTGCGATATCTCGGCCATAACGGTTGACACTGCACTAAATGCCGGGTTGCCCTTCGGACCCAGCATGCGATGCAGTGACTTGGCATTGATGTGCGTGCGTTCGGCCATTGATTCGAATCCACCAGATGCGTGGACAAGCATGCGTAACGTTTCGCGGGCCTCGGCGGCTTCACCGTTCGCGGTCATGTTGATGACATCTTCGAGCAACGCACGCGCAAACTCAGGCTCGCGCTGGATTCGTGCAATCACCGTTTCGCGATAATCGATACTAAGCGCTGCCATTTCCTACTCCTTTGTTCCAACTCGCCAGTCCACTTCGCTAGTGCCTCTTGCCAGCGCCACGACCTTTTTGACCTTTGTCGGTAGCTGCTCGTCTTATTTCGTTTGCCAAGCGCCTCGCATCGACCTTTTTTCTAGTCTTGTACTCCGTAGCAAGCGAAATGGCTTCGTCGATGGCCGGTTGCTGCTTCTGTTTTGAATCGCTTCCGCCCAAAAGCAGGATCAGCGTGTTGCCGTCCTGGTAGACATATACACGCAGGCCGGCGCCCCAATCGACCTTCCATTCCGCCACACCATGGCCGACGGGCTTGAGCCCCGACGTATTGCCGAGCATCAACTTTGTCGAAATCTTCATGACCTTTTGGGCTGCCGGAACGGATAACCGGTCAAACCACTTTCGATAAGGGTTGGATCCATCGCCCCTCGTGTATTCCTCAACGCGTATCGTCATGTGTGCTTCCTTGCACTTTTTTACATAGTAACGTCAGCGTTACTATGTGGCAAGCAGCATCAGCACCAGCGTATGGAAGACACCGATAGGCGAGGGCTTAGCGATGCTCCTGCAGAAACTCGTCCGCACCCAGTTCCAGCAACATGGCCGCGACCTGTTTGCCGAGTTCGCGCGGGGAGTCGGTGGGGCTTTCGGCGTGGGCACGTAGCAGTTCGCCGGTTTCGGCGTTGCCGACCAGGCCGTGCAGGGTGAGGCCGCGTTCGGCGACCGTGCAGTAGGCGGCGACGGGGACGGTGCAGCTGCCGCCGAGGGTTTCGTTCATGGCGCGCTCGGCGGTGACGGCGAGGCGGGTTTCGGGATCGTCGAGCGCGCTCATCAGGTCGGCGACGCGGGTGTCGCCGGCGCGGATTTCGATGGCGATGGCAGCCTGGCCGGGGGCGGGCAGCCATTCGGGGGCGATGAGGCGCGAGCGGATGCGTTCGCCGAGGCCGAGGCGTTCCAGGCCCGCGCAGGCAAGGATGATGGCGTCGTAATGACCGGCATCGAGCTTGGCCAGGCGGGTGCCGACATTGCCACGCAGGTCGATGAGTTGCAGGTCCGGTCGCGCGGCGCGCAGTTGGGCCTGGCGACGTAGCGACGAGGTGCCGACGCGCGCGCCATGGGGCAGGTCGGAAAGGTGGGTGTGATGCATGCTGACAAAGGCGTCGGCGGCATCGGCGCGCGGCAGGATCGCGGACAGGGCGAGGCCGGGCTCGAGTCCGGCGGGTACATCTTTCAACGAATGCACGGCGATATCGGCGCGATCTTCCAGCATCGCGACTTCGAGTTCCTTGAGGAACAGACCCTTGCCACCGATGGTGGCAAGCGGACGATCGAGGATCTCATCGCCACGCGTGGTCATTGGCACCAGCTCGACGATCAGGCCCGGATGCGCCTGGCGCAGCAGCGCGGCGACATGCTCCGCCTGCCACAGGGCAAGCGCGCTCTTGCGCGTGGCGATACGCAGGGTCGGGTTCATCGGGGTCCTTCGGTGCGACGGTACGGCGGGGAGTGAATTGTCCCGCAATTCGCGGCCGCAGTGCATTGTGGGAGCGAACAGGGTTCGCTCCCACACTTACAGGTTGGATCAGAAGTTGTAGACGAGGTTGGTGGTGAACAGCTTGTCCAGGCTGACGGTGCCGGGCGTGGTATCGCTGTTGTAGCGCAGCTGATAGCCAAGTTTCAGGGCAAGCTTGCGGGTCATGCTGACCGAGAGTCCGGCGTCGTTCTGGTAGTACTGGTTCTTCGAGCCTGCTTCGACCAGCAGCGTGTCTTCCAGTGCGGTGTTGTCGGTCAGCCGGTACTTGCCGTTGACCAGGCCACGGCCGACCACTTCGCTTTCCGCGGATGGGCGCGTGATGACGGTAACCTGGGGCGGGCCTGGATCGACGACCGTCGTGCTGTTGGCTGGCTGGTAGCGCTTGAAACCGGGGCCGATTTCGAAGGAGAGCTCGGCGCGCTCATTCTTCAAGGCGATGTAGCCGTAGCCGATCGAGACGATGCCCTGCCAGATATTCGAGCCGAAATCGTCGTGCTCGTAACGCGCCGCGGTAACCAGGTAGCTGCGCGGGTCGAACTTGTAGCCGACCGAGGCACCGGTGTCGTAGCGGTTGGCGGTGGTGCCGTACTTGGAGATGGTCTCGCCGTTGGAATCAACCAGGGATACTTCACCCTTCGAGCGCAGTCCGTTGAGGAAGAAGTTGTTTTTCCACAACTCGTTTTCCTGGCTCAGGCCGAGCTTGGCGTTGATGTTCTGTGAGCGCGTGTTGCCGCTGGAATCGGCGAAGCCGAATTCGCCCGAGCCTTTCCAGCCGCCGTTGGCGCCGGGATTGCTCGCTGCGTTCGGATCGGTCGGGGCCGTGTTGGCATTGGCGTCCTGGGCCTGGGCGGCGAAGGGCGCCGCGGTAAACAGCAATAATGTCGCAAGCAAGGTTTTTTTCATGATGGATCCGGGGTCAGTTCTAGGGAAGGTCGAGGGGATTTCGATCGAGGCAGAACGAGGCCGGCTGTGACCGCCGCTATGTTGGGCGATCGGTATTAACGCTGGCTGTCTGCGAACCTGGCGTAGGCGGCGCTGTAGAGGCGCTGCTCAAGGCACTGGCCGAGGACACAGCTTAACGCGGCCACGGCGGCGAACCCAGCACCCAGGGTGCCGGACCCGGTAACCACCAGCAGCAGGCAGGGTAGCCCCACGGCCAGGGATGCGGCGATAAATCGTTGACCAAGAAGGGATATTTCGCTCGCTCCAGGGCCCAGGTGGAGCACGCTGCCACGTTCAGGGACCTGTCGCTGCAGGGCCTTCCAGCGCGCCCCCTCGACGATTCCGAGGGCCAGGGCGACCGCGAGCAGTACCAGCCGCCACAAGCTGACGTCCGGCGGCTCGCCGCCATCGTCACTCTGCAGGGAGACACACAGCCAGAACCACAGGCTGCCGGCGAACAGGGCGGCAATGGTGCGTCCCACCGGCAACATGGCCAGGGTGGGGTCGCGCACCGACAGGCGCCGCGCGGCGCCGCGGGCGGTGTAGATCAGGGTCGCCAGGCTGCACAGCAGCAGGGCGGCACCGGCCAGCCGGGTCGCCCAGAATTCGTTGTCGCCCCGTGCCAACCCCGCCACGGCGAGCATCGGCAGGTAATTGGCCATGGCGATCATGCCTTCGCGCGAGGGGAGCGCGGTGCGCATCGGGTTCCAGCCGTGCCAGTCGGCAGCGAAAGCCAGGCGCATGCAGGCGGCGACCAGGCCGACGCTGACAAAGACCAGGCCGATGCCAAGCGGCGCGAGTACGTCGCCACGGCCGTCCGAATACACGCCCAGCGCGAGCGCCGCGCCGAGCACCATCCACAGCCCATAGCCGGTGGCGGTCAGCACATGCAGCAATGCGGTGGCGTAGCGCGTCGCCGCCGCGCCGGATGCTATCGGGGCGCGTCGATCCTGCGCGGTCTTCATCGGCGCATCATCGGCTTCGTGGTCTGGCATCGTCCGGGGCATACCTTGGGGGATCGCGATCGCGGGCGGGGGAGCCTCTGATCTATTGCACGTAGGCGGCATGATGTCCAGAAGGTCCGCCATCGGTGCCGCCCGGCGCCGCAAGAGTGACGCCTGCGTGCCTTGGATCAGAGGCTCGCCGGCCATCTTTACGCCTATCCGGTCGTGACGCAAACCCGTTACTGGGTAAATGGCCAGAAGATCGGAATCAGCCACATCGAGAGTGCGCAAAACAGGCCGATCAGCGGAATCCCGACTTTCATGAAATCCACGAACCGGTAACCGCCGGCGTAATAAACCATCGTATTGGTCGGGTAGCCCACCGGCGTGGCGAACGAGGTCGCCGCGGCGAAGGCCACCGCGACCACGAAGGGGCGTGGGCTGGCGTGCATGGCATGGGCGATGGCCACGGCGATGCCGACCATCAGTACCACCGAGGGGTTATGCCCCATCAGTTCGGTCAACAGGGCGGTAAGCAGGTAGACCATCAGCAGGGCGGCCAGCGGACCGTGGTCGCCGACCACGCGCATGCCGGCGTCGACCACGACCTGGGATAGTCCCGTATGCTCGATCGCGATGCCGAGCGGGAGGATCGCACCGAGCAGCACGATGATCTTCCAGTCCATGGCCTGGTAGATATCCTTGCGCCCGAAACAGCCGCAGAGGCCCATCAGCACGGCACCGCAGATCGCCGCCACCGGGATCGGCAGCCAGCGCATGCCGGAGGCGACGACGACCGCGGTCATGATGCCGACCGCGACCAGGGCACGGCCCGGCGAACCGGGCGCCGGTTCGCGCTCGCTCAACACCACGAAACGATCGTCCGCGCGCAGGCGCGAGAGCGCTTCCTCGTCGACCGTCAGCAGCAGGACGTCGCCGATCGCCAGCGTCATGTCGCGCAGCTGTTCGCGCAGGATGTGGCCGCGCCGGTGCGCGGCGAGGACCTGGCCGGCATAGCGCCATTCGAGGTCGATGCGGCCCAGCTCCATGCCCTCGGCGCTACTGGCAGGGGCGATCATCAGCTCGACCAGCACGCGCGGACGATCGTTGTCGCCCGCGTCTTGTCCATGCGTATTCTCCAGCGTCGCCCGGCGGCGGAATTCCTCGATCTTTTCCCATTCCCCGCGAACCAGGAGCACATCGCCTGCCTGCAACTGCTGCGATCGCGGCGACCACATGTGCTTGTCGCCACGGAGCAGTTCGAGGGGATATACGCCATGGGTGTCGGCGAGCTTCGCGTCCGCGATGGTCGCGCCGATCAACGACGAGCCTTCGCCGATGCGCAGTTCAGCCACGTATTTGCCGATGTCCGTCGGCACGTCCATCTGGGTGGCGACCTCGCGCGGCAGCAGCCAGCGGCCGACGATCATCAGGTAGGCAATGCCGGCCACCGCCAGCACCGCGCCCATGCGGGTGAACTCGAAGATGCCGAAGGGTGGCAGTCCGTGCCTGGTCGCCAGCGAATCGGCGAGCAGGTTCGACGAGGTGCCGATCAGGGTGCACACGCCACCCATCTGCGCCGCATATGCCATCGGCATCAGCACGCGGGCGGGCGAGGTATGGGTGCGGGCGCAGATACGCAGGGCCAGCGGCAGGAACATCGCGACCAGGGCGATGTTCTTCACGAAGGCACCGATCGGCGCGATCGCCAGCATCAGGGCCAGCGTCAGCACCCAGGGCCGGCGAATCCGGCTGAGTTGGCGGATCAGGGGCTCCAGTGCGCCGGCCCGCTCCAGGCCCAGGCTCAGCGCGAACATCGCCGCCACGGTCACCGTGGCCTCGTTGCTGAAACCGGAAAGGGCCTCGGTGGGGGTGACAATGCCGAGCACGACCAGCGCTCCCAGCGAGATGAGGGCGACCAGATCGATCCGGATCCGTTCGCTGGCGAACAGGCCCATCGTTACCACGATGATCGCCACCGTTGCCCATGCCTGCCATGTCATTCCGGCCCCCTTGTCTCGATGTGTGTGCTGTCGGCGCGCCGAGCCTGTCCCGGCGCCCTTGCAGGCCACGTGAACGTCCGGCGCTTGCGGCTGGAGGCCCGGCGGGCTCATGCTTGCGTCTCTTGGAGGTCGTAGACGCCCGCGTCATGCGTCTTCGGCCACATTGTCCCCATCGTACCCGCACTACCGCCGGCGACTTCCATGGACCGCTACGAGCGCATTCTGACCTTGCACCGGCTGCTCAAGTCGGCGCATTACCCTGTGCCGCTGGCACGGCTGATGGACGAACTGGAATGCTCGCGGGCGACGCTGTACCGGGACATTGCCTTCCTCCGTGACGGGTTGGGCGCGCCGGTGCAGAGCGTTTCCGGCGACCAGGCGGCGTTCCGTTACGAATCGGGCGAGGGCGACAGTTTCGAATTGCCCGGGCTATGGCTGACCAGCGACGAGCTGGCCGCGCTGATGGCGCTGAACGAACTGATCGGCCGCTCCGACCCCGGGGTACTGGCCGGCGCGCTGGCGCCGTTCAAGCAACGTATCGAACGGCTGCTGTCCGACCACGGCAGCGGCAAGGCCTTGCCGGTCGATCGCATCCGGGTGATTTCCTGGGGCGCGCGCAAGATGGACCAGCAGGTCTTCCGCATGGTCGCCGGCGCGGTACTCGAGCGTCGCCAGCTGAAATTCCGCTACCGCGCGCGCACGACCAATGCCGACAGCCGGCGCACCGTCTCGCCGCAGCGGCTGACCCATTACCGCGACAACTGGTACCTCGACGTCTGGGACCACGACCGCGAGGCGCTGCGCAGCTTTGCCGTCGACCGCATCGCCGAACCGCAGGCGACCACCGACCTGGCGATCGATGTCGCCGAGCCGGAGCTCAACGATCTGCTCGCTTCCAGCTACGGCATCTTCGCCGGCAAGCCGAAGGCCTGGGCGACGATCCGCTTCTCCTCGCACGCCGCGCGCTGGGTCGCCGACGAACACTGGCATTCGCAGCAAAAGGGCGAATGGCTGCCGGACGGGCGTTATGAACTGAAGGTGCCCTATTCGAATTCGCGCGAACTACTGATGGACGTGCTCAAGTACGGCCCGGACGCGGAGATCGTCGCGCCATTGCCGTTGCGCGAGGAGATGAAAATCCTCCTTCAACTCGCGCTGACCGGTTACCAGCAGAAAGCCTAGAAGATCCGCATGACCGACCTGGATATTGCCGAAACTGGCGCGCTGCCGTCCGCGAGCGGCCAGGCGTTGCGCCCGCGTATCGCCCTTGCCCTGGGTGCTGGCGGCGCCAAGGGTCTGGCCCACATCGGCGCCATCGAGGAGCTGGAAGCGCGTGGTTTCGAGATCGCCTCGATCGCCGGCTGTTCGATGGGCGCGCTGATCGGTGGCATTTATGCCATGGGCAAGCTCGACGTCTATCGCGACTGGGTCAGCGCGCTGGCCAAGTTCGACATGCTGCGCCTGGTCGACTGGAGCTTCTCCGGCGGCGGCTTCATCAAGGGCGAGAAGATCATGGGCGCGCTGCGCGAACTGATCGGCGAGGTAAATATCGAGGATCTGCCGATCACCTTCACCGCGGTCGCCACCGACCTGGACCGCGAGCGCGAGGTCTGGCTGACGCGTGGCCCGTTATTCGATGCCATCCGTGCCTCGATCGCGATCCCGACCCTGTTCCGCCCGCACCTGCAGAACGGCCGTCGACTGGTTGACGGGGCCCTGTTGAACCCGGTGCCGGTGATGCCGCTGATGCGCGAGGAGGCGGACTATATCGTCGCCATCAGCGTCGATGGCATCGCCGAAGTACAGAAGACGCCGGTGCGGGATGTCGCGGCGAAAGAGGACGAGGACAGCGGCTATCGCCATCGCATCGGCAAGTTCGTCGGCCGGTTGATCCCGCATAGCGAAGCCAAGCCACGCGATCCGGGGATGTTCGAGCTGATGACCCAGTCGATGGACCTGATGCAGGCCAACCTCGGCCGCCTGCGGCTGGCTGCGTATCACCCGGACCTGCTGATCGAGATTCCGCGCAACGTGTCCACCGCGTACGCGTTCTATCGCGCCCGCGAGCTGATCGAGCTGGGACGCGAGCGAACGCGGATCGCGCTGGACCTGTGGCAGCCGGCGGTGGATCTGGCCGCGCGAGCGCCGTAGCGGCGGCTCAGAGCTCTTCGGTACGGGTGATCTTGGCCCGGCGCATCAGCCAGGCCACGCCACGCAGATCGGCCAGGCCGACCCACAGGCGGTCGAGCATGCCGTACTTCGAGGTGCCCGCCGTGCGCGGACGATGGCCGACGGGCACGCTGGTGCTGGAATAGCCGGCACGCCTGACCAGCGCCGGCAGGTAACGGTGCATATGGTCGAAGTAAGGGAGCCGCAGGAATATCTCGCGCTCGAACAGTTTCAGCCCGCAGCCGGTGTCCGGTGTCGCATCGCGCAGCATGCGCGAACGCACCGCGTTGGCAACCTTCGAGGAAATCCGCTTGTTGAAGCTGTCGCGACGCGTGGTGCGCCAGCCGGCGAACAGCCGGACGTCGGGTGCCGCGTCGTCGCGGGCGGCAAGCAGCCTGGGAATATCGGCCGGGTCGTTCTGGCCGTCGCCGTCCAGCGTCGCGATCCACGGCGCACGCGCGGCGTTCACACCATTCCACACTGCCGTGCTCTGCCCGCTGCGGGTCAGGTGCTTGATGACACGCAGTTCCGGATAGGTGGCGCGGGCCGCGGTGAGCACGGCCACGCTGTCGTCGCTGCTGTCGTCGTCGACGTAGATGATCTCGAAGTCGATCCGGCCGCGCAGCGCCGTGGCGATCTCGGCCAGCAGCGGCGGGATGTTGTCGCGCTCGTTGAAGACGGGCACGACCACGGCAAGCTGAGTCATTACGCGGTTCCGGGGATATGGAGGTCGGCGCGTATTATCGCTTATGCGTGCGCGCGCTGCAGGAAACCCGCCGATCCACCGCTCAGAGCTGGCTGAGCACCGGGCTGTCGAAGCCGTCGATCGCCGCGCGCCAGTCGCTTTCGGCGGTGTCCAGCTGCTGTTCGCTCGGATGCCGGGCGAGCACGATCAGGGTGCCGTCGCGCAGTGGCAACTCACGACCCTTCCAGCCGTCACGCTCGAAACCGTCCGGCGCGGCAATCTTCTTGTTGGGCAGGTAGAGCGCGACCACCGGCATGTTGCCGACCCGCGAGACCAGGTGGACGGCCGCATACGAGCCGACCCGGCAGTCGTGTACATAGGTGATGCCGCCCGGCATCGGCCCGCGCAGGCTCAGTCCGCGGGCAGCGAAACCCGCGGTGACGCTGTTCGGCGGGATGGCCTGGGTCATCGCCAGCGAACCCATTTCGCCGGCCATATGGTCCACCGCAAGGGTTGGCAGCGAGCCGGAAAGGGTCTGCCGCCAGACCATGCTGCCGCCGCCGACCACGATCAGCACGCTGGCGGCGATCGCCAGCCAGCCACGCCGGTGGCTGACCTGGCGCTGGCGGGCACCGGTGGACTGGGCCAGCAGCACGCGGTCGACCAGGCCCTCGGGGACCGTTACCGCCATCGCGGCCATCAGTTCCTGTTCGAAGCGCTGGGCGCGCTGCCAGACCGCCATGCATTGCGCGCACTCATCGCGGTGGGCGAGCAGCTCCGGATCGCGGGACTGGGGTTCGGCGCCGATCTGGCGGCGGAATTGAAGGCAGTTCATGCGAGGCCTCCTTCCGACGTCGCTTTGCCCTGCAACAGGGCTTTCAGTTGTTGGCGCGCGCGGAACAGCTGGGTCATCACCGCGCCGGGTTGCTGGTCGGTGGCGGCGGCGATCTCGTCGCAGCTCATCCCGCCGAGAACCTGCATGGCCAGCGGTTCGCGGTATTTTTCCGGCAGCTTCATCATCGCCTCGCGAATCCCGGCGGCATCGCCACTGCGCTCCGGGCTGGCCCAGGCGGCTTCCTCGGGCACCGTATCGTCCAGTTCCACGGTGTCGAACTGCTTGCGTTCGTAGAGCCGCGCGTGTTCCCGACGCAGGATGGTGAACAACCACGGCTTGGCCGCGGCGGCGTCACGCAGGGCGTCGAGGTTCTTCCAGGCGCGCAGGAAGGTTTCCTGCACCAGGTCCTGGGCCAGCGCGTCCTGCCTGCACAACCAATACGCAAAGCGATAGAGGTCGCCGGCGCAGGCGCGGACCATGGCGTCGTATTGTCGCTGCTTCGGGTTCACATCCTTCTGGACCGTGGGCACGGGCAATTCCTTA
The DNA here is from genome assembly GCA_036009745.1 of Luteibacter sp. Lineage (GTDB taxonomy): Bacteria > Pseudomonadota > Gammaproteobacteria > Xanthomonadales > Rhodanobacteraceae > Luteibacter. The sequence continues at coordinate 26,648 of DASYLE010000215.1, read as the reverse complement.
CAGGATCAGCGAACTTTGCTGAGGATACCGTCCAGCTCATCGAGGCTGTGGTAATGGATCACCAGCTTGCCCTTGCCGCCGCGTCGATGGGCCAGTTCGACGCGGGTGGCGAAGCGTTCGGCCAGTTCCCGCTCGAGGTTGGCGATATTGGCGTCCGGCGCGGACGTCGTCTTCGCCTTGCCCTTGGGCGCCTGTTGCGCACGGCGGGCGGCTTCTTCCAGTTCGCGCACGGTCCAGCCGTTGCGCGAGGCTTCCAGGGCCAATGGCTCCGCCACCGAGGCCGGCAGGGTCAGCAGGCAACGGGCGTGGCCCATTTCCAGCTTGCCCTCATCGAGCATGGTCTTGATCGACTCGGGCAGGTCCATCAGGCGCAGCAGGTTGGAGACGGCGGCGCGCGAGCGGCCGACCGCGTCGGCGGCCTGCTGGTGGGTCAGGTCGAATTCGTCGATCAGGCGCTTGAGCGCCTGCGCTTCTTCGAGCGGGGTCAGCTCCTGGCGCTGAATGTTCTCGATCAGGGCCATGGCGAGTACGGACTGCTCGGGCACGTCCTTGACCAGGGCCGGGATCTCGCTCATCGAGGCGCGCTGCGCCGCGCGCCAGCGGCGTTCGCCGGCGATCAGCTCGTAGCTGTCCTTGCCGATCGAGCGGACCACCACCGGCTGGATCAGGCCCTGCGCCTTGATCGAGGCGGCCAGTTCGTCCAGCGCTTCGTCGTTCCAGTGGCGCCGCGGCTGGTACTTGCCGGGCCGGATCTGCTGGATCGGGATATTGCGCAGCTCGCCTTCCTGTTCGATCACCGACGGCGTGTTGTCGTCGCCACTGCCGAGCAGCGCATCCAGACCGCGTCCCAGGCCTCTTTTCTTCGGTGCCATGAAAACTCCTAGTGGGTCGGGGCGGCGTCGTGCGGCGCCGGGTCGGCATCGTGGCTGCCGGCCTCCTGTGCCGAGGCGTTGTCGCTGGCCGCCTGGTTGCGCTCGCGCCGGATGACTTCGCCGGCGAGGCCGACGTAGGCGATGGCGCCGCGCGAACTGCGGTCATACAGATGGATCGGCTGGCCGTGGCTCGGCGCTTCGGCCAGGCGCACGTTGCGCGGGATGATCGAGCGCAGCACCTTGTCGCCGAAATGCTGGATGAGCTGGGCGGAAACCTCGTTGCCGAGGTTGTTGCGCACGTCGTACATGGTGCGCAGCAGGCCTTCGACCTCGAGGGTCGGGTTGAGTCGCTGGCGTACCGCCTTGATCGTGTCGAGCAGGCTGGACAGGCCTTCCAGCGCGAAGTATTCGCACTGCACGGGGATCAGCACGCCATGCGCGGCGGTCAGCGCGTTCAGCGTCAGCAGGTGCAGCGACGGCGGGCAGTCGATCAGGATCGTGTCGTATCTGTCGGCGACCTTGGCCAGCTGCTCCTTCAGGCGATGCTCGCGTGCCAGCGCGTCCATCAGCTTGAGTTCGGCGGCGGTCAGGTCGCCGTTGCCGGGCAGCAGGTCGTAAAGCGCCTCGGTGCGCACGATGGCTTCGGCGACGGTGGCTTCGTCGAGCAGCACTTCGCAGCCGTTCGGCTTGGCCTCGTGCTTGTCGACGCCCGAGGCCATGGTCGCGTTGCCCTGCGGGTCCAGGTCGACGAGCAGGACCTTGCGCTTCGCCGCGGCCAGGGCCGCGGCAAGGTTGACGGAGGTAGTGGTCTTGCCGACGCCGCCTTTCTGGTTGGCGACTGCGATGATGCGGGCCATGAAGTCGTCGATGCCGTGCGCGGAAAGGGCGCTAGGTTAGCATCGCGGCCGCTTTGCCGCCGAGAATCGTCGAGATTAGCCCCGGCGGATGACGACCAGGTGTCGCTCCGCATCCAGCCCCGGCACCGACAGTGCATGGATCGCCTCGACCCGGAAGCCCGCCGGCACGCCATCGAGCTCCTCGGCGGGGTGTTTTCCCTTCATGGCGAGCCAGGTGCCGCCGGGCGCCAGCAGGTGTCCGCCCCAGCCGAGCATGTCGGCCAGGCTGGCGAAGGCGCGCGCGGTAATGCAGTCGAACTGCCCTTCGACCTCCTCCGCGCGGCTTTGCGCGGAGCGCACCTTCGCGAGCTTCAGCGAGCGGATCGCCTCGCGCAGGAAACGCACCTTCTTGCCGTTCGAATCGACCAGCAATACCTCGCGCTCGGGCGCCAGGATCGCCAGCGGGATGCCCGGCAGGCCCGGACCGGTGCCGAGGTCGGCCAGGGTGGCGCCTTCGACGTAGGGCGCGATCGCCAGCGAATCGACCAGGTGCCGGGTGATCATGCCGGCCGGATCGCGCACGGCAGTGAGGTTGTAGGCACCGTTCCAGCGCTGCAACAGGGCCTGGTAGTCGAGCAACAGGGCCACCTGTTCGGCGGACAGCGTGATTCCCAGGCCGGCGGCGCCTTTTTCGAGCTGGTTCTGCAGTGCGTCGCGGCCGGACATCGCGGGTTCCCGTGGGCGTGAGGGCGGCAAGTATCCGGGTGGCCCCTGATTAATGCCACAAAAAAAGCCCGCCATGCGGCGGGCTTCAGGAAGACAGCGAGGCGACTCAGGCAGCGTCGAGTTCGACGCGGGTCACCAGCATGCCGCTGTCGCGGAGCACGCCGTTCATCAGCTGCTTCAGTTGGGCACCCACCGCGCGGCGATCGGCGGTTTCGGCGTTGGAACGGGCGTCATGCAGCGCATCGAGCACGCGCTCGCGGATCAGTTCGTCGGCATGGTCGATCACCGCGTCGGCGCGCTCCGGCTCCAGCACCTGCCAGTACACGGTGCCGCGAACGTCGGCGACGGCCTGGTGATCCTCGAAGCGCAGCACCTGACCCTTGAGATTGATCTTGTGCACGATGCGCTCGATCAACGGCATCACCACATGCGTCCCGGCGGTCAGCAGGCCAGCCGGCTTGCCGAGGCGGCGCAGGCTATAGACCTGGCCTTCCGGGATGCGCTTGACCGAAACCGCCGCAAGGGCAGTCAGGGCGATCAGGACGGTGATGAGGATCGGAGTGATCATAGTCTTCTAAAACAACAAGTTATTCACTTATGGTGAGTAGCGCCTTCACAATTGATTACAGAATGATGAAAGCAGCGGGAATAATTCTAATTTAACGTCGGGCTTTAACACAAGCTTTACGAATGGTCTAGTTCATGTGGGAGTTAGGCTTCAGGACTATCGGCCGCTGACGCGAAAACTTGCGCCGAGGGTCACTTTCGGACCGGGATGGTCCAGACCTGCTTTCCATGCCCCCGACGGACGCCGCCCGGCCTCCCCTGGACAAGAGGAACCAAGATTCGTGCCAGGTCGAAGCGCCGTGGGCTAGACGGGATCGATGATCGGCTCGCAGCTGATCGTCGTTTTCACCGAGTGGGCAATGAAGCAGGAATGGTGAGCCTCATCGTGCAAGGCACTAAGTGCCGCCGGATCGGGGGCCTGCGAAGCGAAGCCCACGTGCGGGCGAAGCGTTACGCGGAGGATCGCCATGTGTCCCTCCTCGTTCCTGCCCATCGTGCCGAAGGCTTCATCGATGTAGCTGTCGACGACGTGCCCGTGCTTCGCGGCGATCGAGAGGAACCAGAGCATGTGGCAACTGGCGATCGAGGCGACGAAGGCTTCTTCCGGATCGACGGCGACCGGATCGGAATACGGTAGTGGCACGACATGTGGCGATGACGATGCGGTCACTTCGCTGCCACCGTCGAATTGCCAGGTGTGCCGGCGGCTATAGCGTTGGTCGACGAAGGAATCTTCGCCGCGTGTCCAGCGGATGGTGGCGCTATGTCGGCTCATCGGCGGTACGGTCCTTGATGGAGGAATGGTCCTCGCGGTGGATACCGAAGATGGCGAGGAACAAGGCGCCGACGAGGATACCGCTGGAGACGAGCGCGGCGGTATGCATGCCGGGCACGATACGCGGCAGGCCGCCACCGACGAGGGCACCGAAAAAGGCCACGCCGATCGCGCCCGCGGCCTGGCGCGCGGCGTTGAGCACGGCCGACGCGGTGCCTGACCAGCTTTTCTCGACGCTGGAAAGGATCGCGGTGGTCATCGCCGGAACACCGAGGCCCATGCCGGCGGGAATCAGCAGGAAGGCCGGTAGCATCGCAACATAGGCACTGTTCGCATCCAGTCGCGCCAGCAGGGCGAAGCCGACGACACCGATGGCCGAGCCGACGACCATCGGCGTGCGCACCCCGAACTTGCCGATCATCCAGCCGCTGACGATATTGGCGACGATGAAGCCGCCGGTCAGCGGCAGGAAAGCGAGGCCGGCCAGCAAGGCGGAATAGCCGCGGATGTGCTGGAGGTAGAGACTGAGCACGAAGATCACGCCGTAGTACGTGAGGTTCACGCCGACGCCAAAGAGCACGGCGGGGCTGAAATTCGGCAGGCTGAAAAAGCGCAGCGGCAGCATCGGGTGTTGCCCCCGCTTTTCCACCATGACGAAGGCAATGCCGGCGACCACAGCAAGGATGAACCCGCCGATCACCAGCGGGTGGGCCAGGCCAAGCGGGCCGATCTCGATCACCGCGCCAGTAAGGCCAACCAGCGACAGGATGGCGAGCGCCTGGCCGCGCAGGTCCAGGTGCTTGCCCTCCTTGCGTTCGGTTTCGCCCAGGCGCAGTGTCATCAGGAAGCCAATCAGGCAGATCGGCAGGTTGACGAAGAAGATGCTGCGCCAGCCGAGCGGGCCGAGCAGCAGGCCGCCGATGATCGGCCCCGCCGCGATCGATACGCCGCCGGCAGCCGTCCATAGGGCGACGGCTCGCGCGCGCAGCTTTCGATCGTGTCCGCAGGCGTGGTTGATCAGGGCCAGCGACGGTGGCACCAGCAGGGCTGCGCCAATGCCTTGCACGGCGCGCGCGATGACCAGCTGTGTTGCGTCCTGGGCGGCGCCGCAGGCGGCCGACGCCGCGGCGAACAGGACAAAACCGATCAGGTAGGCACGTCGCGCGCCCAGCCGGTCGCCGAGGGCGCCGGCGGTCAGCAGCAGTACCGCGAAGGCCAGCGTGTAGGCGTCGACGACCCATTGCAAGCCGTTGACGGCGGCGTGCAGGTCGGCGGCGATGCGCGGCAACGCGACATTGACGATGGTGACATCCAGTTGCACGACGACGAAGCCGAAGCTGGCCGCGGCAATGGTCCAGGCGATGGGGGGAGCGCTGCGGGGATTCATGGGGTCCATGGTAAATCGGCCGGCCCGATCTCGTTTCATGCCAACGTGAAACATCGCGACGTGGCGCGCGTTAGACTGTTTTTCATGCACCTGAATATCGCCAGCGAAGCCGCCCTGATCGGCGATCCGACCCGCGCCGCATTGCTCGTCGCGCTGTTCGACGGGCGCGCGCAGCCGGCCTCGGCGCTGGCGTACGCGGCGGCGGTATCGCCGCAGGTGGCGAGCAATCACCTGGCCAAGCTCGAGCGTGGCGGCCTGCTCGTCGTCGAGCAGGAAGGTCGTCACCGTTATTACCGGCTTGCCTCGTCCGAGGTGGCAACCGCGCTCGAAAGTCTTGCCGCGCTCGCCTCGTCGCGCATGGCCGTGCGCGCACCGCGGACGCGCGTCGATGGCGAACTCTGCTTCGCGCGCAGTTGCTATCGCCATCTCGCCGGCACGGTCGGCGTGGCGATTACCGATGCGCTAGTGGCGAAGGGGTTCCTGATGGAAGCGGAGCCGAAGGCATTCGCGCTGAGTGACGATGGTCGTGCATGGTTCGACGAGATGGGCGTGGACCTCAGCGGCGACGGACGCCGCATCCTCGCGCGCCGGTGCCTGGACTGGACCGAACGCCGCCATCATCTGGCCGGCATCGCCGGTGACCGCCTGTTCGCCAGGCTTCGCGCGCGTCGCTGGCTCGAGCAGCGCACCGGTGCGCGGACCGTGCGCGTCACCGCGGCCGGCGTACGCTGCCTGGCCGACACGCTCGATCTTGACTTGTCACGTGTCGCGAAACGCTGAGCGAGACCGTTGTTGTGGGAGCGAACCCTGTTCGCGAGTCCTTTGGGGCCGGGCGCTCAGGATCGCGAGCTTTGGAGGCGCCCCGCGAAAGGACTCGCGAACAGGGTTCGCTCCCACAAGGGTGGGCTCCACAACAGATGCTCTACAAGATCGAGGTTTAACGCGCGCCTTCGGCCTGCTGCGCGAAGTAGCGCCCCGGCGACTGGCCGAAGGATTTGCGGAACATGGCGACGAAGGCGCTGGGCGTGGCGTAGCCGAGGGCATCGGCGACGGTAGCGACCGGTTCGCCGCCGGCGAGGCGTTCCAGTGCCCGGGTCAGGCGGGCCTGCTGGCGCCATTGGGCGAAGCTGCAGGCGGTCTGCTGGCGGAACAGGCGGCTCAGCGTGCGCGAGGACATGCCGCCCCAGGCAGCCCAATCGTCGAGCCCGCGGGTATCCTCGGGGTGTTCATAGATCGATGTCGCGATGCGCTGCAGGCGGCGGTCGGTCGGCATGGGCAGGTATAGCGGTTCGATCGGGGCGCGGCGGATCTCGTCGAGGAGCACGGTGATGATGCGTTCCTGCTCGGCGTTCAGCTCCTGGCGGAAGGTCCAGCTGGTCGCCCGGATGACCAGGGCGCGGAGCAGGTCGTTGACGCCGAGCACGCAGGGATGGGCAGGCAGGCAATCGGCGACGCAGGGCGCGATAAACACGCCCCAGCCGCGGCTCGGGCCGGTGATGCTGACGGTATGCAGTTCGCCCGGTGGCAACCAGCCGGCGCGATGCGGCGGCAGCATCCACGAGCCGCTGGTGGTGCGGGAGATGAACAGGCCGCTCTCGACATAGAAGAACTGGCCGCGCACATGCCTATGCCAGTCGGTTTCTGCCAGCGGTAGATGGCCCTCGGCGCGATAGGCGATCAGTGGCGGACCATCGGCTCGCTCCACCGCATCCCAAAGTGCTTGATCAAACATACTGTCCGGTTCTCGACATAACTTGGCCAGATAACGATATCAGGCCGCCATTACGAATGGGTACCCTTTATCCCTGCCCGAACCCCATCGGGCTTCCCCTAAAAGGCCGCCGCGTCTCCCTTCCAGGCAGGCACCCCGGCTTCTCTGGCACGACTGGAGACCCGCATGAAACCGCCATTTTCCACGACCGACCAGGCAGGAGATGCCTGTTCGCCCCGTTCCATGGTTGCCGAGGAAGCCTTGATGAGCTTCGTCGCCTGCGCCCACACCATGCTCGATCCGATGACCCCGGAGGCCCAGCGGCGCGCGGTCGAGCCCCGCCTGCTGGCGCAACTTCCCACGCTGCGCGCGCTTGGAGTCTTCGAGCTTTTCGACATACGCCACGAGGCTTTACGGCGCCTGGTCGACGATGAACTGGAAACCATGCCGCACGTCGACAACCCGCGTTCGTATGTTCTTGGCTGAACGAACTTTGAGCGCGCTTCATCTGTCGCCCATATATTTGCCTTGACAACTATAATTGCGGCAATAGAATGTACGGCCATGAGTCCCCTCCCCACTATTCCCTATGGCTGCAACGATGGTCTCGGCGTCCTGATCGGTTCGGTTCGTGCCGAACTGGTCCGTGCACTGGAGGCCGACCTGGCGGCAAGCGGCGTCGGCCTGCGCTTCACCCAGTTCCTGGTACTGAAGCGGCTGGCCGCGATCGGTCCGATGTCGGCGACCGAACTGGCCCGGGCCGTCGACCTCGATGGCGGCGCGATGACCCGGTTGCTTGACCAGCTGGAAACCAAGGGCTACCTGCGCAGGCATCCGCACGAACAGGACCGCCGGGCGCTCCGGATCGAGCTGACCGAGGCGGGCGAGGCACTCTGGAAGCACATGGACGAATGCAACACCAAGACGCTCGAACGCGCGCAGCGCGATCTCGCCGACGGCGAGCGCGAGCATCTGCGCGACTACCTGGAGCGTGTGTTGAGCACGCTCCGCGAAAAAGACTGACAAACACTTACAGGCACCTGATATGCGTCTGCACATACTTGCGGCTGCCACCGGGGTGGCATTGGCCCTTGCCGGCTGCGTCAGCAGCGGCGGGCTGCATCCGGACGGCAAGCTCACCGATCCCGGTTCGCTGCACGCCGAGCGCAGCCTGGCCGGCGTCACGGTTTCGCCGGCCGCATGGCCGAGCGCCGATTGGTGGACGGCGCTGGGCGACAGCCAGCTCGACACGCTGATCGTCGAAGCGCTGAAGAGCAACCCGGATCTTGCCATCGCCGACGCCCGCGTGCGCCAGGCCTCGGCGCAAGCCGGCGCGGCCGATGCCGCGCGCTCGCCGACGCTTGGTGTCGGTGCCAGCCTTGCCGGTGCCCGCCTGCCCACCTCGATCGCGCCCAAGCCCGTCGGCGGCAAGTTCGAGTGGTTCAAGTACGGCTATGGCAGCTTCGAATGGAATCCGGATCTGTGGGGCGGCAAGCGTGACAGCTGGGAAGCCGCGGTCGGCGCATCGCGCGCCGCCGAGATCGACGCGCGTGCCGCGCGCATCGAGCTGTCGACCGCCGTCGCGCGTGCTTACGCGCAGCTGGGCTATGCCTTCAACCTGCAGGACGTGGCCAAGGCCGAGCTCGATCGGGCCAATCAGTTCCGCACGCTTACCCTGCAACGCGTGCATGCCGGTATCGACAACAAACTGCAGGCCAAGCAGACCGACACCGAAGTCGCCAGCGCCGAAGAACGCATGGCCGTGGCCGAGCGCGCCGTCGATTCGGCTCGCACATCGCTGTCGGTGCTGCTCGGCCAGGGCCCGGACCGCGGCCTCGATATCCAGCGTCCGCAGGTGCTCAAGCCGGCGACGATCGCCGTACCGGCCGACCTGCCGGTCGACCTGCTCGGCCGTCGCGCGGACCTGGTCGCCGCGCGCTGGCGCGTGGAGTCCTCGTCGAAGGAGATCGACTCGGCCAAGGCCGATTTCATGCCCAACGTCAGCGTGATGGCCCTGGCCGCGCTGATCGGCGGCGGCTCGGCGAACATCTTCAATGCGGCCTCGGAGTTCTACCAGGTGGCACCGGCGATCAGCCTGCCGATCTTCGACGGCGGCCGCCGTCGCGCCGCGCTGGCCGGCAAGGATGCCGAATACGACCTGGCCGTCGCGCAGTACAACAAGATCCTGGTTGGCGCGCTCAACGAGGTCGCCGACGACCTCGACGGGCTGAAGTCGCTGAATGTGCAGATCGAAGCCCAGCAGCGCGCGCTCGATGCCGCGACCCAGGCCTTCGACCTCGCCCAGCAGCGCTACAAGGCCGGCGTCGGCAGCTACCTCGAGTCGCTCACCGTGCGCGAGCAGCTGTTCGTCGCCGAGCGTGGCGTTGCCGAGCTGAACGCGCAGCAGGTCGATCTTTCCGTGCAATTGATCCGGGCACTCGGCGGCGGTTTCCACGCTACCGAGGGTGACCAGCCGGTCGCCGCCGCGCCCACCAACAACAAGTCCTGAAGGCCGCTCCGATGACACAAGAAACTTCCGCCCCCGCCGGCGCCGTCGTTGCGCCGCCCCCGAAGAACCGCCGCGGCCTGATGCTGCGCCTGCTGGTCGCCGTGATCGTGCTGGTCGCGATCGGCTGGACCGTGTGGTACTTCGTCGACGGTCGCTGGTACGAGGAAACCGACGACGCTTATGTGCAAGGCAACGTCGTCCAGATCACCCCCCAGGTGCCCGGTACGGTCATCAGCATCGGTGCCGACGACGGCGACCTGGTGCATGAAGGCGACGTGCTGGTCAGGCTCGACCCGAGCGACGCCGACGTCGCCCTCGCCGGCGCCAAGGCCGATCTCGCCAACACCGTGCGCAAGGTGCGCGGCCTGTACAACAACGTGACCAGCGCGCAGGCCGATGTTTCCGCACGCCAGATCGCGGTGGACAAGGCGCGGGCCGACTTCAACCGTCGCCGCGATCTCGCCGCGTCCGGCGCGATCTCGGCCGAAGAACTCGCCCATGCCCGCGACGCGCTGACCTCGGCGGAAAGCGCACTGTCCTCGTCCACCCAGCAGTTCAACACCTCCAAGGTACTGGTTGACGACACCGTGGTGTCCTCGCATCCGGACGTGCAGGCGGCTTCGGCGAAGCTGCGCGCGGCGTATCTGGACGATATCCGCGCGACCCTGGTCGCCCCGGTCACCGGCTATATCGCCAAGCGCTCGGTGCAGGTCGGCCAGCGCGTGCAGCCCGGCTCGCCGCTGATGGCCGTGGTGCCGTTGCACCAGGTCTGGATCGACGCGAACTTCAAGGAGACCCAGCTCGGCAACATGCGCATTGGCCAGCCGGTCGAGATCACCTCCGACTTGTACGGCAGTTCGGTGAAGTACAAGGGCAAGGTACAGAGCCTCGGCATCGGCAGCGGCAGCGCGTTCTCTCTGCTGCCGGCGCAGAACGCCACCGGCAACTGGATCAAAATCGTGCAGCGCGTACCGGTGCGTATCGTTTTCACCGAGCCGGCCGAGTTCGACAAGCATCCGCTGCGCCTGGGCCTGTCGACCGATGTGTCGGTCGGCCTGCACGAGCAGGGTGGCCCGTTGCTGGCGCAGCAGGCACCGACCCAGGTCGCCTTCAGCACGGTGGTGTACGACAAGCAGCTGGCCAGGGCCGACCAGGAAATCGAGGCGATCATCCACGCCAACATCGCGGCCGGCAGCAAGACCTCGGACTGACACGATACGCTTCGGAGCGGGTAACGACACCGGGCGGCCCGCTCCGATTACCGAACAGACGACGACAGGCTTCTGCCGATGAGCACTGATTTCCGTCCGCCCAATCTTGCCCTGACCACGGTCGGCCTGTCGCTGGCGACCTTCATGCAGGTGCTCGACACCACGATCGCCAATGTGTCGCTGCCGACCATCGCCGGCAACCTCGGCGTCAGCGCGAACCAGAGCACCTGGGTGATCACCTCGTTCGCGGTCAGCAACGCGATCGCCCTGCCCCTCACCGGTTTCCTTACCCGTCGCTTCGGCGAGGTGAAGCTGTTCGTCTGGGCGACCCTGCTGTTCTCCGCCGCATCGTTCCTGTGCGGCATGGCCCAGAGCATGGGCATGCTGATCCTGTTCCGCGCGCTGCAGGGCGCGGTCGCCGGTCCGATGTACCCGATCACCCAGAGCCTGCTGATCTCGATCTACCCGCCGGCCAAACGAGGCATGGCGCTGGCGCTATTGGCGATGGTCACCGTGGTCGCGCCGATCGCCGGTCCGATCCTCGGCGGACTGATCACCGACAATTATTCCTGGCCCTGGATCTTCTTCATCAACGTGCCGATCGGCATCTTCGCCAGCATGGTCGTGGCGCGGCAGATGAAGGGGCGGCCGGAGCAGCTGGAACGGCCGAAGGTCGACTATGTCGGTCTGATCACCCTGATCATCGGCGTCGGCGCGCTGCAGATCGTGCTGGACAAGGGCAACGACGAGGACTGGTTCAACTCGCAGTTCATCATCATCACCGCGATCGTCGCCGTGATCGGCCTGCTGGTGTTCCTGATCTGGGAGCTCACCGACAAGGATCCGATCGTCAACCTGAAGCTGTTCCGACACCGGAACTTCGCTATGGGAACGCTGGCCCTGGTGCTCGCCTACGCCGCGTTCTTCGCGATCGGCCTGCTGGTGCCGCAGTGGCTGCAGCGAAACCTCGGCTATACGTCGACCTGGGCGGGCTACGCTTCGGCGCCGCTGGGTATCCTGCCGGTGATCCTGACCCCCTTTGTCGGTCGCTACGCGAACAAGTTCGATCTGCGCCTGCTCGCCTCCGGTGCCTTCCTCGTGATGGGCGGAACGTGCTTCATGCGCTCCGAGTTCTTCCTCGACATCGACTTCTATCACGTGGCCCTCGTGCAGTTGCTGCAAGGCCTCGGTGTCGCGTTGTTCTTCATGCCGGTGCTGACCATCCTGCTGTCGGACCTGCAGCCGCGCGAAATTGCCGCGGGCTCCGGCCTGGCGACCTTCCTGCGCACGCTGGGCGGCAGTTTCTCGGCCTCGCTGACGACGTATCTTTGGGAGCGCCGTGCGGTCGTCCACCATGCGCAGCTGACCGAGCACATCACGCCTTACGATCCGGCCTCGCAATCGGCCATCGCCGCGATCGGACATGGCGATACGCAGACCGCCGCCGCCACGATCAACGGAATGATCACCCAGCAGGGATTCCAGATCTCGTTCAACGAGGTCTTCCACGTGCTGGGCTGGGTCTTCGTCGCGCTGATCGCGGTGATCTGGCTGGCAAAGCCGCCGTTCGCCGCCAAGGCCGGGCCGGCGGCCGCGGCGCACTGATCCGCCGTTCCCTCACCCGTCCGTGCCCGGCTTCTGCAAGGCAGTCATCAGCGGGCCAATCAGGTCCATCGGCAAGGGAAACACGATGGTCGACGTCTTGCCGGTGCTGGACATGTCGGCCAGGGTCTGCAGGTAGCGCAGTTGCAGTGCCTGCGGCTGCTGCGAAAGCATGGCGGCGGCATCGCGGAGTTTTTCCGACGCCTGCAGTTCGCCTTCGGCGTGGATGACCTTGGCCCGGCGTTCGCGTTCGGCCTCGGCCTGGCGCGCGATGGCGCGGATCATGCTCTCGTTGAGGTCCACATCCTTGATCTCCACGTTGGCGACCTTGATGCCCCAGGGGTCGGTCGCTTCGTCGAGGATCTTCTGCAGGTCCTGGTTGAGCGCATCGCGTTTGGTCAGGATATCGTCCAGTTCGTGCTGGCCAAGGACCGAACGCAACCGGGTCTGCGCGAGCTGGCTGGTGGCCTGGTAGAAATCCACGACCTGCAGTTTCGCCCGATCCGGTTCCACCACGCGGAAATACACCACGGCATTGACGCGGACGGATACGTTGTCGCGCGAAATGACATCCTGCGGCGGCACATCCATGACAGTGACCCGCAGGTCTACCCGCATCATCCGTTGCACCATGGGAATAAGGATCACCAGCCCGGGGCCCTTGGTACCGGTATACCGGCCCAGGGTCAGGACGACGCCGCGCTGGTATTCGGGCAGGACCTTGATCGACGATAGAACCAGCATCACTGCAAAGGCGATCAGTACACCGAAGAATCCGAGCATGTCTCTCTCCGTTCGATTAGCGGGGCGCGACCCATAGCAGCAAACCCGTCCGACGCACGATCCGCACGCGCGCGCCCGCCGGCAGCGATACCTCGCTGCATACCCGCCAGCGCTCGCCGCGCACCCGCGCCCAGGCTTCGCCGCCGGCATTCACCGGTTCGAGCAGTTCGCCATCGGCATCGAGCATCTGCTCGTCGCCGCTGACGCGTTGTGAACGGCGCGACCGTGCCGCCATCGATACGATCAGCGCCAGCAGGGCCGCCGCGCACAAAGCAATGGCGGCGATTGCGCCCATATTGATTCCATATCCCGGTACGCCGGTGTCCATCAGCATGATCGAGCCGACGACGAAGGCGATCACGCCGCCGATACCGAGCGCGCCGATGCTCGGCGACACCAGCTCGGCCAGCAACAGGCCGACGCCCAGTGCCATCAGTGCGAGTCCGGCATAGTTCACCGGCAGGAGTTGCAAGGCATAGAGGCCGATCAACAGGCTGATGCCGCCACCGATGCCAGGAAGCAGCGCGCCGGGGTGCAGTGCCTCGAGGATCAAGCCGTAGAGACCGGCGAGCAGCAGCACATAGGCGATCGTCGGCTGGGTGATGATCCCCAGGAAGCGCGTGCGCCAGTTCGGCGCATAGTCGCGCAACGGCAGGCCCTTGATCCGCAGTACCGAGTCCTGTTCGCCGACCCGCACGCTGCGTCCGTCGGCGAGAGCGAGCAGGCCCGGCACATCGACGGCGACGATATCGATCACGTGCTGCCCGGCCGCTTCGCTGGCGGTCAGCGTCGCCGCGCCACGTACCGCGGTTTCCGCCCAATCGGCATTGCGCCCACGCAGTTGCGCCAGCGAACGGATGTAGGCGACGGCATCGTTCACACTCTTCAGCTCGGCGGCCTCACCGTCCGGTTTCTTCGAGGAGGCATCGTTGTCAGGCGGCGTCGGTGGCATCGGCGTGCGTCCGCCGAGCGTCACCGGGGTTGCGGCGCCCAGATGAGTGGCAGGCGCCATCGCGGCGATATGGCAGGCATAGAGGATATAGGTCCCGGCGGACGCCGCGCGCGCGCCGCCAGGGGCGACATACCCGAGCACCGGTAGCTTCGAGGCGAGGATAGCTGCGACGATCCGGCGCATCGAATCGGCCAGGCCGCCCGGTGTATCCAGGCGGAGCACGATCGCTACCGCACCGTCGTCGATCGCGCGCTTGTAGGCGTCAGCGAAATATTCGGCGGATGCCGGACCGATCGGCCCGTCCAGGTCGATCTGCGCCACCATGCCCGTGGACGGCGGGGAAATCGGGGCCGTGCCGGTGCGGGCCTGACCAGGTATGGCCAGGGCAAGGAAAAACGCGAACCAGGCGAGCCATCGCGTCATGCCGGCGACCTCGGGAGATCGTTCTCAGATATAGGCCGATCCCGCCTCGCGTGCCAGCGATATCGATACGATGGGCCTCGCGGGAAGCCGCGAGGCCCGGTCGTTCACAGGTCGAAACCGACGCCCACCAGGGCCATCGTCTCGCCGCGGTTCGGCTCATGCAGGCTGGCATTGGATATGTGGCGGACCTGGAAGCTCAGGTGCTTCCACTGCCAGCCGATGGTGGTGACGAATTCGTAGTGGCTGCTCAGTGCCTGGGTGCTGCCGCTGGTGCCGGCAACCTGGGCGCTGAGGAACAGCGGGTGGTACCAGTCAGACTCGTTGCCCATATGGAAACGCGCACCGCCGGCGAGCAGCCATACGTCATCGGTGGTCGAGGGATTCGATGTCGCATAACGCCGGACTGCATGGCCGTCGCGACCGTTGATCCAGCCGAGCGAGACGTCCGGCGACCAGGAGAAATTGCTGTCGCCGATCCGGTACTCGTTGAATACCGATTCGATGAAGAAGGCATTGGTCGGATGGCTGTCCATGTAACTACGGCCACCCTGGACTTCGATATGGGTGGCCGCGGTGGCGGGCAAGGCGAAGAATGCAGTAGCGAGAAGGGCTGACGCAATGAAGCCGGGGAGGGGGGAGCGGGGGAGCATGAACATGGATCCTTGCGTTTTCCTATTGTGAACTGGATAGTTTACTAAAAGCCGTGGACCCCTTGTGAACGGGCTTGGCGATTTTTTACCCGGTTAGTATTGACCTTGCATTTGTTCCGGGTAATATTGCGCCATCGTTAACCCAGGGGAAGCCAGCCCATGTCCCATCCCACTCGCTACATTGCCTTCCACGGTGTGCATCGTCTTGTCGCTGGCGAACTCAGCGCCGTCGTCGCCGAGGCCTGGCGCATGCAACGGCAGCCCGACGGGGAACCGTTGCTGGTCTTCGACGATCGCAGCGGTCGCGTCGTCGACATCGACTATCGCGGCGAACTTGCCGACGTGCTCGCCCGCCTGCCGCTCGAGGTACAGCCCGCCACGGCGAAGCGCGGACCGGGCCGGCCTAAACTCGGTGTGGTTGCCCGCGAGGTGACCTTGCTGCCACGTCACTGGGAGTGGCTGGCTTCGCAGAGCGGTGGCGCCTCGGTCGCCTTGCGTCGCCTGGTCGAGGCCGCCAGCCGCGAATCGACGCCGAAGGATCGCGCCCGCCAGTCGCGCGAGGCCGCCGATCGCTTCATCCTGACCATGGCCGGCAACCTCGCCGGCTATGAGGAAGCCATGCGTGCGTTCTACCGTCACGACGACAAGGTTTTCGCAAGCCTGAGCGAAGCGTGGCCGCACGATATCCGCGATCATGCGCGTGCGCTGGTCGCCATCGCACGCGAGGACGAGGCGGCCCTGCCGTCGTCATGAAGCAGCCACCACGTCACGGGAACGACCATGGATAAAGCCAAACGCCTGCCGGTATTGACCGAAGGGCCGATTGCCAGCACCTTGCTGATGTTCGCCCTGCCGATCCTCGGCAGCAACGTGCTGCAGTCGCTGAATGCCTCGGTCAATGCGATCTGGATCGGGCATTACCTCGGCGAGGCCGCGCTGACGGCGGCCTCGAATGCGAACCTGATCCTGTTCTTCCTCCTCGGTGTGGTGTTCGGCATCAGCATGGCGACGACCATCCTGGTCGGCCAGTCGATGGGTGCGCGCAACCTGGTCGAGGCCAAGCGGATCGTCGGTACCGGTAGCAGTTTCTTCCTGCTGTTATCGCTCGGCGTCGCCGTGTTCGGTTTCATCGTCACCCCCGAACTGCTGCATCTGATGGGTACGCCGGCCGACGCGCAACCCTATGCGATCGCGTATATGCGGATCATCTTCGTCGCCCTGCCGGCGATGTACTTCTATAACTTCCTGATGATGACGCTGCGCGGCGCCGGCGATTCGAAGACGCCGTTCTACTTCATGCTGCTGTCCGTTGCCCTCGACATCGGGCTCAATCCCGTCTTCATCTTCGGTATCGGCCCCATCCCGAAGATGGGCATCGCCGGCTCGGCATTGGCGACGCTGATCGCGCAGACGACGGCCTTGCTGGGACTGATTGCGTACCTGTACCACCGCAAGCATTTCCTCAGGATCGGCCGCGGCGAACTGCGATTGTTGCGCCCGGACCCGACGATCCTCCGCGCCCTGGTCCTGAAGGGTTTGCCGATGGGCATGCAGATGGTGGTGATCTCCTCTTCGGCGATCATCATGATCTCGCTGGTCAATCGCCATGGTTCGCAGACTACCGCGGCGTTTGGCGCCGGTTCGCAGTTATGGACGTATATCCAGATGCCGGCGCTGGCGATCGGTACGGCGGTGTCGTCGATGACCGCGCAGAACGTGGGTGCGCGGCTGTGGGATCGCGTGTCGCGCATCGCCAAGGTCGGCGTGGGTTTCAATTTCCTGATGACCGGCGTCTTGGTCGGCATCATCTATCTGTTCAACCGCAGCGCGCTCGGGCTGTTCCTGCCGGACGATGGCATGGCGATTTCGATCGCCCAGCACCTGAACGCCATCGTGGTCTGGTCGTTCCTGTTCTTCGGCGTCACCTTCGTGTTGTTCGGCGTGGTGCGGGCGACCGGCGCGGTGATGGCACCCTTGATCATCCTGGCGATCAGCATGTGGCTGATCCGGTATCCGTTCGCGGCTTTGCTCGAGCCGCGGTTTGGCGCGGATGCGATCTGGTGGAGTTTTCCGCTGGGCTCGCTGGTGTCGCTGACGCTTGCTGTCCTGTATTACCGGTTCGGCAACTGGCGCAAGGCACATATGCTCAAGGGCGATGTGGATATTCCGCAGGCGCCGACGACGGGGGTGGCTACGCCGGCCGCCGAGGTCTGATTTTCCCTTCTTCCACGACCGCGCCGTCCGGCTTTTGATCGTCATACCAGCGAAGGCTGGCTCGCACCTGCAGGAGCAGGGGCGAACGGCGAAGCCGGCCCCGAAGGGGTGAGTGCCATGGATGGCACGAATCATCCAGTGGCCTCGGTGATCGGTGGTCGCCGCTGGGCCCCGGCCTGCGCCGGGGCGACGGTGAGGGGATCAGGGACGTCGCGCTTCGTCCTTACGTCATCAAGTTGCGTTGAGGCCTTTCAGCGAACGCAGCCGGCGCTTTTCCTCGCGGCGCACCTTGCGGGCGGCCTTGCGGATCTTGCGGTCGTAGCTCCACAGGTAGATCGCCGGGGTACTGAGCAGGGTCAGCAACTGCGAGACGAGCAGGCCGCCGACGATGGCGATGCCTAGTGGGCGGCGCATTTCCGAGCCGACGCCGAAGCCGATGGCCAGCGGCAGGGCCGCGCCCATCGCGACGAGGGTGGTCATGGTAATCGGGCGGAAGCGGACCAGGGCGGCTTCCTTGATCGCTTCCAGCGGCGACAGGCCGCGTTCGCGCTGGGCGACCAGGGCGAAGTCGACCATCAGGATGGCGTTCTTCTTGACGATGCCGATCAACAACAACACGGCGATGATGGCCATCAGGGTCAGCTGGGTCTGGGTGATCAGCATGGCCAGGAAGGCACCGGCACCGGCGGCGGGCAGGGTCGAGATAATGGTCAGCGGATGGCCGAGGCTCTCGTAGAGGATGCCGAGCACGATGTAGACGGCGAGGATCGCGCCGATCAGGAGCATGGTGCCGTTCGATTTCGCATCGGCCATGCGCTGGCTCTCGCCCTGGAAATCCAGGCGGATGCCACCAGGCAGGTTCGAGGCAAGCACGGCCCGCTCGACCAGCGAATTGCCCTTGTCCGGCGTGATCTTCGGGGCAAGGTTGTAGCTAACGTCGGCCGATTCGAGCTGGTTCTGGTGGCTGACCAGCATGGGGGCCGTCGCCGGCGCGATATGCGCAATGGCGGACAGGGGGACCATCTTGCCGTTAGCGCTCTTCACGTAGGTATTGAGCAGCGACTCGGGACTGAGCGACTTGGCCGCGTCGGCGGTCAGCACCACCCAGTACTGGTTGATGTCCGAATAGATGATCGAGACCTGGCGTTGGCCGAAGGCGTTGTACAGCGCCGAGTCGACCATGCCCATGCCGACGTTCAGGCGGCCGGCGGCGTTGCGGTCGACCTGGAGCATCTGCTGTTTGCCGACGACGTCGAAGTCGCTGCTGACATCGCGCATCTCCGGCACCTTGCGCAGGTTCTGCACTACTTTCAGCACCCACGGTTGCAAGGGTTCTCCCGAAGTACTTACCAGTTGGAACGAATACTGGCCGCCGGTCTTGTTGCCGCCGCCGCCAAGGAACTGGATCGGTTGCAGGAAGACCTGGACGTCGGCCATTTTCTCGTAGGCCTTGCCCAGCCGTTCCATCACGGCCTTGATGTTGTCGTGGCGCTGGTCGGGGCCGTGACCGTACGGCTTCAGGTCGACGAACATGGTGCCGTGGTTGCCGACATCGCCGCCGTTGTCGCCGCCGAGCAGGGTGGTGACATCGAGCACGGCCGGATCGGCCTGCATCAGCTCGCCGACCTTGCGCACGCGCTCGGTCAGCAGATCCGGCGAAATGTTCGCGTCCGCGGTGATGTCGGCCTGCAACATGCCGGTGTCTTCCTGCGGCATGAAGCCGCCGCCGGCGGTCTTCACCACGGCGAAGCCCATGCCGAAGGTGAGCACCAGGAGCAGCAAGGGCTGCCAGCGCATCAGCCGCCGGTGGTGCAGGGCCCAGTCCAGGCCACGCTCATAGACGTGGTGCAGTCCGCGGTCGAAGCGCTCGAGTGCGCGTTCCATCCGGCCGGGCGGTTTTCGGTCCTTGCCCTCCTGTTTCAGGAAATAAGCGCATAGCGCCGGGGTCAGGGTCAGCGAGACGATCGCCGAGATCAGCACCGCGGCGGCCAGGGTCACCGAGAACTCGCGCAGCAACATGATCACGAGGCTGTTGCCGAACAATAGCGGCGCGAACACCGCGATCAGCGACAGGGTGATCGAGATCACGGTGAACCCGATCTCCTTCACGCCGGTCAGCGATGCGGTCATCGCGTCCTCGCCATGTTCCATGTGTCGGACGATGTTCTCGATGACCACGATGGCATCGTCGACGACGAAGCCGATACACAGCACCAGGGCCATCAGCGACAACGTGTTCAGCGTATAGCCGAGGCTCCACATGATCACGAAGGCACCGGCCAGCGACAGCGGAATGCTCAAGGTAGCGATCAGGGTCGGGCCGATCCGGCGCAGGAACACCATCATCACGATCATCACCATCACGATGCTGATCATCAGCGCGATCTTCACCTCGTGCAGCGCGGACTGCGTGGTCTGGGTGAGGTCGAAGATCGGCGTCACCACGGTATCGGCCGGCAGCCAGGCGCGCAGTTGCGGCAGGCGCTCGCGGATCTGCTGCACGGTCTCGATCGAGTTCGCCTCCGGCCGCTTGGAGATGTTCATCGTCACCGAGCGCTTGCCGTTGAACCAGGAGCCCTGGTACTCGTCCTGCGGTCCGCTGGCGACCTTGGCGACATCGCCCAGGCGGATCGGTACACCGTTGTGCATCGCGATCAGCAACTGGGCGAAGTCCGCCGGCGTATGCAACGAATCGTTCGCAATCACCGTCATCTGGGTCGGGCCGCTGCCCAGCGTGCCTTGTGGCGAGGTGACGTTGGCGGCGGTCAGCGCATTGCTGACGTCGTTGGCGGTCAGGCCTTTCTGCGCCAGCGTATTGGTGTCCAACTGCACGCGTACCGCGTGCGGAGTGCCGCCGAAGACCCGCACGCGACCGACGCCCGGGATCTGCGAGACCGCCGGCTGGAGGATGGTATCGGTCAGGTCGTAGAGCTGGTCAGGGGTCAGTGTGCTCGAGGTCAGCGAGATCAGCAGGACCGGGATCGAGCCGGTGTCGAACTTGAAATACTGCGGCGGGCTCGGCATCCCCGGCGGCAGGTCGGCCGCGGCGGCATTGATCGCCGCCTGCACGTCGCGGGCGGCTTTGTCGGAACTACGGTCCATGTTGAAACGGATCTGCACGAAGCCCGAGCCGTCGTTGGACTGCGAATGCATTTCGTCGACGCCGGGGATGCGTCCGAGGTGGCGTTCCAGCGGCGCGATCACCGTGCTTGCCATCGTCTGGGCATTGGCGCCGGGCATGGCGGCGGACACGAAGACCGCCGGCACATCCAGCGACGGCAAAGCCGCCACGCCGAGAAGCATGTAGGAAATGATGCCGGCCAGGATCAGGCCGAGCGCCATGAGCGACGTGCCGATCGGTCTGCGGATGAAGGGTGCAAAAATATTCACGGAACTCCCCGAAAGCCGCGACAGCATAACGGTACGCGCGACATGGCCGAAGGTATGACCGCGCGAAGGTGGACCGAGTTCGTTCAGCCTCGCCGCCGCGGCAGCCTGTCGGCTTCCTGCGGCGAAGGTAGGCCCGCTGGGGCGCGGGCGCGTGTGCCTTTAGTCGTTACCGTGCCGAAGGGCATGGGGGTGTGCGGTGTCAGTGCGCGACGGGCGAATAGCGCAGCGTGAGGTAAACAGTGCGTCCCGGCTGATTGTAATAACTGGCCGTTTCGTAGTCGTGACCTAGCGCGTTGGCGATACGCGCCTGCACGCTCCAGTCCGGCCGGAAACGCCAGGTGCCGCGCAGGTCCAGCGTGCCATAGCCGCCGAGGCGGCGCGTATTGTCCGCGTCGTCGTAGCTATGCCCGGCGCCGTAAAGCGTGCCGCCGAGGGTGAAATCGCCCAGATCCCGGTCCAGGTCGATGCGCGCGGTGCGTTCCGGGCGGCGGACCAGCAGGTTGCCGTTGTCCAGTCCCTCGCCGCGGTCTTCCGGCTGCTGCAGGGTCAGGTAACCGCGCACGTGCCAGTTGTCGATGTCCGTTCCCAACTGGCCTTCGATGCCACGGATACGCGCCTTGTCGACGTTGACCGGGAAGAAATTCGCGTCGAGGGTGATCAGGTCGTCGATGCGGGTCTGGTAGGCATTGACCGCCCAGTCCCACGTACCGGGACGTGCCGACAGGCCGATTTCGGCACTACGCGATTTTTCCGGTTTCAAGTCCGGGTTGCCGCTACCGAAGGGGAAATACAGGTCGTTGAAGGTCGGCGCATGGAAGGCCGTGCCGTACGACGCAGTGAACTTCAGGCCGTCATCGAACTGGTAGCCATAGGCGGCGGCCCCGGTGTTGTGGTTGCCGAACTGCTGGTTGTCATCGTGCCGCGCCGACAGCTGGATCTCGTGCTGGCCGAACTGACCCTGGTAGAGGCCGAACACGCCGGTGTTGTTGCGATCGTCCTTCAGGAAGTCGGTATCGCTCTGCAAGTGCTCCTGCTGGTAGTCGACGCCCACGCTCAGCGACTGGTCCTGCGCCAGGGTGAAGTCGTTTTGCCAGGAGGCCTGGTTCCGCCGCGAATACAGATAACCCATGCGCTGCATGTGCGCGTCGTACTCGGCACCATCGAGGTAATTGTCGGCGCGGTCGAGGTTCTGGCCGACATCCAGGCTCATCTTCCAGCCGTCGAGCACCGGGAAGGCCAGTTTGGCGCCCGCAACCTGCTGCGAGCGGCGCGTGTAGTTCTGGAAGCTGCCGTCGTAGGCGATATCGCCCTTGCTGCGCAGCCAACTCGCCGTCAATTCGGCACCGTTGTCCCAGCGATAGCCGCCGCTGAGCGCCCCGTTATACGTGCGGTAGCCATCTTTGTCCGGCTCGTCGGCGAAGCAGCCGACCCCGGCCTCCAGCGCGCCCACACGGCAGGCGTTGATGCCACCGGTGTACTGGCCGCCGAGGCTGGCGTTGTACCAGGCATGCTCGCTGCCGCCTGAAACGCCGAACTGGCCGTTGACCGTGTGATGGCTGCCCGCGGTGAGGCTCATCGACGGGGTCAGGCCCTCGCCGGCGCTGCCGTGACGGGTGAATATCTGGATGACGCCGCCGATCGCATCCGAGCCATACAGGCTGGAGCGCGGGCCACGCACGATCTCGATGCGCTCGATCTGCTCGACCGGCAACTGCTCGTAAGCGGGAATGCCCGCACCGACCGTGCCCACGCGCACGCCATCGACCAGGACCAGGGTGTGCGAGGAATTGGTGCCGCGCATGAACAGCGAAGTCTGCTGGCCAAGACCGCCGGTGTTGACGATGTTGATGCCCGGCAGGCCGGTCAGCAGGTCCTGCACGGACTGCGGCTGCAGGCGTTCGATGTCCTCGCGGGTGATCACGGTCACCGCGGCGAGCGTCTGGTCGATTGGCGTCGCCGTGCGGGTGGCGGTTACCACGACCGGATCGAGGCGATTGGCCTGGCCCTGATCGGGACCCTGGTCGGCGGCGTGTGCCGACAACGCACAGCAGGAAAGCAGGGCCGAGGCCAGCAAAGTCTTCTTCATGTCACCCAATCTCCGCCACGCAGGGCGCGGCCATACCGTAAGAAATGATGGCCAAGGGGAAGCGCGGGCGAGAACGCACGGCACGAGGCCGGGCACGATCGTCCGGCCTCGCCCACCGCGAGCCATCAGGAAGTCACGGTTCCACCTGGGGTGGAACCGGGGTTCGGGCCGGTCTCCGGACTCGCGAGGTGCCGGCCCGAGGGGACTGACGGGAAACGGCACCTTCCCGCGCATCGCGCAGTGGCGTCTGGCCGCTTCTTCACTCGCTCACCGTTGCGGGGGCAGTGCCGGTCTTGCCGCTCACGCGGCGCACCGGCTTCCCGTTTCATCCCTTCGGCGGACGCCGTCGGGACACCCGAACCAGGCAACTTTAGTGGCCAGGGGCTTGGTCGGCAAGCAAATCCTTGTTCTTTCGAAGATTTTTGCGAGAGGCGCACCCTGGAAAGGGTGTCGGCACGTGTTACCGCCGCGTGAAGTCATATTGACAATTTTCTAACAGGTCCATTAGGGTCCGCATTGAGCGCTATTTCTTGCGATTGGGAAACAGGCGCTGTTGTTCGGGGTTGGGCGGAAAAAGGCAGGCCGTACAGGGGTGTACGGACGGGTCTCCCGCCGGGGCAGCAGCACGCTCATTGCCGCAAGCATTTGCGAGCGGAATTTGTCGCCTTTCGCGACTTTTGACTTAATTTCTGGGGAGATCTACATGCAGCGTTTCATCAGCCATCGCGGGCGCGGCCTGCGTAGGACAGCCTTGTGCGTAGCCATGGGCTTCAGCCTCGCAGGCGGCGTCGCGTTCGCTCAGTCCAATGCGTCGGGCGTCATCTTCGGCAAGGTGGCCCAGCCGGAAGGCGCCGTCGTCCACGTCGAGAACCTCGATACCGGCCTGGTCCGTGACCTCGGCGTCGATGCCGACGGCCGTTACCGCGCCGGCTCGCTGCCGGTCGGCCGCTACAAGGTCTCGGTCGTACGCAACGGCCAGACCGTGGAAAACCGCGACAATGTCCAGGTCGCCCTCGGTGGCGGCGTCGACGTGTCCTTCGCCGGTGCCGCAGCCGCCAGCAGCTCCGCCGCGCAGACGCTGGAAGGCGTGCAGGTCACCGGCAACGTGCTGCCGGCCATCGACGTCTCGTCGGTCGACTCGCGCACCGTGCTGACCTCCGAGCAGCTGCAGAAGCTGCCGCTGGCCCGCAACGTCACCGCCGCCGCGCTGCTCGCCCCGGGCGTCGTCTCCGGTGACGCGCGCTACGGCAACGTGGTCTCGTTCGGCGGTTCCTCGGCCTCCGAAAACCAGTACTACATCAACGGCTACGCCGTGACCAATGCGCTGACCGGCCTGGGCTTCACCAGCCTGCCGTTCGACGCGATCGACCAGCAGCAGATCTACACCGGCGGCTACGGCGCCGAGTACGGCCGCTCCACCGGTGGCGTGATCAACATCGTGACCAAGCGCGGCGGCAACACCTGGAAAGGCGGCGTGGGCATGTACATCACCCCGCAGTACCTGCGCCAGTCACCGCGCAGCAGCTATCGCGAAAACGGCCAGATCTACCAGTACAACGGTGACAGCAAGTCCTCCGTCACCCAGTACACCGGCTACATCAGCGGCCCGCTGATCAAGGACAAGCTGTTCTTCTACGCCGCGGCCGATTTCACCAAGACCGACGGCAGGACGATCAGCAACTTCCTGGCCCCGCAGAGCACCAATGAAACCTCCAAAGCCACCAAGTGGCTGGCCAAGGTCGACTGGAACATCACCGATAGCCACATCCTCGAGCTGACCGCACTCGGCGACAAGACCAATACCGATCGCGACGTCTACGTCTACGACTACAACGCGATGACGCGGACGAACTTCATCGGCACGGACAAGCTGAAGAACGCCGCATCGCTCGCCGGCTCCGCGCCGGGTGGCGATGTCTACATCGGCAAGTACACCGGCTACATCACCGATGACCTGACGATCAATGCGCTCTACGGCGAGAGCAAGACCGACCACGTCCGTAACCTGAACTACGCCGGTTCGCCGAACTGCCCGTGGATCACCGATTCGCGCCGCGGCATCACCAACCCGATCGTCGGTTGCGGCCTGGTCAACAACACCGTGCTCGGCCCGGGCGCGCAGGACAAGACCCACGGCTGGCGCTTCGACGTCGAGTATCGCCTCGGTTCGCACGACCTGCGCGCGGGCCTGGACAACCAGACCCTCGAGTCGACCAGCGGCAACGAATACGAAGGTGGCTATCGCTGGGTTTACCGCAACGCCGGCCCCGTCGCCAACCGTCCCGACATCGTGCCACCGCCTGGCGCGCAGTACGTGGCCGAGAAGCGTCTGTTCGCCACCGGCGCCACGGTCAAGGTCGTGCAGGAAGCGCAGTTCATCGAAGACCGCTGGCAGGTTGCCGATCGTTGGCTGGCCTATATCGGTCTGCGTAACGAGCAGTTCAAGAACCTGAACGGCGACGGCACCACCTACATCAAGCAGCGTCACCAGTTGGCACCGCGGCTGGGCATGACCTGGGACGTGTTCGGCGATTCGACCCTCAAGGTCTACGCCAATGCCGGTCGCTACCATCTGGCCGTGCCGACCAACGTCGCCATCCGCGGCGCCTCGGCTTCGACGTATTACAGCGAGTACTACGCGTATAACGGCGTCGGTGCCAACGGCGAGCCGCTGAACCAGCAGCTCCTGGGCAGCCGCATCTACCTCAACGGCGAAGACGGCACCACGCCGGACCCGAAGACCGTCGCGGCGCAGGGCCTGAAAGCCTATTACCAGGACGAGTACATCCTGGGCTTCGACAAGGCGATCAACAGCACCTGGAGCTTCGGCGCCAAGGCGACCCAGCGTAAGCTGCTGAGCTCGATCGACGACTTCTGCGATTCGCGTCCGTTCGAGAAATACGCCGCCGCGAACAACATCGACATCAGCAATGCCAGCATCGCCGGCTGCTATATGTTCAACCCCGGCAAGTCGAATACCTTCCTGGTCGACACCAATGGCCAGGGCAACTTCGTGCCGTTCAAGCTGACCAAGGGCGACTTCACTTCACCGGCCGGCGTGGCCTTCCCGGATCTCAAGCGCAAGTACTACTCGCTGGAGCTCTACCTCGAGCACCAGTTCGACAGCCAGTGGTACGGCCGCGTCGACTACACCTTCTCGCGCAGCTACGGCAACTCCGAAGGCCAGCTGAAGTCGGATATCGGCCAGCTCGATCCGTCGGTAACCCAGGATTGGGACGCGCCGGAAATCATGCAGTTCACCAACGGTCCGTTGCCGAACGATCGCACGCACCAGTTCAAGACGTACGGCTATTTCCAGGCGACGCCTGAATGGCTGTTCGGCGCGAACCTGTCGGTTGCCTCGGGTCGCCCGAAGAACTGCATCGGCTTCGACCCGATCGACGCGATCGACTACGGCGCTTCGTACTTCGAGTGCAACTACGAGCCGAGCCCGCGTGGATCGAAGGGTCGCCTGCCGTGGACCTACCAGCTCGACCTGAACACCGAATACCGTCCGATGTGGGCGGGCGCGACGCAGCCGTTGGCCTTCACCGCCAACGTCTTCAACGTGTTCGGCAGCCAGGAGAAGACCGCCATCATCGAAGTAGGCGAAGGCTCGATCAGCCCGGTCACCGGCCTGCCGGTGCCGAGCGACGACTACCGGCGTCCGGTCGCGTTCCAGAACCCGCGCTACTTCCAGTTCGGCGTCCGCTACGACTTCTCGATGTAACGACAAGCAAGCTACCCGTCCGGGGAAACTCCCGGACGGACTGCATCTCCCAGATCAGGCCGTCGCGGATTGCGACGGCCTTTTTTTATCGAAGTGCCGGGCGTTGCGGCGAGGACCGGGCATGTCGCCACTGGACCCCGGCCCGCGCCCATCGCCGTCCGGGGAAATTGAGTGCCTGGCTCTTTGGTGGCGCTTCCGCGATCGTGTCGGCGCCTATCGCGCCG
>DASYLE010000214.1:0-13921 GCA_036009745.1 Luteibacter sp. | reverse complement strand
AGAAAAACATCCCGATGCATCTTGATGGTGCACGCCTCTTGCTGATGAGCGGCTTGCCGGGTTTCGATGTGAAGAGCTACTGCGAGCCCTTCGATACCGTCTACGTCTCGCTCTACAAGTACCTCAATGCGCCATTCGGCGGCGTCCTGTCCGGCACGAAGGCGCAGATGGCCAGGGCGCGCGAGCTTCGGCACATCTTCGGTGGCCTGATCCTGCATGGCTGGGAGGCGGCGCTGCCGGCACTCGACACACTTGATGGCTTCACCGAACGTTTTACCACGGTCAGGCAGGCAGGCGAGCGCCTGCTGGCCCGTCTGGACAAGACCTCGGGCTTCAAAGTCCATCGCGTTCCGAACGGCAGCAATATCGCCTTCGTCGAGGTATCGGCGAAGCGGCAGGCCGGACTCGAGGAGCGCATGAAGGTGGCCAACGTCAAGATCGGCCATGTGCATGACGGCAAGTTGCAGGTGGCTTTCAACGAGACCCTGCTGCGTCGGGATACGGATTATCTGGTGGCTGCCTTCACCGGGTCCTGACCGGTTCGCGTTGACTCTAATGTTGCAAGCACACATAACGTGACCCTAAAATGGAACTGCGTCACAAAACGACAGACGTCCTCGTATCGAGGACGATGTCCAAATAAGGGCCTCCTCTAGCAGGCCCTGCCGCCCTCAGCGAGCGGCAACAGGGGATTTTTCCTTAGCGAATCAGTACGACGCCGTCATGGCGTCGACCGCGTTGCGCCGTCTTGGCGCACCGGCCGATCAGGGATGCGCCAGATGCTTGGGTGTGGGAAACAATCGGATAAGCGCTCTCCTGCGCTGCATAGGAGCGCGCTGGCCATTGGCTTGATGATGGCGATGAGCTTGCCATCGACGGCGCATGAGGTTGTCATGCCGCCGGCGAGTCGCGCGCAGGAGCTTGCCCAGGCGCAGCACGAGCGTGCCGTCGGGCACCGCGTGCAAGCGCTGGCGATCTGCCAGGACGTGCTGGCGTATTGGCCGGATGACGCACCGGCCCGGCATCTTGAAGTGCAGTTGCTTGCCGAACTCGGTGCATCGCAGCGCGCGTTCGAGCTGGCCCAGAATCTCCAGATCCCGTTGAGCGACAAGGAAATGGCACGGCTCCAGGCCGACCTCGGCGCTCATCGCTTGCGCTGGACGCGCGCGCAGCCGGCTGATCCGGCGAAGCCTTTTGCCGAAGCCGACCAGGCGCTTGGCCATATCCAGGGCGTCGTCGAACGCTACCGGACGAGCCAGCCGCGGATCAGCAAGGGCGCCTCGTTCGACGCATTGATCGCCCAGGACAAGGGCCAGCACTATATCGCCGCGCTGGACGGGTACGCCGCACTGCAAAAGAACAAGGACGTGCTGCCGCCGTTTGCGGACGCGGCCATGGCCGATGCGCTCCTGCAGCGCCGCCAGCCCGAACAGGCGATCGGCCTGTTCGAGGCCGGCATCAAGCACGTGCCGCCACCCTACGAAGCGGATGAAACCGATCCGCGGATCGGCTTGATGTATGCGTACCTGGAGGCGGGTCGCTATCGCGACGCCATCGCCCTGATCGACCGAACCGCGGCCAGTGAACCGGTCTGGCACAAGATGTCCGGCTCGACCGAGCTGGCGCTCAACCCGCACAAGGCCGAGGCCGATCTGAACACGGCCCTGGTTCGCGAATATATCTGGCTCTACAGGGACGCCGCGCAGCGCCTGGGCAAGCAGCTTGCCGAAGCGCCCGCCGACGGCATCCTCTGGCGTGACTGGGGCAACCTGCAACGCGCGCGTGGCTGGCCGCGTGCTTCCGAAGACGCGTTGATCACCTCGGCGGGTGTCGATCCCAGCAACCTGTCGACGCGGCTCGGCCTCATCGACAGCTGGCGCGAGCTCAACGATTTTTCGCGAGTCGAACCGACCCTGCATGCGGTCGAGCTGGTCCAGCCGAACGACACCGAAGTGACCCAGGTGCGCACCGAATGGGATCACCAGCGCGGCTGGCAGTTCGACTTCGAGCATGACCGCGGCAAGGGTGGTTCGCCGAACTTCGGCGACCGTGACCGCGAGACCACGGCAACATTGATGAGTCCGCTGCTGGACGATCACTGGCGTATCTACGGCGTTACCCGGCTGGCTGCGGCGACGCTGGACAACGGTGACGACGCCGGCGACAGCGGCGGCCCGATCGTGCAGCGCGAGCGGGCCGGCCTCGGTGTGCGCACGTACCTGCGTGGCTTCGAAGGCTATGCGCAAGTCCTGACCGCGCTCAACAACAGCACCCGGGGCACCGCGGTCGAAGCAGGCTTCCGCTGGTTCCCCAGCGATCACTGGACCTTCACCGGCGAGTGGAGCAACGTCGGCGACGACGACACGCCGCTGCGCGCCAGCGGCCAGGCCATCGTCGCCAATGCCACCGATATCTCCGCCGAATGGCGCGCAAGCGAGCTGACCTCGGCCAAGTTCTCGCTCAACCACGACCGTTTCAGCGACGGCAATCATCGCAACGGCTGGGAATCGGAGTTCGTGCAGCGTGTGTATACCGTGCCGTTCCTGACCGTGGACAGCGGTATCCAGTTCGGCAAGACCCGCAATACGCTGATCGACGGACCCTACTACAGCCCCGATGGCGCGCGCTGGGCGATGCTGACCGGCCGCCTGGAAAGCATGTTGCACCAACGCTACGAGCGCGAATGGCGCCAGCGTATCGATATCGCCTACGGTCCTTACGACGAACGCCAGTTCGGTACCAGCTGGACCGGCAGCATTCGCTACGGCCAGATCTTCCAGCCACACAGCGGTATGAATTACGGCTGGGGCCTGAGCTGGTCCAGCCAGCCGTACGACGGCAAGCGCGACTCCCGCGTCATGCTCGACCTGACCATGCACTGGGGCGAATAAGCGATGCGCCGTCTGATTTTTGCTCTGCTATGCTTGCTTGCCGCCGTTGCGGTGGCCGGCGACCGTTACGACCTGTTGACCCAGCCGGTGGTCGCCGACAAGCGCCCCGTGTTGATCGTGCTCAACTACCACGATGTACGCGACGATATCCATGACGCCGGCAACTCCGATGCCACGGCGATCAGCACCGATCACCTGATCGCGCATTTCGAATGGCTGCGCGGCAATGGCTACCACATGGTCAGCCTCGAAGACGTCATCCAGGCCTCGCACGGCGGCAAGCCGTTGCCGGACAAGGCCGTGATGCTGACCTTCGACGATGGCCTGATCAGCTTCTATACCCACGTCTATCCGCTGCTGCGCACCTATCGCTATCCGGCGTTGTTCGCGCTGGAGAACTCGTGGATGGACATGCCCGACGGCGAACAGATGGATTACAACGGCATGCGTTGTGGGCATGAGTGCTTCGTCAGCTGGGATCAGGCACGCAAGATGCAAGCCTCCGGTCTGGTCGAAATGGCTTCGCACACCTACGACCTGCATGACGGCATCCTCGCCAACCCACAGGGTAATCAGTTGCCCGCAGCGGCCTACCTGGGCTTCGATGCGGCAACCGGCAAGTACGAGAGCGCGGCGGACTACCGCAAACGCGTGCACGACGATCTGGGCAGGAGCGCCGACGAGATCGAACACGAGACCGGCCATCGCCCGCGTGCCATCGTCTGGCCATACGGCGAGTACTCGACCGTCGGTGAGAAGGAAGCCGCTGCGGTCGGCATGACCTGGTCGCTCAGCCTGGAAGACGAGAAGATCGATGCGCTGTTCCCGGGCATGAACCTCACGCGCCTGCTGATCGCCGACAACATCACCACGACGGATCTCGCCGCGCGCATGCTCCAGTCGCGCAAGAACGAGCCGCAGCGCATCGTCCAGGTCGACCTGGATTACGTCTACGATCCGGATCCGGCGCAGCAGGAAAAGAACCTCGGTCTGCTCCTCGACCGGATCAAGGCACTGAAACCGACCCAGGTCTGGCTGCAGGCGTATGCCGATCCCGATGGCGACGGCGTCGCCGACGCGGTGTATTTCCCCAACCGCCATCTGCCGATGCGTGCGGATCTGTTCTCGCGCGTGTCCTGGCAGCTGCAGACCCGTGCCGGTGTGCAGCAGGTCTATGCCTGGATGCCAGTGCTGGCCTTCCGTTTCCCGAAAGAGGCCAACCTGCCGACGCTCGCCGATATCGTGCCGGACAAGCCGAACGATCATTACCGGTTGGCGCCATGGGATCCGCGTGTGCAACGTCTGGTCGGCGATGTCTACGAAGACCTCGCGATGCATGCTTCGTTGACCGGCCTGCTGTTCTCCGACGACGCGTATCTGCGCGATACCGATCGTCTCGGCCCTTGGGCGGGTGAACCGCCGGCCGAATTGACCCAGCGGCTGATCGGCTTCACCCATTTGCTGACGGCACGCGTTTCGCTGTGGCGACCGGACCTGAAAGTCGCACGCAATATCTATGCGCGTCCGGTCATGGACCCGAAAGCCGAGGCCTGGTTCGCGCAGAGCCTGGCCGCCTTCAACAAGGCCTACGATTTCACCGCGGTGATGGCGATGCCGCAGCTGGACGACGAATCGGCCAGCGATAGCTGGTTCCGCAAGCTGGCGCGCGCCGTTGGCGACTCGCCGCAAGGCATGGAGCGCACGGTGTTCGAACTGGCCACGGTCGATTGGCAAGACAAAAAGCCGATTTCCGCCAAGACCCTCGGTCGGCAGATTCGCCTGCTCCAGGCCGAAGGCGCGCGCCATATCGGCTATTACCCGGACGACTTTATCCACGGCAAGCCGGACCTGGAAACGATCCGCCCGTACATCTCCGCTTCCGCCTACCCGTACCGGGAACCCTGAGCATGAATCACGTCATCTCCTGGTTCTTCGAGTTCGCCTTTTTCTATCCGCTGGTCATGTCGCTGACCTGGATGACCGGAAGTCTCATCTACTACATGCGCTGGGAACGCAACCAGCCGCTGCGCGTCGATCCGCCGGCACTGTCCAGCTACCCCTTCGTGACCCTGATCGTGCCTTGCCACAACGAGGGCGAGCAGGTCCGCGAGACCGTGCAGCACCTGGACATGCAGCGTTACCCGAACTTCGAGATCATCGCCGTCAACGACGGTTCGACCGACGATACCGGGGCCTTGCTCGACGCCCTGCAGGCCGAAGTGCCACGCCTGCGCGTGATCCACCTGGCCAGCAACCAGGGCAAGGCCATGGGCCTGCGCATGGCCGCCATGGCATCGAAGGGTGAGTTCCTGGTCTGCGTCGACGGCGATGCCCTGCTCGACGAATACGCGACCCACTGGCTGATCAGTCATATGGTCGATGGCCCGCGCGTCGGTTCGGTCACCGGCAATCCGCGTATCCGCAACCGCTCGACCTTGCTCGGAAAGCTGCAGGTCGGTGAGTTCTCCTCGATCATCGGCATGATCAAGCGCGCACAGCGCGTGTATGGCCGGATCTTCACCGTGTCCGGGGTGATCGCCTGCTTCCGCAAGAGTGCGCTGCACGAGGTCGGGTACTGGAGTACCGACATGGTCACCGAGGACATCGACATCAGCTGGCGGTTGCAGATGCGCCACTGGGACATCCGCTACGAGCCCAATGCGCTGTGCTGGATCCTGATGCCGGAAACGCTCAAGGGCCTGTGGAAGCAGCGCCTGCGCTGGGCGCAGGGTGGCGTCGAGGTGATCCTGCGCTATACCAGCGGCCTGTGCCGCTGGCGCATGCGCCGCAAGTGGCTGGTCGCCCTCGAATACATGACCTCGATGGTCTGGGCTTACGTGATGCTCGGCATCTTCATCCTGTGGGCACTCGGCAAGTTCATCCCGATGCCGCCGCAGTTGTACGTGCAGACCCTGCTGCCGCAATGGCATGGCGTGGTGCTCGGCCTGGTCTGCATGATGCAGTTCAGCCTCAGCATCCTTATCGACCGACGCTATGAAACCCGGGTCGGCCGCAACTACTACTGGATGATCTGGTATCCGCTGGTCTACTGGCTGCTGAGCACGCTGACCACCGTCGTCGCCTTTCCCAAGGCGCTGTTCAAGCGCAAGGGCACCCGCGCGATCTGGACCAGCCCGGACCGGGGTGTGCGATGAAAGCCGAAGCCATCATCATCCAGCGGCCGGAACGCCAGGTTCCGGCGCGCCGCGCCCTGTTCGCGCTGCTGACCCTCGGCGCCTGGTTCGTCTGGGCCACGCTGTGGCTGCCGTTGATCACCCTGGTGGCATGGCTGCTCGGCGCGCGCACGGCGTATATCGAGCTGGTCATGCGTGAGCACGGCACTGGCTGGTCGGACATCTTCGTGGTGCTAGGTATCGGTGTGGTCTGCGGCCTGGTCGAGATCCTCTGGTCCAGCTACAACTACCGGCGCTTTGCCAATCGCAGCCGCAGGCAGGCCAGGCCGGTGGTCGCGCCCGAAGCCATGGCGCGGGTGTTGAAGGTCAATCCGGAAAGCGCGAAACACATGCGCGGATCCTCGCGCATGGTCCTTGAATTCGCTGACGACGGCACGGTGACGCACGCCAGTTGATGGCGGGCGCCTTGTTGTGGGAGCGAACCCCGTTCGCGAGTCCTTTGGAGCCGCGCGTTCACGGTCATGAGCTCTTCAAAGCCTGCGATCGGGAAAGTCACGGCCTCAAGGACTCGCGAACAGGGTTCGCTCCCACAAGGGTGCGCTCCTGCAAATTTAGCCGACCACGGCACGCGGCCGCCGATAAATCCGCCCGGTCAACACCACGCACAGCCCCACCGGCACCATCACCAGGGCGAACGCGATGAACCCGCGTTGGTCCAGTTGCGGTGAATGGTCGACCAGGGCGAACAGGTTGAACGACAGGTTGGTCGTGGTATGGAACAGCAAGGTCACCAGGATGCTCTTGCCCGTTCCTTCGTAAGCCCAGATAAATACCAGTCGCGCGCCGACCGCGAACAGCAGGAAGGCCCAGAACGGCATGAACGACTGCGACACGCCGTCGATGAAGAACAGCGGCAGGTGCCAGCAGGCCCAGATCGCGCCCATGGCCAGCGCCGCCGGCAGCATCGGCAGCCGGCCGGAGAGCCGGTCGATCGCGTACGCCCAGCCGAATTCCTCGTTGACCGAGCCGCCGCCCAAAAGCAGGATCAGGAACAGCAGCGGAAGCTGGGTCAGCGGCATCGCCAGCGCGAAGTCAGGACCACCGATCCGCGCGTGGATATACGTCGCCACCGCCGCGACCAGCGGCACCAGGAACAAGGCCGGCAGCAGGTAGCGTGGCGCGATCCGCCAGTCCAGGCTGCGCTTCGCGAAAGCACGCACCGCCGGCCAGCCACCATCGCCGTACTTGCAGATAAACGCCGCGAAGAACGGTCCGAACGAGCCGGCGATCAGGATGGCTACGGACACGGTCGACGACACCGCCCAGCCTTGTTTCATGGCCAGTAGCAGAAAACCCCAGAAGCACCACGAAATCAGGAATGCGATAAGGAAAAAACGCGCCGTCGGCGTGCGCGGGGCCGGCTCCGGTGCCCGGGCCTGTACCTGGTAAGCGAACATGATCACCCCTGTCATGGACCGGTATCGGTCGAGCGCCTGTATAAGCCGAATACGCGCCGGGCTCATGTGCCGGAAGGGACCGATACAATGTCCGGATGCCAATCGACCATCGCCCCCTCGCCATCTTCCTGATGGGACCTACCGCCTCGGGCAAGACCGCACTGGCCTGCGCGCTGGCCGATCGCTTTCCCCTGGACCTGGTCAGTGTCGACTCGGCCCTGGTCTATCGCGGCATGGATATCGGCACGGCCAAACCCGACGCCGCCACCCTGGCCCGCTATCCCCATGCCTTGGTCGATATCCGCGACCCCGGCGAACCTTACTCGGCGGCGGATTTCCGCGCCGACGCGGTCACGGCCATGGAAGGGATCTCGGCCGGAGGCAGGGTGCCACTGCTGGTCGGCGGCACGGGACTTTACTTCCGGGCCCTGCAGCGCGGGCTGTCCGACCTGCCCGAAGCCGATCCGGAGGTTCGCGCCCGGTTGACCGAAGAGGCCGGCCGGATCGGCTGGCCGGTCATGCACGAGCGCCTGACCCGACTCGATCCGGTCGCCGCCGGACGCATTCGTCCCGGTGACCTCCAGCGCCTGCAACGCGCCCTGGAGGTCATCGAACTGACCGGACGGCCACTCAGCGAGCAGCAGCAGGGCGGTAGCGGCGAGCGCTTTCCCTGGCGTGTGCTCAAGCTGGCCCTGCTGCCGGTCGAGCGAGCGCTGCTTCACGCCCGCATCGCCGCGCGGTTCGACGCCATGCTCGCGGATGGTTTCCTCGACGAAGTCCGCCGCCTGCGTACCCGTGGCGACCTGCACGCCGACCTGCCGGCCATCCGTGCCGTCGGTTACCGACAGGCCTGGAATTTCCTGGACGGGGAGGGCAGCGAGGCTGAATTCCGCGATCGGGGCATCTTTGCTACCCGCCAACTGGCCAAACGGCAGATCACCTGGCTGCGTTCCGAGCTCGACGCACGGGTCTTCGATCCCGATCGGCCGGGATGGGAAGGCCGGGCGACGGATGCCACGGATCTCTTTCTCGGGTTGACGAATACGTCACGTTGACGGGTTTCATCCGTGATTTAAAAACAGTTAAGATTCCCTCCACTTGGGCCGGGGCGCTTCGGCGTTCTTTACCCGGCCTGTCGTAGCAAGGGGAGAAGAAAAAATGTCCAAGGGACAGTCGTTGCAAGACCCATTCCTGAACGCCCTGCGCCGTGAGCGCGTTCCGGTTGCCATCTACCTGGTCAATGGCATCAAGCTCCAGGGCACGATCGAGTCGTTCGACCAGTTCGTGGTCCTGCTGCGCAACCAGGTGAGCCAGATGGTCTACAAGCACGCCATTTCCACGGTTGTGCCCAGTCGCAATGTCCGCGTCGGCGGCCATGAGAACCATGCCGACGGCACGGTAAGCGTGGACGGGGACATCTGAGCAGGTTTTTGGCGGGCAAGACACTGCTTGAGTAAGGCGGTGCCACGACCCATATGGAGTAGGCTGCTTACGCTGGCGTTGCCGGCGTAAAACTCTTCTGTACAGGCCAAAACCTCCTTGTTCGACAGACAAAAGAAAGGCGCCCGCGCCGTTATCGTGTTGCCGCACTCGCGCGGCGATATGAGCGCTGCCCGCCGTGCCACTGAATTCTCCGAGCTGGTCATCTCCGCCGGCATCGAAATCCTGGGCCGGGTCGAGGCGCGCGTCGCCACGGTCAATCCACGCTTCTATATCGGCAGCGGCAAGGCTGACGAGGTCGTCGAGTGCGTGCGCGCGCTCGAGGCCGATGTGGTGTTGATCGACCACGTCCTGACCCCGGTTCAGGAGCGAAACCTGGAGAAGCATCTCGGCGTGCGGGTCATCGACCGGGCGCAGCTGATCCTGGAAATCTTCGCCCAGCGAGCCCGTTCCCACGAAGGCCAGCTCGAAGTGGAGCTCGCCCAGCTGAAGCATCTGGCCACCCGGGTGGTCCGCGGCTGGACGCATCTGGACAGCCAGCGCGGCGGCTCCATCGGCCTGCGCGGACCGGGTGAAACCCAGCTGGAAATCGACCGTCGCCTGATCGGCGAGCGGGTCAGGATCCTGACCAAGCGGCTGGAGAAAGTGCAGACCCAGCACGTGCAGCAGCGCCGCGCGCGGACGCGCAATACCGTGCCTCGCGTGGCCCTGGTGGGCTACACCAATGCTGGCAAGTCGACCCTGTTCAACGGGCTGACCACGGGCGGCGTCTACGTCGCCGACCAGTTGTTCGCCACCCTCGACCCGACCGTACGCCGTATCGGCGGGCTGTCCTGTGGGCCGGCGGTGATTGCCGATACCGTCGGCTTTATCCGCGAGTTGCCCCACGACCTGGTGGCCGCGTTCCGGGCGACCCTGGCCGAGGCCCGTGACGCCGACCTGCTGATCCACCTGAGCGACGCCGCCGATGACGAGCGGGAATTGATGCGTAAAGTAGTCAATCGCGTCCTTGAGGAAATCGGCGCCGGCGACATGCCCCAGCTTTCCGTGATGAACAAGATCGACCTTGTCGGGCTGGCCCCCCGGATCGACCGGGACGAACATGGCCGGGTCAAGCAGGTCTGGCTGTCCGCCGCCACCGGCGAAGGCCTGCCGCTGCTTCGCGAGGCGCTTGGTGAATTGCTGGGTGGCGAGCGGATCCAGGCTGCGCTGCAACTGCCGCTCGATGCCGGCCGCCTGCACGCGCGCCTGAAAGCCGCCGGCGCGATCGCCACCGAGCACGTCGACGAGAACGGCTGGCATCTGGAAATCGATGCGCCGCTGTCGGTCCTGGCGCCCCTGGTAGGCGCCGGTGAAAGCGGCCCCTTGCGGGCCCTCGTCGAGGCCGGCCAAACCAACAACGGCCATTGATCCGGCCTTTATCTAAACAGCGACGCGCCGTTCGGAGGGAAACCCCTTGGCGCGTCTGCTAGAATTGCCGTCGTTTGTGCGTCCCGTCCGGGGTCGCGTCGAGCTTTCTCCCAGTTTTTGTTGAAGTACCCGCTATCCGGCGCCTGACGCTGGCCCTGCATTTGCCTTAAGGAGCTTTCGCCAATGGCCTGGAACGAACCTGGCAACGGACAGAAGGACCCCTGGAATCGCAACCGCCAGCGCGGCAAGCCCGACCTGGACAGCGCGCTGAAGGGTCTGAAGGACCGTTTCGGCAAGTTCGGCGGTGGCACCGGCAGCATCCTGACCGCTTTGCTGGCGATCGTGCTGGCCTGGCTGCTGCTCTCCAGCTATACCGTCATCGACGCCCGCCAGGTCGGCGTGGTGCTGCGGTTCGGTGAGTTCTCGCGCATGCTCACCCCCGGCTTCCACCTGAAATTCCCGCAGCCGATCGAGTCGGTCAGCAAGGTCGAGACCACCCAGGTCCGCTCCGTGTCCGACAAGGTGCGCATGCTGACCAGCGACGAGAACATCATCACCGTCGACTTCAACGTGCAGTTCCAGGTTTCCGACGCGCGCAAGTTCCTGTTCTCCGCCCGTGACCCCGACGGCACCCTGCGCGAGGCGGCCGAAGCGGCCGTGCGTTCGGTGGTCGGCGCCAACGTGATGGACAATATTCTTACCAGCCCCGGCGTCGAGGTGCCCGCCAAGGTCGCCGAGGCGACCCCGGCCGTGGCCCCGGAGACCCGCGAGACCCTGCAGCAGCAGACCCGTGAAGTGCTGCAGGCCACCCTGGATGGCTACGATGCCGGCCTGGTGGTCAACGATGTCAGCTTCCAGAACGTGGCCCCGCCGCAGGAAGTGAAGGACGCCTTCGACGACGTCAACGCCGCTCGCGAAGACAAGCAGGGCACCGAGAACCAGGCCCGCGCCTACGCCAGCCAGGTCGTCCCGGTTGCCCGTGGCGATGCCGCCCGTGTCGCCGCGGAAGCCGAGGCCGATCGCGTCGAGCGCGTGGCCCGCGCCAATGGCGACACCGAACGCTTCAACCTGCTGCTCAAGGAATACCATGCCGCCCCCGACGTCACCCGACGCCGGTTGTGGCTGGAAACGGTCGAGGCCGTGATGGCCAACAACCCGAAGATCGTCGACGGTTCCGGCGGTCGTAACGTGATCTACCTGCCGCTCGACAAGGTCGGCGGCTCGAAGAACGTACCTGGCGTGGGGGCGGTCATGCAGTCGGCCACCACCACCGATGCCAACGGCCAGGAGGTCCAGCCATGAAGATCGCATCCGCCGTCATCGTCCTGGTCCTGCTGCTGATCGGCATAAACAGCACCTTCATCGTCCACGAAGGCGAGAACGCGCTCGTCCTGCAGTTCGGCCGCATCGTGCGCACCGACTACAAGCCGGGCCTCCATTTCAAGGCGCCGGTAATCCAGCAGGTGCTCAAGTTCGACAACCGCATCCTGAACCTGGAAGCGCAGCCGGAGCGTTACTTCACCTCCGAGAAGAAGAGCGTGAACGTCGACTTCTACGTGAAGTGGCGCATCGCCGACAACGCGGCCTATTACCGTGCCACCTCCGGCGACGAACTACAGGCCGCGCAGCGGCTGACCCCGATCGTCAAGGATGCGTTGCGCTTCGAGTTCAACGCTCGTCCGCTGCAGGAACTTGTCGCCGGTGGCCGCAAGGACATTACCGAGCGCGTGCGCAAGCAGACCGATGCGGCGGCTCGCAAGAGCCTCGGCATCACCGTGGTCGACGTGCGCATCAAACGCATTGACCTGCCCGACGAAGTCAGCGAGTCGGTGTACAAGCGCATGCGCGCCGAGCGCAAGCAGCTTGCCAACGAGCTTCGTTCCACCGGCCAGGAAGCGGCCGAGACGATCAAGGCCGATGCCGACCGCCAGAAGAAAGTA
Organism: Luteibacter sp.; assembly: GCA_036009745.1. GTDB lineage: Bacteria > Pseudomonadota > Gammaproteobacteria > Xanthomonadales > Rhodanobacteraceae > Luteibacter. Next base: position 1,649 of record DASYLE010000214.1, on the reverse strand, counting down.
CTGATCGCCGACGCCGAGCGCGATGCGGCCAAGGTACGCGGCGACGGCGACGCCCAGGCCGCGGCGATCTACGCCCAGGCCTACGGCCAGGATCCGGAGTTCTTCAATTTCTATCGCAGCCTGTCCGCGTACCGCACCGCCTTCTCCGATGGGAAGGGCGTCTTCGTGCTGAAGCCGGATTCGGAATTCCTGCGGTATTTCAATGATGGGCCTGGCAAGGCGCGCTGAGTCACGCGCGCTACCCGGTCACCACCACATTCACCATCCAGAGCGAAGCAATCATGGGCAAGTCAGTCGTAATCCTTGGTGCGCAGTGGGGCGACGAAGGCAAAGGCAAGATCGTCGACCTGTTGACCGAAAGGGTCGCCGCGGTCGCGCGTTTCCAGGGCGGCCATAACGCCGGCCACACCCTGGTCATCAAGGGCAAGAAGACCGTCCTGCACCTGATCCCCTCGGGCATCCTGCGCGACGACGCGCTGTGCCTGATCGGCAACGGCGTCGTGCTGTCGCCCGCCGCCCTGATGCAGGAAATCGGCGAGCTCGAAGCACAGGGCGTCGACGTGCGTCCGCGCCTGAAGATCAGCCCGGCCACGCCACTGATCATGCCGTACCACATCGCCCTGGATAAGGCGCGCGAGATCGCCTCCGGGGCCAAGGCCATCGGCACCACCGGTCGCGGTATCGGCCCGGCTTACGAAGACAAGGTCGCCCGCCGCTCCATCCGCGTTGCCGACCTGATGTACCCGCACGAATTGCCGGCCAAGCTGAAAGAGGCCGTCGACTACTACAACTTCGTGCTTACCCAGTGGTTGAAGGCCGAGCCGGTCGACTACCAGACCGTGCTCGACGAAGCGCTCACCTGGGGCGAATACATCCGCCCGATGGTCGACGACGTCGCCACCATCCTGCACGACGTGCGCAAGGAAGGCGGCAATATCCTGTTCGAAGGCGCCCAGGGCGCGTTGCTCGACATCGACCACGGCACCTACCCGTACGTCACCTCGTCCAACACCACGATCGGCGGCGCACTCGCCGGCACCGGCGTCGGTGCCCAGGACATCGACTACGTGCTGGGCATCTGCAAGGCCTACGCCACCCGCGTCGGCGGCGGCCCGTTCCCGACCGAACTCAACGACGACATGGGCGAACGCCTGCGCAAGGTCGGCAACGAGTACGGCGCCAGCACCGGCCGTCCGCGTCGCTGCGGCTGGATCGACCTGGTGGCGCTCAAGCGTGCCGTGCAGATCAATGGCATCAACGGCCTGGCCATCACCAAGCTCGACGTCCTCGACGGCCTGCCAAGCATCAAGGTCTGCATCGCCTACGAATACCGCGGCAAGCGCCGCGAACTGGCCCCGCTCGACGCGGACGGCTGGGACGAGTGCAAGCCGGTTTACCTCGAATTCCCGGGCTGGGAAGAAAGCACCTGCGGCATCCGCGACTGGAACAAGTTGCCGGCGGCGGCGCGCGCCTACTTGCGCGCGGTCGAAGAGCTCTCGGGCTGCCACCTGGCCATCGTCGCCACCGGCGCGGATCGGGACGATACGATTGTGCTGGACGACCCGTTCGCCTGAGCGTTCGGCGCTACGTAACTTAAGAAAGGCCCCGCATCGCGGGGCTTTTTCTTGCCCGGCAGATACCCAGCCGAT
>DASYLE010000213.1:0-10877 GCA_036009745.1 Luteibacter sp. | reverse complement strand
CTGGCCAGGCCCATGACCCTGCACTTCCGCGCTGGGTGAGTTCACCCGCAGGTATTCGCACGGGAGCCTGAAGCGTTCGCCGTTATCGAAGGCCACTTCCAGCACCTTTGACGCGCGATGCAGGACGATATCGAGCGGATGCGGCTTCACTTCGAAGGCTCGATCTTCGGTCCACGCAGAGGATCCGCGCGACGCATGCCGTCGGCCTCGACATGGCGGACCCCCGGCTCGGCACCGAGCCGGCGCAAGCCGTCTTCCAGCGACATGCCCGCCGGCAATTCGACCAGCAGGGCGTTATCGCCGAGCGCACGCAGGACATGCACGCCAACCGCCTGGTTGGCGGTCGTGGCGGCAACGGCATCGGTCGCGCCGGTATAGCTGACAATGACCCGCACCGGGGCGGGGGGCGCTTTCATGGCGGCGGGACCGGCATGGGCGATGCCCCACAGAAGGATGGCTGCCAGCGGCAGCCATCGGATCGAACGTAGCGAATACACGGGTCCGGTCGCCTCAGTGCGCGCGACCGACGCCGGTGTCGCCGTCGCCCTGCTCGAGCGGCGGTGGCGCGCCGGCCACGGCAAGCAAGGCCTGCGCGTAGGCATCCTCGATGCTGACCGTGGAGACCTCGTCCCAGGCGAAGAACGATGGCTCTTTCAGCCATTCCGCGTCGGGAGTGATTTCCTGCATGTTGAAGCCGTCGTCTTCCACGCCGACCAGGCGGCCGATATAGCAGACCTCCGACTCATCCTCGCTGTCCACATGCACGCCGATCACCGGCGCATGCAGGCCGGCGGCCTGGACCACCTGCATGATGTCGTCGAGCGGGAAGTCGATCGGCGGGGTCGGCTCGATGCCCTTGAGCGCCAGCGCCTTCTCCAGGAAGTTCGAATGCTTGTCCGGCGCCTCCAGCTCGGAGACATCGCGATGGCGCATGACATACATACCGTCATAGCTGATGCCGTCACCGATGACCCAGAGCAGGAAGAACTCACGGCCGACTCCGCCCACGTAGCCGCAGAAGCTGCCGTGCTCGAGATCCTCGCGCCACAGGCGGACCAGTTGCCGCTGCTCTTGCGCTTCGCGCAGGCTGGCTCGCTGTCCGGTGGTTTTTAGCTGAATAATCTTGCCCATATCCGACGACATCTTAACAGGGGTACCCCTTGGCCATGTTTACAGGATGTAACGGCTGAGATCCTCGTCCTTGACCAGGGACGACAGACTTTTATCGACATATTCGGCGTCGATCGCGTATTTTTGGCCGCTTTTATCGGCAGCTTCGAAGGAGATCTTCTCCAGCAGCCGCTCCATCACGGTGTGCAGGCGGCGGGCGCCGATGTTTTCGGTGCGCTCGTTGACCTGGAAGGCGACCTCGGCCAGCCGGTCCACGCCGGAGTCGGCGAACTCCAGTTCGACGCCTTCGGTCTTCAGCAAGGCGACGTACTGCTTGGTCAGGGCGTTGTGCGGTTCGCGCAGGATCCGCTTGAAGTCGTCGACCGACAGCGCACTCAGCTCGACGCGGATCGGCAGGCGGCCCTGCAGCTCCGGGATCAGGTCGGAGGGCTTGGCCAGCGAGAACGCGCCCGAGGCGATGAACAGGATGTGGTCGGTCTTGATCGTGCCGTATCTGGTCGAGACGGTCGAACCCTCGACCAGGGGCAGCAGGTCACGCTGCACGCCTTCGCGGCTGACACCGGCACCGCCCCACTCGGAACGCTGGGCGACCTTGTCGATTTCGTCGATGAAGACGATGCCGTTCTGTTCGGCGACGTCGAGCGCCTTCGCACGCAGTTCCTCGTCGTTGACCAGCTTGCCGGCCTCTTCCTCGATCAGCAGCGGCCGCGCCACGCGGATCGTCAGCGTGCGCTTCTGCGACTTGGTGTTGCCCAGGCTCTGAAACATCTTGCCCAGCTGCTGGCTCATTTCCTCCATGCCCGGCGGCGACATGATCTCGACGCCGACGTTCATGGCGAAATCGAGTTCGATCTCACGGTCCTCCAGCACGCCTTCGCGCAGCTGCTTGCGCAGCTTCTGGCGGGTGTCGTTGTCGATCGCCGGTGGTGCGGCGTCGTTCCAGTCGGCGGCCTGGCGACGCGGCAACAGCGCGTCGAGGATGCGGTCCTCGGCACGATCCTCGGCCTGGCTCTGCACGCGCGCCTTGGCCTGGTCGCGGACCAGCTTGTAGGACACGTCCACGAGGTCGCGGATGATCGATTCGACATCCTTGCCGACGTAGCCGACCTCGGTGAACTTGGTCGCCTCGACCTTCACGAAAGGCGCGCCGGCAAGTGTCGCCAGGCGCCGGGCGATCTCGGTCTTGCCGACACCGGTCGGGCCGATCATCAGGATGTTCTTCGGCGTCACTTCGTCGCGCATCGGCAGATCCAGTTGCATGCGCCGCCAGCGGTTGCGCAGGGCGATCGCCACGGCGCGCTTGGCGTCATGCTGGCCGATGATGTAGCGGTCGAGTTCGTTGACGATTTCGCGGGGGGTCAGTTCGGACATGGGGATTTATTCTCGGGGAACGGGGACCGGGGAACGGGAAACCCGCTCTTCCTACAGCTCTTCGATCGAGACGTTGTGGTTGGTATAGATGCAGATGTCGCCAGCGATCTTCAGCGCTTTCTCGACGATCGTACGTGCGTCCAGCTCGGTGTTTTCCAGCAGGGCCAGCGCGGCGGACTGCGCGAAAGGGCCACCCGAACCGATGGCCATCAGGCCGTGCTCGGGCTCGAGCACGTCGCCATTGCCGGAAATCAGCAGAGAGGCATCCTTGTCGGCCACGGCAAGCATCGCCTCGAGCCGGCCAAGGCGGCGGTCGGTACGCCATTCCTTGGCCATTTCCACGGCGGCGCGGGTCAGGTTGCCGCCATGCTTGACCAGCTTTTCCTCGAACAATTCGAACAAGGTGAAGGCATCGGCGGTGGCGCCGGCAAACCCGGCGATCACGTCGCCCTTGCCAAGGCGGCGCACTTTGCGCGCATTCGCCTTCATCACGGTGTTGCCGAGCGTGACCTGGCCATCGCTGCCAATCACGACCTTGCCGTCGCGACGAACGCAGACGATGGTGGTGGCGTGAAACGATTCCATACCGGGGTGAGTCCTTAAGGCTGCGGAAGCACACGATGTGGGGAGGGCTGGCGCCAATCCCAAGGACTCCGCACTCGCCGCTTGAGTCAGCGGCGAATTCCCGGATAATACCCGGCAACAACTAACCCATCAGGCTAAGGAGGCAAGATCTTCTGGTGGATGGGAGAAAAAGCCGGCGAAAGCCGGTTTTTTCATATCTGAGGCAAGGACATGCCCGCAGGAACGGCAACGCTACGGACGCGCAACTTTTCGACGACGCATTGAGGGGATATCTCGGCGAAGTCGTCGTTGCAACGAACCAAACCGACACTGTCCCTGACGGCAGTCGCACAAGCGAATCTTTGTCGCGATACGCGTTGTGAGCCGAGAGCTCGAACGCCTGCCCGGAACCTTGCATTTCCAAAGACCGCGATCATGTGCGCCCGGCCCCAAAGGACTCGCGAACAGGGTTCGCTCCCACAACGTTGCCATGACCTTGTGGAAACACGGCGACTGAAGCGCGAGGCAACCCCACCGGCGGTGTCCGTGGCCGCGCTACACTCCGCCGAATGAGTCCTTCGACGCGCAAACCGCGGCGCAAAGCGCCTGCCAAGACCGCAACCACCCGACCGCGCATTGCCGCGGGGAAGGTTGTGCCGCCGCGTCCGGCCGATACCTCGCATCGTGCGTCGCGGGCATTGGACTGGCTGCTCCGTCCGCTGCCGCCGCGCTGGCGCGAGAAGGCGCTCGACTACCTGGTGCTGACCCGGATGGACCGGCCGATCGGCGCCTTGCTCCTGCTCTGGCCGACCTGGTGGGCGTTATGGCTGGCGGCCGGCGATTTCCCGCCGATCGGCACCCTGGTTATCTTCACCCTTGGCGTGTTCGCCATGCGCGCGGCGGGTTGCGCGATCAACGATTACGCCGACCGCAAACTCGATCCGCTCGTTGCCCGGACCGCAGGTCGCCCGATCGCCGCCGGGCGGGTGACGCCGCGCGAGGCCTTGATCGTGTTCGGCGCCTTGCTGGCCTTCGCCTTCGTGCTGGTGTTGTGTACGAACCGGTACACGATCTTGCTGTCGTTTGCCGGCGCGGCGCTGGCTGCCGCCTATCCCTTCACCAAGCGCTATACCCACCTGCCCCAGGTTGTTCTCGGCGCCGCCTTCGGCTGGTCGATTCCCATGGCCTTCGCCGCCGTGCAGAACCACGTCCCGCCGCTGGGCTGGCTGCTGTTCATCGGCAATATCCTCTGGTCGGTGATCTACGACACCGAGTACGCGATGGTCGATCGTGACGAGGACATCGCCGCAGGGGCGAAGTCCACCGCCATCCTGTTCGGCGACGCCGACCTGCCGATCATCGGCATCCTGATGGCCACCTTCATGCTGACCATGCTCCTGGTCGGCACCCGTGCCGGGCTGGGCTGGCCGTACTGGCTCGCCCTGCTCGCCGCCGCCGGCCTGTTCGGCTGGCAGCAATGGCTGATGCGGGGGCGGGATCGCCTGGCCTGCCTCGCCGCATTCCGTCATAACAACTGGCTCGGGCTGACCGTCTGGGTCGGCATCGTGCTGGCCCTCGCCCTGAAATCGTAGAAAGCCCGGATAGTTATCGCTATGTTTCGGATTTTCTTGAATTTATCACGATTGAATGTCATGACAGCCATCCATTTTATGCATAGCTGATACCGCGCAGTTCACCCGTAACGACAGTTACATGACAGTTTTCGCCCGATTTATCTCGATTGAAATCCACACGTCATGTCACCGGCGCGGTGCTGTCACGAACGGCGCCTATGGTTCGCAAGTTCGCGAGCCAGGGGTGGTACGCGCTTGCAGATGCTCAACTCCCCTCCGGCCTCGGCCGCGAGCGCTGTGGCGTGTTGAGTCCCCACCCCTGGTTTCGCTCCCGAACTTTTCCCGGAGCCAGCCATCGCCATGCGTCACAACCTTATGTCCCGCGCCGTCCGCGTCGCCATCCTCGGCGGCGGCCTCGCGCTGATCGCCTCGACCCTGTTCGTCGACACCGCCTTCGCCCAGAGCGCGCCGGCCAACGGCACCGACACCACGCAGGACGCGACCGCACCGAAAAAGGACAGCACGCAGACCACGAACATGGACAACGTGGTGGTCACCGCGCGTTCCGGCGTGGACGTGCGGACCAAGGCCCAGACCAGCTACTCGGTCACCACCATCGACGAAGACCGCCTGCGCATGCAGGCGCCGACCAGCGTCACCGAGGCCATGAAGTCCGTGCCGGGCTTCTGGGTGGAAGCTTCCGGCGGCGAGGCCAGTGGCAATATCCGCGCCCGCGGCATCCCGGTCGACGGCTTCGGCTCGGTCAACCTGCTCGAAGACGGTATTCCGGTGCAGCACGATCCGGCGCTCGGCTACCTCAACGCCGACCAGGCCTTCCGCCTCGACGAAACCATCGAGCGCATCGAAGTCGTCCGCGGTGGCCCGTCGTCGGTGTTCTACTCGAACGCACCGGCCGGCGCGATCAACTTCATCCCGCGCCAGGTCGGCGACACGCCGGACGGCCTGATCAAGTACACGGTCGGCAATTACGGCCTGGACCGCCTGGACTTCTGGTACGGCACGCCGATCGGCGACGGCTGGAAGCTTGGCGTCGGCGGCTTCTACCGTGTCGACAACGGCGTGCGCCCCTCCGGCTTCAACTTCGATGACGGCGGCCAGCTGCGCGCCAACCTGTCGAAGAAGTTCGAGAACGGCGACGTCAGCTTCGACGTCAAGCGCCTGGACGACAAGGTCGGCCTGTACCTCGGCATCCCGATGCACACCACGGCCAGCGGCGAGATCCGGCCGGTCGCTGGTTTCAACGGCAACTACGGCACCCTGGCCGGCCCGGATACCGATCATGTGCTGCTGAAGGAAGGCGACGGCAGCCTGTACAACTTCGACAACACGCTCGGCACCCAGGTCAAGCGCACCCAGTACACCTTCAAGTTCAACTACGACCTTGGCGACGACTGGAAGCTCGCAGAAAGCATGCGTTATGACACCACCGATACGCAGCGCAATGGCGTGTACCCGAACTCGGTCGGCACCGCGACCGATTTCCTTACCACGGCGGCGGCACCGGTGGGAACGACACCGTCGATCCTTTCCCAGTATCCGGGCGCGACCGGTTTGCGCCTGCAGTACGCCGACACGGGCCAGGCCTTCAACAACAAGAACCAGAACGGCAATGGCCTGGTCATCGTCGGCGGCCTGCGCGGCGTGACGATGGATGTCAACGAATTCATCAACGACACGCGCCTGCTGCGCAAATTCGAGTTCGGCGACCAGAGCCACGACGTCACCTTCGGTTACTACTACGCGCACTTCAACCAGTCCTTCGATCGCTTTTCCTCGACGGTGCTGCTCGATGCGACCGACCAGGCCAAGCTGCTCGACCTGGTCGCCGTGGACGCCAATGGCAACCAGGTCGGCGCGCCGATCACCGACCACGGCATCTACAAGAACGGTTATGAGTGGGAGCACGCCGCCGGCAGTTCGACCACCAACGCGTTCTACCTCTCCGACGAATGGCAGATCAACGACAAGCTGCGCATCGATGGCGGCATGCGCTGGGAACAGGTGAATACCAAGGGCTGGACGGAGGGCAAGACGACCGCCAACCTCGGGACGCCGGCGACCACCGGCATCATCACCGGCAACGGCGTGTACACCAACTACGACCACACCTTCAGCAAGCTCGGTGGCACGCTGGGTATCAACTACCAGTTCAGCGAGCACCAGGGCGTGTTCATCCGCGATACCTCGACCTATCGCCTGCCCAACCTCAGCACCTATATCACCAGCCCGACCGCGGTGCCGGTGACGCAGACGATGAACCTGGGCGAAGCCGGCTACAAGTACAGCAACCGCTTCGTGGACATGTACGCGACGGCGTTCTACACCAAGTACAACAATGTCAGCTTCAGCAACTACGTGTTCAATGCGCAGACCGGTGCGTCGACGGCGGAAACCGGCTATGCCAACACCAAGACCTACGGCCTGGAGCTGGAAGGAACGGTCTACCCGACCAAGTACTTCGACACGCAGGCCACCGTCACCCTGCAGCAGCCGGAGTACAAGGGCCTGCGCTATACGCAGCTGGTCGCCGGCCAGCCGGTGCTGCTCGACTATGAAGACGACCAGCTGATCCGCGTACCCAAGGTCAGCTACCGCATCGTGCCCGGCGTGAACCTGATGGAAGGCCGCCTGCGCCTGCAGATGTCCTACGAGTACGAAGGCAAGCGCTTCGTCGACACCGCCAACTCGGTCGTGCTGCCGGCGTATCACACGGTGGGTGCCAGCGCGCGTTTCGACCTCACCCCGCAGTGGTCGTTCTACGCCTATGCGGACAACCTGTTCAACTCGCTCGGCCTGACCGAGGGCAACCCGCGTGCCGGCGAACTGGCCAGCACCGACGCCGGCGCCGATACCTTCATCGCCCGTCCGCTGATCGGCCGTTCGTTCCGTCTCGCCGCGATGTACCGCTTCCAGTAAGTCCCGCTCGAACAAGGCCGGCGGCACATGCCGCCGGCCTTCGTCTTTCCAGGAATTCCCCATGCGTACCCTGCTCGCCCTGCTCCTGCTCGCCTTCGCCGTTCCGGCCTTCGCGCAGGATGCGCCCGACCGTGTCATCCACGGTGACCTGAGCGGCAAGGACAACCGCAGCTATCGCAACGTGACCTTCGATGTACCCGAGGGTGTCACCCGCATCACCGTCGATTTCGAATACACCGGCAAGGAAGAACACACCGCGGTCGACCTCGGCCTGCTCGGACCCGACGGCTTTCGTGGCCAGGATGGCTTCCGCGGCTGGAGCGGCGGCACCAAGCGCAGCTTCACCGTGTCGGCGACCGACGCCACGCCCTCTTTCCTCCCTGGCGCGATCCGCCCGGGTCACTGGACCCTGCTGCTCGGCATCCCGAATATCCGGGAAACCTCGCATGCGACGTATACCGCGCGCATCTGGTTCTCGCGCGACGTCGCCACCGCGTGGGGCCCGGAAATCATCAACCCACCGCTACGCCGCGAAGCCGGCTGGTATCGCGGTGACCTGCATATGCACGGCGCGCACAGCGACGGCGGCTGCGCCAGCCAGAGCGACAAGCAGCGCGTGCCCTGCCCGCTGTTCCTCACCGTATCGGTCGCGGCACGGCGCGGGCTGGACTTCATCGCGCTCAGCGACCACAACACCGTGTCGCAGCTTTCCGACATTCGCGAACTGCAACCGTACTTCGACCAGACCCTGCTGATGCCGGCCCGCGAGCTGACCACCTTCCAGGGCCATGCGAACCTGTTTGGCGTGTCGACACCGGTCGATTTCCGCGTTGGCAGCGCAACCGTGCCGACCTGGAACGTCCTCTTGCAGAACATCGCCAAGCTGCACGGCGTGCTCTCGATCAATCATCCGATCCGGCCCAGCGGCGAGAAATGCATGGGTTGCGGTTGGACACCCGAGCAGCCGGTCGACATGCACCTGGTGCAGGCGATCGAGGCGGTGAACGGTACCGATGCATGGCGCCCGGATTCGGGCATCCCGTTCTGGCAGAACGTGCTGAACCAGGGTTTCCGTCCGACCGCGGTCGGCGGCAGCGACAACCATGACGCCAAGCAGCCCTTCGTCACCCTCGGTGGCGGCATCGTCGGTTCGCCTACCACGGTCGTGCATGCCACGGAGCTGTCGATGCCGGCGATCCTCGAGGGGATCCGCGCCGGTCATGTATTCGTCGATATCGAAGGCAGCCACGACCGCATGCTCGACCTCACCGGCAGTATCGGCGGCAAGACCGCCGGCATGGGCGATGCGCTGGCCGCACCGGCCGGCGGCACGGTGCATTTCGAGGCCAGCACGGCGCAGATGGCGGGCGGCAAAATCGAAGTGATCGTCGACGGCAAGACCATCGAACCCAAGGGCGACTTCGCGATCCACGACGCGAAGCAGTCGACAGGCTTCGACTGGCCGAGCGACGGCAAACGACACTGGGTACGCATCAACGCGCTCGGCGCCGCGGGCCAGATCCTGCTGCTCGGCAATCCGGTTTACATCAACGACTAGAAGAGTTCCGCCTGATGCGAGATAAGGGCATCGAAGCGATCGCCGGTCTGGGAAAGGATCGCGTCCGCCACCGGTCTTAGCTGGTGCACCAGGTAATGCTCGTAGTCGATGGGCGAGCGTGATGTCTCACGCGGTTCCGGGCCGTTGAGCGTCATCAGGTAGCTGATCCATCCACCGTTTTTATACACGGGCGGACGACCGACGCGCGCGTTGTGCTCGTCCGCCAGCCGGGCGGCCCGGACCTGGGGCTGGGCGCCACGCTCGTAAGAGTCGAGTTTGCCGCGCAGCCTTTTCCGGTAAACGAGCAGGTCGTCGAGCCGGCCCGACCGAAGCTGGTCCACATACGACTTCACATAGTCCGCGTACGGCTCGCTCCGGAATATCCTCATGAAAAGCTCGCCCTGGAACTGCTTTGCAAGCAGCGTCCAGTCACTGCGGACCGTTTCGAGCCCGCGAAAGACCAGCTCTTCCTTGCCATCGTCATTGACGACCAGGCCGGCGTAGCGCTTCTTGCTACCCAGTTCGCTATTGCGAATGGTCGGCATGAAGAAGCGCTGGTAGTGCGTATCGAACTCGATCTCGAGGTACGAATCGATCTGGAAACTCTCCGTCAGTCGATCTTTCCAGGCCTTGTTGATCCGGTCGACCAGTCCCTCCGCGACGGCCAGGGATTCGGCTTCCGGAAAACGACGACCCAGGGAGATGAATATCGAGTCGGTGTCGCCGTAGATGACTTCGTAGCCTTCCGCCTCGACCCACACGCGTGTCTGTCGCATGATTTCATGGCCGCGCAGCGTCACCGCAGCGGCAAGCTTTGGGTCGAAGAATCGCCCGCCCGACGCACCGAGGACGCCGATGAAGGCGTTCATCAGGAGCTTGAGTGCCTGGGAAAGTGGCCAGTTGCCGGCTTTCTTCGCCGCGTCCCGGCCTGTCCACAGTTGCGCGATCAAGCCGGGCAGGCAGTGTTTCGTCCGTGAGAACCGGGTCCCGTTCGGGCCAGGAATGGCGGCATCCGAATCGGAAGAAAGCATGCCTTCGGCCAGGCCAATGGGATCGATCTGGAAGGTCCGGATGATCGATGGGTAAAGACTCTTGTAATCGAGTACCACGATCGAATCGTAGATCCCCGGGCGCGACTCCATGACGAAGCCACCGGGATAGGACTCGCCGGCACGGCTGCCGACGCTGGGCGCGACGTAGCCTTCGCGGTGCATGCGCGGCAAATAAAGATAGCTGAAGGCGGCGATCGATCCACCGGAGCGATCCGCTTGCAGTCCCGTGACGTTCGCCCGCTCAAGCAGGAAGGCCATGAGCCGGGTCTTCTCGAAGATACGCGTGACCAGCTCGCAATCCTTCAGGTTGTATCGGGCCAGTGCCGGCTTGTCTTCGTGGAATCGGCGCTCGATCTCCGCCATGCGCGAATAAGGATCGTCGATTGCCTTGCCCTCGCCGAGCAGCTCCTGCGCGACCGCTTCGAGGCTGAAGGACGCGAAGCTCCAGAACCCCGATCGCATCGCTTCGATGCCGTCGATGGGTAACCGCCCCGGTATCGTGGCGAAGACATAACCCTCGCGCCGCCGATGGTCCCGCCATTCGATCGGTGCACCGCCGCGTCCAAGCGTCAGCGCGAGTGCGCACTTATCCGCGCACGCCTGCAGCAGGCGAAGATCGAATTGGATCAGGTTCCAGCCGATGATCGCATCGGGATCGTGATGGCGGAACCAGTTGTTCAGGGCGATGAT
>DASYLE010000212.1:0-8755 GCA_036009745.1 Luteibacter sp. | reverse complement strand
GACACCGACATGTGCCGGCGCCTGCGCATGCGCCTGTCCCTGCCTCCGGTCTGAACGGCTGAAAGCCCCGCGCTTGCCGCGACGCGGCGCTTCGGGCACTCTGCCGACGCGGTGCGGGACACCATCGCCGTTTGTCCCGATCCCTCCTCCGGTAGCGACCCGTCACGCATGTTCAGACCCCTAGAGCTCTTCGTCGGCCTGCGCTACACGCGCGCCAAGCGACGCAACCAGTTCATCTCTTTCATATCCACCGTCTCGATCGTCTGCATCGCCATCAGCGTGACCGCGCTGATCACGGTGATGTCGGTGATGAACGGCTTCGATGCGGAGTTACGCAACCGCATCCTTGGCGCGATCGCGCATGTCACCGTGTCCGGCATCGGCGAAACCGTGCAGGACTGGCCGCGCGCGATCAAGGTCGCCGATGCCAATCCGCATGTGGTCGGCGCCGCGCCGTACGTCGAGGTGCAGTCATTCCTCGCCGGACGCCGCTCGACCGGCGCGATCATCCGCGGTGTCCTGCCAGAGTATGAGCCGAAGGTGTCCGAGTTCGGCGACAAGATGGTGGAAGGCAAGCTCACCGACCTGACCGATCGGAGCTGGAAGATCATCCTGGGCCGCGAGCTGGCGCTCTCGCTGGGCGCCAATGTCGGCGACAAGATCACCGTGGTGGTACCTGAATTCACCGCGACGCCGATGGGCGCGGTACCGAGGCTGCGAAGCTTTACCGTGAGCGGCATCTTCGAGATCGGCATGCAGGAATACGATGCCAATCTCGCCCTTGTCTCCATGGCCGACGCCGAGCGGCTGAATGGCGCGGCTGGACCTACCGGCATACGCCTCAAGCTCGACGACATGAATCTTGCCTTCCCGGTGGCCCGCGACCTGGTCAATCAGTTAGGCCAGGCATATCGCGTCGAAACCTGGATGGACAGCCATTCGAACTTCTTCAGCGCCATCGAGATGGAAAAGAAAGTGATGTTCATCATCCTCTCGCTGATCATCCTGGTAGCGGTGATCAACCTGATCTCGATGCTGATGATGCTGGTTACCGACAAGCAGGCCGATATCGCCATCCTGCGCACGCTCGGCGCCACGCCGCGCAGCATCATGGGGATGTTCATGGTGCAGGGCGTGCTGGTTGGCGTCGTCGGCATCGCCTTCGGTGTCGGGCTCGGCGCGCTGCTTTCGTTCAACCTGCCAGCCATCGTCAAGGGGATCGAGCGCATCACCGGGAAGAATTTCCTTTCGGCCGACGTGTATTACATCAGCGAACTGCCGAGCAAACTCGAATGGAACGATGTCGGCTGGGTGGTCCTGATCACCTTCCTGTTCGCCCTGCTGGCGACGCTTTATCCGGCGTGGCGCGCTTCGCGCACGCAGCCGGCGCAGGCGCTGCGCTATGAGTAAGCCCATGACAAGCGATGACATCGTGCTGCGTGCCAGCAACGTGGCCAAGGTCTACGAGGACGGCGACCTGCGCACTGACGTGCTGACCGACGTCAGCTTCACCCTCCGTCGTGGCGAGACCATGGCCATCGTCGGCGCCTCCGGTTCGGGCAAGAGCACCTTGCTGCACATCATCGGCGGCCTGGATACGCTGACCAAGGGCAAGGTCGAGGTCGACGGCCGCATGCTCTCGGAGCTTTCCGATGCCGAGCGCGGTCGCGTGCGCAATCGCTCGCTCGGTTTCATCTACCAGTTCCACCATCTGCTACCGGAATTCACCGCGCTGGAGAACGTCTGCATGCCGCTGCTGATCCGCGGCACCGGCATTGCCGAGGCGGAGAAGCAGGCGCGGCATCTGCTCGAGCGGGTAGGGCTTGGCGCGCGCCTGCGCCATCGCCCGGCCGAACTGTCCGGCGGCGAACGCCAGCGATGCGCCGTCGCGCGCGCCCTGGTGACACGGCCATCCTGCGTGCTCGGCGACGAACCAACCGGCAACCTCGACGAGGCCAATGCCGCTGCGGTCTATGAACTCATGCTCGAACTCAATCGCGAGATCGGCACCAGCTTCGTCCTGGTCACGCACGATCACCGGCTGGCCGCGCGGATGGATCGCACGCTGGAACTGTCCGCCGGCGAATTGCACGAGAAGCTGCGCGCCGACGCGTAGGCGGGCATAAACCTCCGTTTTCGGGCGTATCGGCCCCTATATCCCGCGCTAGCCTTGGCTGTCTGCCAGGGAGCGCGCGGATGCCAAAGCGATTCGGGATAAGCGGCGTCGCCCTTGCCTTGCTGGCCGGCGTGCTGGTCGTGCAATGGAGTCCCTGGTTGCCATCGCCCTGGGCGAGCGGCGTTGTTGTCATCGCTACCCTGATCCTCGTCTGCCGGGCCCCGCGGTTCGTTCTTCCCGGAACCTTCGTGCTCGGCGTCGCGCTGGCGGCCTGGCATGGCGAGCGCGGCATGCAGGCACGCCTGGAACGCGCGCTGGAAGGGCGCGAGATGGTCGTGACCGGGACGGTGGACGAGTTGCCGCGTGCCGGCAATGGCGCGGCAAGCTTCATGCTTCGGCTGGAGAGCGTGGTGCTCGACGGCGCGCCGCTTGCCCTGCGTGGTCGCCTGCGGCTGTCGTGGTACCGAAGCGAGGTGGCACCCGGCGCCTGTGAGCGATGGCAATTGCTGGTCCGGCTGAAGCGGCCGCGCGGGACGATCAATCCGGGCGGTGCGGACATGGAACGCGCCGCGCTCGAACGGGGCGTCGTCGCCACCGGGTATGTGCGGGTCGACCCGGTTAACCGTGTCCTCGACGGCGAGCGCTGGTGCGTCGACAGGGTTCGCGCGGCGATCTCTCGCGAAATCGCCGCTCGCGTCGGGGATGCGCACGACGTACGTCTGCTGCAGGCCCTGGCGGTCGGCGATACCCGCGGTCTCGATGGCGAGGACTGGGAGGTTGCCCGCGCGAATGGTATTGCCCATCTGATTGCCATCTCCGGCTTCCATGTCGGTGTCGCGGCGGTGTTTGGCGCGTGGCTGATGGGCGGACTATGGCGCCTCGTCCCGGGCTTCGGACTGTACGTCCCGCGTGCGCTCGCACAAGCGGTCGCGGCCCTGGCCTGGGCGACAGCCTACAGCGCGCTGGCCGGCTTCGGCCTGCCGACCGTACGCACGCTGGCGATGATCGCGATCGTCGCCCTGGCGCGTTGCACACGCCGCGCCGGCGGCGGCGCGACCTCGCTGGCGCTGGCCCTGATCGCGATCCTCGTCTTCGATCCGCTGGCTGTGCTCTCGGCGGGATTCTGGCTGTCTTTCGCTGGCGTTGCCCTGCTCATGCTATGCCTCGCGTCCGGGGCGTCGGGATGGCGTGGCTTCCTGCGCGAACTGGTGGCCGCGCAGGTGCTGATGACCCTGGCCCTGATGCCGACGACGCTCTGGTTTTTTGGCCGTGCGTCGCTGGCCGGGGCGCTATCGAACCTGGTTGCCGCGCCGTTCGTGAGCTTCCTGGTCGTGCCGATGACCCTGGCCGGCTGCCTGTTGCTGGCGATCGTGCCGCCGCTGGCGACGCCTGTCCTGCGCTTCGCCGGCTGGCTGATGCACGGCCAGTGGTGGTTGCTGGAACGCAGCGCGGACCTGCCGGGTGCGCACTGGCATGTGCCGGCGGTCGGCTTCGCATCGCTGGTATTGGCCTCGCTCGGCGCGTTATGGCTGTTCATGCCGCGTGGTGTGCCGCTGCGTCCGCTTGGCATGCTGTTGTTCGCGCCGCTGGTCTGGCCGCAACGGACGATGCCGGCCCATGGCGATGTCGAAGCGACCGTCCTGGACGTGGGGCAGGGGCTCGCCATCATCGTTCGTACCGAAACCCATGCGCTGGTTTACGACACCGGTGCGGGCTTTCCATCCGGCTTCGATCTTGGTGAAGCAGTCGTCGTGCCTTCGTTGCACGCGCTTGGCATCGACAGGCTGGACATGCTGGTGGTCAGCCATGGCGACAACGATCACGCCGGTGGCGCGTCGTCCGTCGCCGAAGCGATGCCCGGGGCACGGCGCTATGCCGGTGAGCCGGATCGCATCCCGGTAACGAGTTCACCGTGTGCCGACGCCGGCGACTGGCAATGGGATGGCGTGCACTTTCGCATGCTGTATCCGCTGGCCGGCGATGCGATGACGGCGAAGGGGAACGACCGCTCCTGTGTCCTCGTCATCGAGGGCCACAAGGGGCGGCTGCTCCTGGTGGGGGATATCGGCGCGCGTACGGAAGCGAAGCTTGCCGATGCGTTGCGCGGCGCCGGACCGACCGCCCTGGTTGTGCCGCACCATGGCAGCCGGCACTCGTCCACGCCGCTGTTGCTCGATGCGGTGCGCCCTGATCTTGCCCTGGTTTCCGCGGGATGGCGCAGCCGTTTTGGCCATCCGCACGCCGAGACGCTGCGGCGCTACCGAACCGTCGGTGCTGAACTGAAAAACACCGCCGAGGAAGGCGCCATGCGGATATTTCCGCACGATGGTGCGTGGCACGTCGACAGCTATCGCCGGCAAAGCCGCCGATACTGGCGCGAATGAGTCCCGGACGCTGTATGCCACTAGTCACGCTGGCGCTGGCCATCGCTGGCCGCAGAATGGCCCCTCCTTACGACGGAGGTCCTGATGACGTACGCAAGACAACTGATGGGAGCCATCGCGCTCGCCCTGCTGGTCGCGCCCGCTTTTGCGGACACGACGTCGCATTACGATCGCCAGGGTTACCGGGTCGAGGTGATCGACAAGGATTCGGGCATCGCCCCCGATACGGTCAAGCGCATGATCGATGCGTTCTACACCGTGTACCCACAGCTGACCAAAACCTTCAATCCGAAGGCCACGCACCAGCTGACCTTCGTCTTCGATCCGGCTTACGACGGCGTGGCAGCCACCAGCGATGCGCGGATCGTCTACAGCCCGGCCTGGCTGCTCAAGCACCCGGACGATATCGACGTGGTTACCCACGAGACAATGCACGTGGTGCAGGCCTACGGTCATCAGGAAAACATTCCCGGCTGGCTCACCGAAGGCATTGCCGATTACGTGCGCAACCGCTTCGGGGTCAACAATCCCGCGGCCGGCTGGAAACTCGGCGAACTGAAGCCGGGGCAGAATTACACCGACAGCTACCGGGTCACCGCGCGCTTCCTGACCTGGCTTGAATCCCACGGCCACCCGGGGCTGGTGAAGTCGCTGGATGCGGCGATGCGCGAGCATCGCTACAAGGACTCGATCTGGAATGAACTGGCCGGGGCAAGCGTCGACAGCCTGTGGGCCAGCTATACGAAAGATCCTGCGATTTAACTTTTTGCCAAAAATTTCAATCGAGACAAGGGCCATGGAAGGCCGTGCCGGGTACCCGGGTGCCATTGCAAAGGGCATAGTCCTACGGAGCAAAGGGGCATTCAGCGAGGATTGTTGCGATGCAATTTGACAGGATCCATTTATAACGATTTAAATGGCAGGATCGGGCGAGGGCGACAATGAAATCGACACAGTGGGCGAATCCGGGCAGGGGACGTACGGGCGCAGCGGGCCGGCGTTTGCGGGCAAGCGTGTTCTGGGCAGCGACGGCGCTGGTAATGGCCGCCTCGGCGGAGGCCGCGACCACGGGCTTCGCGACATCCTTCGAAACAGGCGAGCCGCAGCCGGTCACCGCCCCGGCGAAGGGGGGCCTCGCCATCACCGTCGGTGCCGGGCCGTCCCATGCGATAACCCTTACCGGCAAGGCCGATGCGGGATTCACCGGCGTGCGCGCCGTGCATTACGGCGGAACCTCGTCGACCGTCGCCGAGAACGTGACGCTGTTCGACATCGACGTACCAGTCGAAGCGGACACCGAGCTTTCCTACCGGCTGCTGCCGCAGACCACGGAAGGCGACCTGCATAACCCGGCGACCTACATCGCGCTGGACCTGGTTTTCTCCGACGGCACCCGCCTGTCGACCCTGCATGCGGTCGACCAGCACCGCTTCGCCATCGACGCGCTCGCCCAGGGCCAGTCGCGCAGCCTGTACCCGGACCAGTGGAACGCGGTGCGCGTGGCGGTCGGCGCGCTGGCGCGCGGCAAGACCATTCGCCAGATCGTGCTGACCCATCATGACGACGTGGCAGGCAAGGCCTACCAGGGCTTCCTCGATGACGTGCGTATCGCCGCCGCGGCGGTCGATACGACGAAGGCGCCGAGCGACTACGTCGATACGCGTCGTGGCAGCAATGCCAATGCGCGCTTCTCGCGCGGCAACAATTTTCCGGCGGTGGCTGTGCCCCACGGCTTCAACTTCTGGACGCCGACCACCAACGCCGGCTCGGACTGGATCTACCAGTACCAGGAGCGCAATGGCGCGGATAACCGCCCGCGTATCGAGGCCTTCGCGCTGTCGCACGAGCCGAGCCCCTGGATGGGCGACCGCCAGACCTTCCAGATCATGCCCGCCGCCGTGACCAGTGGCGCACCGCCGCAGGACCGCGCGGCACGCGCGTTGTCGTTCGTGCATGCCAACGAGACCGCTCACCCGGACTATTACCGGGTCGCCTTCGACAATGGCATCGTCACCGAGATGACGCCGACCGACCACGCGGCGATCTTCCGCTTCAGCTTTGCCGGCGACCGCTCACAGCTCGTCTTCGACAACCGCAACGACAACGGTGGCATCGCGCTCGACCCCGGCCACCGCGCGATCAGCGGCTGGTCGGACGTGAAGAGCAAGTTGTCCACCGGCGCGACGCGGATGTTCTTCTACGCCAGCTTCGACAAGCCGGTCACCGAGAGCGGCAAGCTGACCGGGGCGAAGCGCGATAACGTCGGCGCCTGGATCGGTTTCGATACGCACGGCGGCGACAAGGTCGTGACCATGCGCATCGCCACCTCGCTGATCAGCCTCGAGCAGGCGCAGGCCAACCTGGCCCAGGAAATCGCCGCCGACGACAGCTTCGAAACGGTGCGCGAGCGCGCCCGCAAGCTGTGGAACGACAAGCTGGGTATCGTCGAGGTCGACGGTGCCAGTCGTGACGACAAGGTCGTGCTGTACTCGAACCTGTATCGGCTGTTCCTGTATCCCAATAGCGGCTACGAGAACACCGGTACCACGGCCGCCCCGCATTACCAGTACGCAAGTCCCTTCTCCGCTGCCGCCGGGCAAGACACCGGCACGAAGACCGGCGCGCGCATCGTCGACGGCAAGGTCTTCGTCAATAACGGCTTCTGGGACACCTATCGCACGGCCTGGCCGGCCTATGTGCTGCTGACGCCGCACGAAGCCGGCGAGATGATCGACGGCTTCGTCCAGCAGTACCGTGACGGGGGCTGGATCGCACGCTGGACCTCGCCGGGCTACGCCGACCTGATGGTAGGTACCAGCTCCGATGTCGCCTTCGCCGATGCCTGGCTGAAGGGCGTGCACAACTTCGACGTGCGCTCGTTCTATCAGTCGGCGCTGAAGAACTCCGCCGTGGTCAGTCCGGTCCCGGGTGCCGGTCGCAAGGGCATCGAGCATTCGCTGTTCCGTGGCTATACGGATACGTCCGTCGATGAGGGCCTGTCCTGGTCGATGGATGGGTATATCAACGACTTCGCCATCGGCAACCTTGCCGAGGCATTGGCCAAAAAGCACGACGCCGACGACAGCTACGCCGCGCATTATGGCGACGACGCGAGCTACTACCACAGTCGCGCGCTGAACTACGTCAACCTGTTCGACAAGGCCGTGGGTTTCTTCGTCGGCCGCGACCTGGCAGGCGTGTTCCGTTCCTACGGCGGTGAGTTCAATCCGAAACGCTGGGGCGGCGACTACACCGAGACCGATGCCTGGGGCATGGCTTTCCACGCCCCGCAGGATGGCGCCGGCCTTGCCGCGCTGTATGGTGGACGCGTGGGTCTTGCGAAGAAGCTCGACGCGCTGTTCAGCGCCGGCGGCGATTTCGACACCGGCAGCTATGGCGGCGCGATCCACGAAATGCTCGAGGCTCGCGATGTGCGCATGGGCCAGTACGGCCATAGCAATCAACCCGCCCACCACATCATCTACATGTACGACGTCGCCGGCCAGCCCTGGAAAACCCAGGACAAGGTGCGCGACGCGATGCGTCGCCTCTACGTCGGCAGCGAAATCGGCCAGGGTTATCCCGGCGACGAGGATAACGGCGAGATGTCCGCCTGGTGGGTCTGGGGTGCGGCTGGTTTCTATCCGCTGCGCATGGGCACACCCGAATACGTGGTCGGTGCGCCGTATTTCCCGCATCTGCGCATCCGTCTCGAGAACGGCAAGCAGATCGTGGTGAATGCACCCGGGGTCAGTGACGTCAATCGTTACGTGCAAAGCCTGCGTGTGAACGGCAAACCGTGGAATAAGGTCACCCTGCCGCACGAGCTTATGGCTGCGGGCGCAACGCTCGATTTTGTCATGGGCCCGCAGCCGTCGAAGTGGGGCAGCGATCCGGCAGCCCTGCCGGCGTCGCTGACCGCCGAAGGCGCGGCGCCGTCGCCGCTGGTCGACCTGACCGGCAAGGACCGCGGTACCGCCGAAGGCGAGCTTTCGAACGCCAATGCAGCCGTGCTGTTCGACGACGATTCCTCGACGGACGCGCGACTGTCGGGCACGACGGTGGGTTATCAGCTGAAGACTGCCGGCAAGGCCGAGATGTACACGCTGACCAACACCGCCGCCGTCGGCGATCCGCGTGACTGGCGCCTGGAAGGCAGCAGCGACGGCACACACTGGACGACGCTCGACGAGCGACACGATGAAGTCTTCCCCTGGCGGCGGCAGACGCGTGCTTTCGCGATCGCGCATCCGGG
>DASYLE010000211.1:0-22601 GCA_036009745.1 Luteibacter sp. | reverse complement strand
CCGCCTGCGTGGAATAGATCAGAGGTTCCCTAGGCGACCCTTGTGGGAGCGAACCCTGTTCGCGAGTCCTTGGGGGCCGTGACTCTCCCGATTACCAGCTCTGGGAGTCACTGCTTCAAAGGACTCGCGAACAGGGTTCGCTCCCACAACAGTGCGCTCCTACAAGCTAAGCTAGGCCATCCGCATCAGCGCCTGGGAGTTCGCCATGGAAGCATCGCCCGTCACGCCGCGTCGTCGCCGTCCGTTCCTCAAGCTCATCCTGAGCTTTGTCGCCCTGCTGGTCCTGCTTAACCTGGCGGTGATGTGGTGGTGGGATACCGAACCCGCGCCGTTCGATCCGGTGGCCGGCACCACGGTGCGCATGAACGAGCTGAAGCACCCCGTCAGCACGGGAGCGGTGACCACGTTCACCCTGATCCGTTCGGTGGAAACCCTGCTGGACAAGCGCGGCGGTTATCTCAGCAACGACCGCCTGCCGCCGGGCGTGTTCCTGGACAATATGCCGAACTGGGAATTCGGCTCGCTGACCGCATCGCGCGATCTGGTCCGCGCGATGCGCAATGACTTCAGCCGCTCGCAGACCCAGTCGACCGAGGACAAGGACCTGGCCGAGGCCGATCCGCTGCTCTCCAGCCCCAATGACCGCTGGCTGCTGCCCAGTTCCGAAAGCCAGTACCGCAAGGCGATCGATCGCCTCGACGATTATCTTGGCCGCCTGAGCGATGCCGAGGGTGGCAGCGCGCATTTTTACGCACGCGCGGACAACCTCGCCGACTATCTGCAAACCGTATCCGCGCGCCTGGGTTCGCTGTCGCAGCGCCTGTCCGCCAGCGTCGGCCAGGTACCGCTCGCCGCCGCCCCGAATGCCGCCGACCTCGATTCTTCGGCACCCGCGGCCGTGCTGGCGCCCGGCGGCGGCCTGATCAAGACACCGTGGACCAAGATCGACGATAACTTCTACGAAGCGCGCGGCTATACCTGGGCGCTGCTGGAACAGCTACGCGCGATCCAGCACGACTTCGCGCCGATCCTGCGCAGCAAGAACGCCGACGTCGGCCTGCAGCAGGTCATCCGTGAGCTTGAAGAGTCGCAGAAACCGCTGGGCAGCCCGGTGGTGCTCAATGGTTCGCCGTTCGGCTTCTTCGCCAACCACTCCCTGGTGATGGCGAACTACGTATCGCGCGCGAATGCCGCGATCATCGACCTGCGCGAGCTGCTGCGCAGGGGGTAGCCATCAAGCACAGGGTGCGCTCCTTGTGGGAGCGCACCCTGTGCGCGAGTCCGTTGGGGCCGTGACTCGCCCGGTCGCGAGCTATCTCAGGCGTTGTCAGCCTTGTAACGCCCCATGCCGGCAACGATTTCCGCCTTGGCTTCGTCGGCGCCGACCCAACCATCGATCTTGACCCACTTGCCCTTCTCCAGGTCCTTGTAGTGCTGGAAGAAGTGGCCGATGCGCTCGAGCCAGTGACCCGAGACCGCGGCGATGTCCTTGATATGGGCGTAACCGGCGAAGATTTTCTCGACCGGCACCACCACCAGCTTCTCGTCGGCACCCGCCTCGTCGGTCATCTTCAGCATGCCGACCGGGTGGCAGCGGATCACCGAGCCGGGTACCAGCGGCAGGGGCAGGATCACCAGCGCATCCAGCGGGTCGCCGTCGCCGCCCAGGGTGCCCGGCACATAGCCGTAATTGCACGGGTAGCGCATCGGCGTGGACAGGATGCGGTCGACGAAAATCGCGCCGCTGGCCTTGTCCACTTCGTACTTGACCGGCTCGGCATCCTTGGGGATTTCGATGATGACGTTGATTTCATCCGGCACGTGACGGCCAGCGGGAACGAGGTGAAGACCCATGGGAAGCCCTTGCTAATGGGGAAAAACGCAAGGATACCCCACTTTTGTTGCGCTGCAGGAACACGGCAGGCGCGCCGCTCTTGTGGGAGCGAACAGGGTTCGCTCCCACAAGGATTCGTTCCACGACAGGCTGCCCGCGGTCGTGCTACTTCAGATGGTCCCAGAGGTAGGTATACGACAGCGCATTCATGAACGCCGACTGCTTGTTATCCGCCGCCGCGCCATGCCCGCCCTCGATGTTCTCGTAGAAGCTGGCGTCATAGCCCATGGACTGCATTTTCGCCGCCATCTTGCGCGCGTGTACCGGACCGACGCGGTCGTCTCGGGTCGAGGTGGTGAACAGCACCGGTGGATATGTCGCGCCCTCGCGGACGTTCTGGTAGGGCGAGAACGTCTTGATCCAGGCCCATTCGGCCGGTTTGTCCGGATCGCCGTACTCGGCCATCCATGAGGCACCCGCCGACATATGGGTATAGCGCTTCATATCGAGCAGGGCGACCTGGCTGACCACGGCGCCGTACAGCTGCGGGTATTCGGTCAACATATTGCCGGCGAGCAGGCCGCCGTTGCTGCCGCCCATCATGCCCATATGTTTGGGTGAAGTGATCTTGCGGTCGATCAGGTCTTGCGACACGGCGGCGAAATCCTCGTAGGCGCGCGGACGGTTCGCCTTCAGCGCCGCCTTGTGCCAGCGCGGGCCGTACTCGCCACCGCCCCGGATATTGGCGATGACATAGACGCCACCTTTCTCCAGCCACGCGCGGCCGACACCCGCCGAGTAGGCCGGCTGCAACGAGATCTCGAAGCCGCCGTAACCGTAGACCAGGGTCGGGTTGTTGCCGTCGGCCTTCAGGCCCTTCGGCGCGATCTCGAAATACGGTACGCGGGTGCCGTCCTTCGACCTCGCGAAGTGCTGGCTGACCTCGTAGCGCGAGGCATCGAAGAATGCCGGCGCATGCTTCAGAGCCTGCTGCTCGCCGTCGCCGAGTGTGCCGTAATACAGCGTGGTCGGCTGCAGGAAGCCACTGACGGTGAGGAAATACTCGTCGCTGTCATCGGCATCCACGCCAGTGGCCTCGATCGTGCTGAGCGCCGGGGCGCCGCCGAGCGGTTCGCTTTTCCACGCGCCATGCTCGTTGGGGGTGAGTACCTGGAGCTTGCTGACCACGTTGTCCATCACGTTGACGATCAGCTTGTGCCGCGTCCACGAATGACCGGACAGCGAAGTCTCCTCGTCGGGTTCGAACAGCACGGTGATATCGCGCTTGCCGGCCATGTAATCGTCGAACCTGGCGGCGAGCAGCGAGCCGGACTTGTAGGTCTTGCCGCCGACCTTCCAGTCGCTGCGCGGCTCGATCAGCAGCCACTCGCGCTCGACATCCGTATTGGCATCGTTGGGTACGTCGATCTTCGTCAGCTTGCCGTCCTTGCCGCGGACATAGGTCTCGCTGTCGTAGAACGCCAGCGCGCGCGAGACGAAATCACGCTCGAAACCAGGCGTGCGGTCGTGATACGCCGAGATCGACATATCGGTCGACTTGCCCTCGTACACCGTCGTTGCCGAAGCCAGCGGTGTACCGCGCTTCCACTCCTTGACGATGCGCGGATAGCTCGAGGTGGTCATCGAGCCCGGGCCGAAATCCGTAGCGACATAGATATGGTCGTCGTCGATCCAGGCGACCTGCGACTTCGCCTCGGGCAGGCTGAAGCCGTCCTTGATGAAGTCCTTCGCGGAAAGATCGAACTCACGCACCACATCGGCGTCCGCGCCACCGCGTGACAGGGAAACCAGGCAGCGGCGATAGTCCGGCTTCAGGCACTGCACGCCGTGCCAGACCCAGTTCTCCTTCTCGGCCTTCGCCAGTGCGTCCAGGTCGATCACGGTTTCCCAGGTCGGCTGGTCCTTGCGATATTCGGCCAGGGTCGTGCGCCGCCACAGGCCCTTCGGATGGACCTTGTCGCGCCAGAAGTTGTAGTAGTGGTCGCCGATCTTGCTGACGAAGGGGATCCGCGCTTCGGAATCGAGGACTTCCAGCAGGCGTGCCTGCAGGGTCTGGAAGTCGGCGCCCTCGCCGTACTTCTTTACCGTCTCGCCGTTATGCGTCTTGACCCAGTCCATCGGCTTCGCGCCATCGATATCGTCGAGCCAGAGGAAGGCATCGTCGCTGGCGGCGTGGGCAGTCGGGGTGGGGACGGGGGTGTGATCGTTTGCGTAGGCCATGCCACCCAAGGTAAGGGCGAGGGCGGCGGCAATCCAGTGTGCGACTTTCATCGGGCGAACTCCTCCTGGTCCAGCCGTCATCTATGGCAGAGGACGGCGGTGGGTGTCTACTGCGGTTTGTCTGGCGTGTCGTTGCCGATGCCGACCAGCGGCGAACTCAGCAGGGGCTTCGCCCCCAGGCTGCCGGCGGGGTCGGCGGTAATCACGGGGTTGAGGCGCAGCGTCGTGCCGGGGGTCAGGCTGGAAGCCAGGCTGGCGCGCAAGGCCCGGTCCTCGGTCTCACCGTAGCGCCGCACGGCGAAGGTGAGATCCAGCGTGCCGTTGTCTTCCATGTGCATGTCCAGGACCCTGACCGAGTCATCCCCGTAGGTTGTCGTCAATGCCGAACGTACCGTCGACAGGGTCAGTCGTTCGCGGGTGATCGTGCCAAGCGCATGGGTCAGCGGCAGGGCCAGCGGCAGCAGCACCGCGATGCCCAGGACAGCCTGCCAGGCAACCGCCCGTCGCGCCGATACTCCGCTGAAGCCATACCAGGTACACATCAGGGTGACGCTGAGCGCGATCGTCGCCAGGTTGGTGGCGAACAGCAGCAGGGCACCGCGTGCCATCGCCCATTCGCCTACCGACAGCCCATAACCGACCACGGCCATCGGCGGCATCAGCGCGGTGGCGATGGCCACGCCGACGATGGTGCCGCCGCGGTTGCGAATCGTGGCGTAGCCGCCGGCCAGTCCGGACAGGGTGGCCGCGATCATGTCGAAGAGGTTGGGATTGGTGCGTGCCAGGATCTCGGGCGTCGCCAGGCGCAGGGGCGACAGGCGCACGATCAGCATCGACACCAGCAACGACACGGCCATCCCGGCGACCAGCGCGGCGACCGAGCGCAGCACGCGGGGTGGGTTGAGCGTGGCAAGGCCCAGCCCGAGGCGGACGATCGGGCCCATCAGCGGCGATACCAGCATCGCGCCGATGATCACCGAGGCCGAGTTGCAGAGCAGGCCGATCGTGGCGATGCCGGCGGCCATGGCACACATGAAAAGATAACCGGCGTTGAGCACGCCGTCCTCGTCCATGCGGCCCCGGATGATTTCGTGGTCGACGCCGGCATATCGCCGGGCCCACCACTGCTGGGCGGTCGCGTACATCCTTCGCTCTCCTTGGCTCCCCGCGACAGGCGTGGGGGTCGTGTTTTCCATGAATGCGCCGGCCGTCGGGCCGGGCAGCGCAGGATTATCGGGCAAAATCGATGGTGTTTTTGCTTTCGCAAAGAAAAACGCCCCGGCAAGCCGGGGCGTCGTTCAGCAAGGCGTTCGCCTCAGAGCAGGGGAATCAGCAGCAGCGCGACGATATTGATGATCTTGATCAAGGGGTTCACCGCCGGACCGGCCGTGTCCTTGTACGGGTCGCCGACCGTGTCGCCGGTGACCGCGGCCTTGTGCGCGTCCGAGCCCTTGCCGCCGAAGTGGCCGTCCTCGATGTACTTCTTGGCATTGTCCCAGGCACCGCCGCCGGTCGTCATCGAAATGGCCACGAACAGGCCGGTGACGATGGTGCCGATCAGTACGCCGCCAAGCGCCTGTGCCCCCGCTTCGGCACCGCCGAGGGCCTTGAAGCCGAACATCACCACGACGGGTACCAGCACCGGCAACAACGAAGGCACCAGCATTTCGCGGATCGCCGAACGGGTCAGCATGTCGACCGCGCGCGAATAATCCGGCTTGGTCGTGCCTTCCATGATCCCCGGGATGTCGCGGAACTGCCGGCGCACCTCCTCGACCACGGCGCCGGCCGCGCGCCCCACCGCTTCCATCGCCATGGCGCCGAACAGGTACGGGATCAGCCCGCCGATCAGCAGGCCGATGATCACGTAGTGATTGGACAGGTCGAAGCGCACCTCGGCCACACCCAGGTGCACGCTCAGGTTGTGCGTGTAGTCAGCGAACAGGACCAGGGCGGCCAGACCGGCCGAGCCGATCGCATAACCCTTGGTCACTGCCTTGGTGGTATTGCCCACTGCGTCCAGCGGGTCGGTGACGCCGCGTACTTCCGGCGGCAGGTCGGCCATCTCGGCGATGCCGCCGGCGTTGTCGGTGATCGGGCCATAGGCATCGAGGGCGACGATCATCCCGGTCATGCTGAGCATGGCGGTCGCCGCGATGGCGATGCCATACAGGCCGGCCAGGTCGAACGCGCCCCAGATCGCCGCGCAGACGGCGAGCACCGGCAGTGCGGTCGACTTCATCGACACACCGAGGCCGGCGATGATGTTGGTTGCATGTCCCGTGGTCGAAGAGCGGGCCACGTGCTGCACGGGTGCGTATTCGGTTGCCGTGTAGTACTCGGTGATCACCACCATGGCGCCGGTGAGCACCAGCCCGATCAGCGCGCAGCCATAGAGGTGGCCGACGCCATACGCCGATTCGCCCATCAGGGCCGAGGTGATCGGCCAGAAGGCGATCGCGGCGAGCACCGCCGAGGCGGCGACGCCGGCATACAACGCATTCATGATCTTGCCGCCGCCGGTCTTGACGAAGAACGTGCCGATCACCGAGGCGACGATCGAGGCACCGCCCAGCACCAGCGGGAACAGCACGCCATTGGTCCCGGTCTGTTCGGCCATCACGCCGCCGAGCAGCATGGTTGCGATCAGGGTCACCGCGTAGGTCTCGAACAGGTCCGCCGCCATGCCCGCGCAATCGCCGACGTTGTCGCCGACGTTATCGGCGATCACCGCGGGATTTCGCGGGTCGTCCTCGGGAATGCCGGCCTCGACCTTGCCGACCAGGTCGGCGCCGACATCGGCGCCCTTGGTGAAGATGCCGCCACCGAGGCGGGCGAAGATCGAGATCAGCGACGAGCCGAAGGCCAGGCCGATCATCGAATGCAGCGCGTGGGACTGTTCGTAGCCCAGGTGGATCAGGATGCCGTAGTAGCCAGCGACGCCGAGCAGGCCGAGGCCCACCACCAGCATGCCGGTCACCGCGCCACCGCGGAAAGCCACCGCCAGGGCAGAAGAAAGGCCGCTTCTGGCGGCCTCTGCGGTGCGGACGTTGGCACGAACCGAAACATTCATGCCGATGTAGCCGGTAGCCCCCGAAAGGATGGCGCCGATGGCGAAGCCAATGGCGGTCCCCCATTCCAGGGCGAAGCCGATGACGACGAAGAGGACGATGCCGACGACGCCGATGGTTGCGTACTGGCGGTTGAGGTAGGCCTTGGCGCCTTCCTGGATGGCGGCGGCAATTTCCTGCATCCGCTCGTTGCCAGGCGATTTGGCCAGCACCCAGCGCACCGACAGCGCACCATACAGAATGGCAACCAGCGCGCACCCCAGCGCGATCCATAAACCGTACTGCTGCAACATCGAAGCCTCCCCACTCGTGTTGTGAACCACCCCGGACGGGGTGGTTGACCTTGAGTATAGGCAGAGGCTGACGGTTATAACGTTGTGCGGCGCAACGTATTTGCCGATCAGTAGGCCGTTCGCAGCTCGAGGAAGGGTTTCTCTATCGTTCGCCAGGTGAGGTAGGACACGGCAAGGATGCAGGGGATATACAGGGCGAAGCAGAGGAAGAACGCATTGCCCGCGATCGTCTCGCCAACGCCGACGCTGGCGATCGCCTTGAAGGCATCCGTCGCACCCATGCCCGCCAGGGCATCCCTGACGAACGCGTGCAGCAGGTAAATCGAGAAGCTCAAGGTTCCACCGAAGGACAGGGCGCGGCTCCATGGCGCCTGGGCGTATCGCATGAACGCACGGCTATAGAGGAGGACGAGCATCGAGCAGAGCGCGCCGGCGACGATCGGATAGGTGGTCGCGTCGAGGATGTCAGCGAGGCAATAGAGAAAAACTCCCATGCCGGCCGTATAAGCAAGGAACACGAGCTTCGAATGCACCAGCGTTTCCAGCATCGAGCCGTCCTTGATCCGGTACATGTAGTGCGCTGCCAACATGCCGATGAGAAAGATGTCGAAGTTGCCGAGGACAGCGTAGTTCAGCTTGATCGCGAGCGTCTTCCAGCCGAGGCTTTCCAGGAAGGCGTAATAGAGTCCCAGGCGGAACAAGGCGATGAGGATAGTGGCGCGCCAAAGGAAGCCCGCGCCCTCCTTTCGGTAAAACCGGTACAGGAAAGGGAACAGCAGGTAGAACACGAATTCCACGCCGACGGTCCACCAGTTGAAGCTGAGCTGCCGGTACCCCCAGTCACCCGCGTGCCACGAGACCTCGCCCGTCCCGGGCAGGTTGAGCCCGAACAGATGGAAGTAATCGATCGCGGTGAAGTCGTCCATCACCACGATCGTGAGGAAGAACAGGACAATCACCAGCGGGTAGATGCGCAGGAAGCGGTTCTTGATGAACTTCCAGTAGTTCAGGTCGCTCCCCGTTTTTTCGGTGGCGATGATGAAGAAAAGGAATCCGCTGAGGGCGAAGAACAGCGGTACGCCGATATCCAGATGGAGTGCTTTCACCACGGGTTCGCGAACCAGGTGGAACACGACGATCAGCAGTGCGGCGAAGAAGCGCAGATGATCGAGTGCCGGCATGTAGCCGACGTTCTGGCTTCTCATCGGGAGCTCCGCGGACAATATCGAGCCGGCGCGGGGCGATCGAAGTGGATGATCCGGGCATCCTTGGGGAACATGCAAAGGCGACGCATGGCTCTTATCCTTGAGCTGTTCGGGTCACGAAGTGTTGCAAGGAAAGCGTTCGTCGCGAGTTAAACACCGCAGGCGATCATTCTGCCTTTCGGAAAGGTACGCAGCGCGGCGAACGACAGGGTCGCGTCGCGCTGCGTACCGGTGTCGGTCAGTTGCTGGCGATATCCAGGATCACGCCCGTGGCAACCGCCACCAGGAGGAAGTCGTTGTCGGCGCGGACCCAGTGATAGCCATACGGCGGCGGGCGCAGGCGGTAGTAGCCGTAATTGCCGACGACGTACGAGCGGCCGTAATAGCGATGGCCGCGGACCCAGTGTCCATGACCGTAGCCATAGCCCGGCCCATGGCCGTAATAGGGACGCGGCGCCGGCCGGTAGTAACCATGGCGACGGTCGTCGTGCCAGCCGCGATTGTCGTGGCCGCGGTTGTCATGGCGGTAGTCGCCGCGACGGTTGTCGTGTCCGCGGTCGTGACCGTTACGGTCATGATCGTGGTCGTCGCGCGGGGCGGCGGCGGCAGGCAGCGCGACGACGGCGGCAAGGCCGAGCGCCAGGCTGGCAAGTACGGTGCGGACAGTGCGCATGGGTGTCTCCTCTGGCGGAACCATGATGGTTGCCGTCGGATGTGATCGTAGGTTTGTGCGGCTGAACGGATCGGCTTATGCGTCTGGCGATCTTTATCCGGGCGTCAGCTTCCCTTTGCCGTGCGTTCACACACGCTCGGGCGCAATCGTCAGCCATGACTTCGCCATTGGAAAAAGCCGGCGCCGTCGCGCCAAAGGGCAGCCTGGCGGCCTTGCGCAGGGAAGCCCGCGGTTGTCACGCCTGCGACCTGTGGAAGCCGGCGACGCATACCGTCTTCGGCGCGGGGCCTGCCCACGCGCGCGTCGTCGTCATCGGCGAACAGCCAGGCGCCCAGGAAGACCTGGTCGGCAAACCCTTCGTCGGGCCCGCCGGCAAGCTGCTCGATCGCGCGCTGGACGATGCCGGCATCGACCGCGCAAAGCTCTATGTGACCAACGTGGTAAAGCATTTCAAGTTCGAGCCGCGCGGCAAGGTTCGCCTGCACAAACGCGCCAACGCCGAAGAACAGGCTGCCTGCAGGCCATGGCTCGCCGCCGAGATCGCGCGCATCGCCCCGGACGCGATCGTCTGCCTCGGGGCGATGGCCGCGCAAACCGTATTCGGCCGCTCGTTCCGGCTGATGGTCGAGCGCGGCAGCTGGCGCACGCTCGCCGACGGCCGCCGTGCGTTCGCCACCGTGCACCCGTCCTTCCTGCTGCGCATGCCGCGGGACGATCGCGAACAAGCCTATGCCGACTTCGTCCGCGACCTCGGCCTGATCGCGGATGTACTCAGATCTTGAACGTCGCCAGCTTCCTGGTGACGCCGACGTTCTTCAGCGTCACATACTGCGGCAGCCCGTCCTTGCCGTACGGCGGCGGCGCTTCGCCCTGGATCAGCGGCGACAGGTAACGGCGCGCCGCGGCGGTGATGCCGAAGCCATCGCGGGTGATAAAACTGTTCGGCATCATCTTTTCCCGGTTGGCGATCTTCGCCAGCGGCGCCGGTTCGATCTTCCATCGGTACGGTGCCGCCGAGGTACGCACAATCACCGGCATCACCGCGTTCATGCCGCGCGCGGCGTACTCGACCGCCGCCTTGCCGACCGCATAAGCCTGCTCGGCATCGGTCTTCGAGGCAACGTGGCGCGCCGAGCGCTGCAGATAGTCGGGCAGGGCCCAGTGATACTTGTAGCCAAGCCTGTCGCGGACCAGGGCGGCCAGGACCGGTGCGGCACCGCCGAGCTGGGCGTGGCCGAAGGCATCGCGGCCGCCGGCTTCGGCGAGGAAGGCCCCATCCTTGTTCTTTACGCCCTCGGAAACGACGACGGTGCAGTAACCGACCCGCTGCACGGTGTCCTTGACCTTGGCCAGGAAGGCCTTTTCGTCGAACACGCGCTCGGGGAACAGGATGATGTGCGGCGCCGCATCCTTGCCCTCGCCGGCCAGGCCCGCGGCCGCGGCGATCCAGCCGGCATGCCGGCCCATCACTTCCATGATGAACACCTTGGTCGAGGTCTCGGCCATCGAGGCCACGTCCAGGCTCGCCTCACGCACCGAGACGGCCGTGTACTTGGCCACCGAACCGAAGCCCGGGCAGCAGTCGGTGATCACCAGGTCGTTGTCGACCGTCTTCGGCACGCCGATGCAGGCGATCTCGTAGCCGAGGGTCTTGCCGATCTGCGACACCTTATAAGCCGTGTCCGCCGAGTCATTGCCGCCGTTGAAGAGGAAATAACGGATGTCGTGCGCGCGGAAGACCTCGATCAGGCGCTCGTACTCGGCCCGGTTGGCCTCCAGCGACTTCAGCTTGTAGCGGGCCGAGCCGAACGCGCCACCGGGCGTGTGGCGCAGGGCGGCGATCGCGGTACGGCTTTCCTTCGAGGTATCGATCAGGTCCTCGCGCAGGGCCCCGAGGATGCCATTGCGCGCGGCATAGGCCTTGATGCCCTTCGCCCGCGCGGCCTCGATCACACCGGCGGCGGTGGCATTGATGACGGCAGTGACGCCGCCGGACTGGGCATAGAGCAGTTTTCCCTGGGCCATGATCGGATTCTCGCGAGTGGGGACCCCCGGAGCGTAGTGGGAGCGAACCCTGTTCGCGAGTCCTTTGGGGCCGGGCCTTCCCCGATCGCGGGCTCTGAAGAGCTCATGATTCTGATACACCCGGCCCCAATGGACTCGCGAACAGGGTTCGCTCCCACAAAAGCCGGCTTCCGCTCCATGACACTGGTTTGACGCCGGGCCGGCGCAACCGTTACTTTGGCATCCATTTTCTTGGGTTCGTGACCCGGCGGCTTTCCGCCCGGGCGGACGGACGTTACGGAGCATTATGCGACTCGTGCTACTCGGTGCGCCCGGTTCGGGCAAGGGCACCCAGGCCACCCGCCTGAAAGACAAACTCGGCGTGCCGCACATTTCGACCGGCGACTTGCTTCGTGCCGCCGTCGCCGCCGGCACCCCGCTTGGGGTCAAGGCCAAATCGGTGATGGACGCGGGCCACCTGGTCTCGGACGACATCGTGCTCGGCATGCTCGAAGAGCGTGTTGCCCAGCCGGACGCCAAGGCCGGCTTCATCCTCGATGGCTACCCGCGCAACCTGGCCCAGGCCGACGCGCTGGACGGACTGCTCGCCCGCCTCGGCCAGCCGCTGGACGTGGTGATCAAGCTCGAGGTCCCCGGCGAGGCGATCATCGGCCGCTGCGAACTGCGCTTCAAGGCTGAAGGCCGGGCCGACGATGACCCGGACACCGTGCGCAAGCGCCTGGATATCTACGCCGAGCAGACCGCGCCGGTCGCCAATTTCTACGCCCAGCGCGGCAA
Organism: Luteibacter sp.; assembly: GCA_036009745.1. Classification (GTDB taxonomy): domain Bacteria; phylum Pseudomonadota; class Gammaproteobacteria; order Xanthomonadales; family Rhodanobacteraceae; genus Luteibacter. Next base: position 10,482 of record DASYLE010000211.1, on the reverse strand, counting down.
GCTGAAAGTCGTCAACGGCGTCGGCGAGGTGGATGAAGTAAGCCAGCGCATCCTCGACGTCCTGCAGGGCGACACCACCGCCGCGCACGGCTGAGCGATAGGCGTGCGCCTGCATATCCTCGGTATCTGCGGCACCTTCATGGGCGGCGTGGCCGCCCTCGCGCGGGAACTCGGCCTTACCGTCGAGGGTTCCGACGCCAGCGTCTACCCGCCGATGAGCACCCAGCTCGAAGCCCTCGGCATCGGCCTGATGGAAGGCTATAGCGCCGATCACCTGAAACCCACGCCCGACCTGGTCGTGGTCGGCAACGCCATGGTCCGCGGCAACCCCGCCGTCGAGTACATGCTCGATGAGCGCCTGCCATACATTTCCGGCCCGCAGTGGCTGGGCGAGACCTTGCTGCCGGGTCGCGACGTGCTCGCCGTGGCCGGTACCCACGGCAAGACCACCACCACGAGCCTGCTGGCGCACCTGCTGGAAAGCGCCGGCATGGCTCCCGGCTTCCTGATCGGCGGCGTGCCGGGCAATTTCGGCGTCTCGGCACGCCTGGGGCTGGGCAAGCCCTTCGTGCTCGAAGCGGACGAATACGACTCGGCCTTCTTCGACAAGCGCTCGAAGTTCGTCCACTACCGGCCGTCGATCGCCATCCTCAACAACCTCGAATACGACCACGCCGACATCTTCCCCGATGTCGCCGCGATCCAGCGCCAGTTCCACCACCTGGTACGCACCGTGCCGGGCAATGGCCGGCTGATCGTCAACGCCGAGGACAAGCACCTCGCCCAGGTGCTGGCGATGGGCGCCTGGACCCCGGTCGAGACCTTCGGCATTGACCGTGGCGACTGGCGCGCGACCCTGATCGACGCCGATGGCTCGGCCTTCACCGTGCATCGCCAGGGCGAGCGTATCGGCGACATCCGCTGGTCCCTGCTCGGCCGGCACAGCGTGATGAATGCGCTGGCGGCACTGGCCGCGGCGACTGCCGCCGGCGCCGACCCGGTCGAGCTGCTGCCGCACTTCGCGAGCTTCCAGAGCGTGAAGCGTCGCATGGAGCTGATCGGCGAACATGACGGCACCACGGTCTATGACGACTTCGCCCACCACCCGACGGCGATCGCGACCACGCTTGCCGGCCTGCGTGCCAGGGTCGGCGATGGGCGCATCGTCGTCGCGCTCGAGCCGCGCTCCAACTCGATGCGCCTGGGCGCCCATGCCGATGCGCTGGCCCCGTCGCTGGTCGATGCGGACGCCGTGGTTTTCCTGCATCGCCCCGAATGGCCCTGGGACGCGAAGCGCATCCTCGATGCGCTGGACGGCCGGGGCGATACCGCCGCCAACGTCGACGGACTGATCGACAAGCTCCGTATCCAGGTACGCCAGGGCGACAACGTGGTCTTCATGTCCAACGGCGGTTTCGAAGGCGCGCCGCGACGCTTCTTTCAGGCCCTGCGGGGTTAGACTCAGGCGTATGGCCGCGTCCACGCCCGCCCTCGACCTGCCGCTGTTTCCGCTGAACAACGTCCTGTTTCCGGGCGGGCAGCTGCAACTGCGCATCTTCGAGCCCCGTTACCTCGACCTGGTCCGCGAGTGCGCGCGCACCGGTTCGGGCTTTGGCGTCTGCATGATCCTGGACGGCCGCGAGGCCGGTCGCCCCGCCGTACCCGCCGCGGTGGGCACGCTCGCCAGCATCGTCGATTTCCACACCCGCGGCGACGGCCTGCTCGGCATCGTCGCCACCGGCGGCAGCCGCTTCCGGGTCACCCGCACACGCGTGCGCGCCGATGGCCAGGTGCGCGGCGACATCAGTCCCTGGCCCGATGAAGAAGTACTGCCGGTACCGCCCGAATTCGGCCTGTTGCCGACCATCCTCGAGCGCCTTGCCGAGCAGATGAACCCGTCATGGAACGACGAACCGCGCAGCCGCTACGACGATGCGAGCTGGGTGGGTTTCCGTCTTGCCGAGTTGCTTCCGCTCGACGCGGAAGAGTGCCAGCACATGCTGGAACTCTCCGATCCCATGCAGCGCCTTGCCGAGCTGCGCGACATCCTCCCGCGCTTCCAGAAGGCCTGAGCGATGACCCACCCTTGTGGGAGCGAACCCTGTTCGCGAGTCCTTTGAGGCTGTGACTTTCCAGAGCTGACAATCGGGAGACTCACGGCCACAAAGGAGCAGTACGAACAGGGTTCGCACACAACGTAAGATGCCGCTCTACCCCGACAACGGACATCGCCCATGCCCAGCCTCGCAGGCAAAACCCTCTTCATCACCGGCGCCTCGCGTGGCATCGGCCTGGCCATCGCCCTGCGAGCGGCGCGTGATGGTGCCAACATCGTCATCGCCGCGAAGAGCAGCGTCGTCAATCCGAAATTGCCTGGCACCATCCACACCGCGGCCGCCGAGATTGAACGCGCCGGCGGCAAGGCGCTGGCATTGAAGGTCGATATTCGCGAGGAGGCCGAAGTGGTCGCCGCGGCGGCGCAGGCCGCCGAACATTTCGGCGGCATCGATATCGTGGTCAACAATGCCAGCGCGATCTGGCTGGCCGGTGTCGAAGGCACGCCGATGAAACGCTTCGACCTGATGCAGCAGGTGAACACGCGCGGCACGTTCCTCACCACCCAGGCCTGCCTGCCGTATTTGCGCAAGGCGTCCAATCCCCATGTGCTGATGCTGTCGCCGCCGCCCAGCCTCGATCCGAAATGGTTCAAGGACCACACCGCTTACACCATCGCGAAGTTCGGCATGAGCCTGTGCGTACTCGGCATGAGCGCCGAATTCGCCGATGCGGGCATTGCCGTCAATGCCCTGTGGCCGCGCACCGTGATCGCGACCGCGGCCATCGCGATGATCGAGGGCGTCCAGCCGGCGAACTGTCGCAAGCCTGACATCGTCGCCGACGCGGCACACGCGATCCTGATCCGTCCCGCGCGTGAACACAGCGGCCGGTTCTTTATCGACGATGAGATACTGGCCGAGGCAGGTATTACCGATCTCTCTTCTTATGCGGTCGATCCCTCGAAGCCACTGCTGCCCGATCTCTTTCTCGATTAGGCGCGTTCACGGGGTTTTGCATGAAATCCCCGTGAAATAAAGACTCTTCGAGATACCTCGTTTGTCTTATGGTCGCCATGGGCCCAAGCGTATAGTGTGTGAAACTCATCACGCTTTTACGTATCCAAGCGTGCTGGTAGGGCTTGCTGGTGAGCAGGGGGTGGCCAGCGGCGGGTCCGGGGTACTCGGCGTGTGCTTTATGCATGCGACGAGGAGGAGGGGACATGACACGGCAGGATGTTTCCGGGCGCAGTGTCGTCTGGTTTGGCAGGCCAACCGCGGAAGAACAGGTGGCTCTGACAACAGCGGGATGGCGGACCACGGTCGCCCATCCCGACGAGGGTAACGCGGTAGCTCCCGGCTACGGTGCCGCGGTGGCCGTCGTCGTTGTCGATGTGCGTGATGGCGCGCACGAGACCCTTCTTGCATTCGAACGATGGATGGCCGGACGACGACGTCCGCCGTGGATAGCGCTGACCGCGGCCGACAACGCCCTTCCCATTGCCGGCTACGCCGATCGCCTGGTCGCCCCGCTCGATATCGGTGAGCTTTGCGTTGCGCTCGGTCGCGCCACGAAACAACCGGCGGCGCATCGCACCGATACCCGTCTGGCCGTGATGACCGGCACGAGCGGGGCGATCCGCACATTGTCCGAATGCATCCGAAAATTCGCACCGGTGGAATTGCCGCTGCTGATTACCGGCGAGACCGGCACCGGCAAGGAGATGGCCGCGCGTGCCTTGCATCGCCTGTCGGCGCGCAGCGCGCGACCCTTCGCGGCGATCAACTGCGGCGCGATGCCGGCCAACCTGGTCCAGTCCGAATTGTTCGGCCATGAGCGCGGCTCGTTCACCGGCGCCACCTCGCGACGTATCGGCCATTTCGAATCGGCGGCCGGCGGCACCGTGTTCCTCGACGAGATCGGCGACCTGCCGCTGGACGCGCAGACCAACCTGCTGCGCATCCTGCAGGAAGGCACGCTCGAGCGCGTCGGCAGCTGCCAGTCGATCCATGTCGATGTGCGCGTGCTCGCCGCGACCCACGTCGACCTGGAAAAGGCCGTCGCCGAAGGGCGCTTTCGCGAGGATCTCTTCTACCGCCTGAATGTGCTGCGCCTGCGCATGCCGCCGCTGCGCGAGCGCGCGGGCGATATCGAACTGCTGGCCCAGCAATTCCTCGAGGCTTTCCGCGAAAACTACAGTACGCGTGCGCGCGCCTTCAGTGCGGGCGCCCGCCGGGCCATGAATGCGTTTGCCTGGCCGGGTAATGTGCGTGAACTGATGAACCGCGTGCAGCGTGCCGCGGTGGTCGCCGACGATGCGTTGATCACCGCCGCCGATCTCGAGCTCGATCAGGAAGATCCGGACGTGGCGCGTCGGCCTACGCTTGGCAGCGCACGCATTTCCGCCGAGCGCGAGGCCATCGTCGATTGCCTGCGCGCGAGCGCGTTCAACATCAGCGAATGTGCGCGGCGCCTGCGCGTGTCGCGCGTCACCGTTTATCGATTGTGCAAGAAGCATCGTCTGGCCCTCGACGAATTGCGCTGATCCATCAAAAAAGAAAACTCCCGGTCCGGTCGGCGGACCGGGAGTTCCCGTTCGTTCACCCGGCTTGGCAGGATCGCCGGATGAGCAAACACCGCGACGTCATTGAACCGGCGGCGAGACAACCGGCGGCGCGGCAGGCGCATGCAGGCTGGCCGTATTCAACGACATGTTGATACCGAACGTATTCGATGCGCTTTGCAACGCGCCACTCGCCGGGAGTGCGCTGTTGGTGACATTGACATTGACCAGCTGATTCGTCGCGACCGCGCAGCACAGGCCGCCATTGGCATTGCTTGCGCTGACATTGATGCCGACCGGCAGCGCCAGTGCGCCGGCGCTTGCGCCGGCATCGAGCACGGCCCGGTTGGCGGGTTGCTGCGTGGCCAGCGCATCCGTATCGCCCGCCGTGAATGCCGGATGTTCGTCGACGTACACCATGCAACGGCGCCCGGCCTCGATCGGCCCCAGCGCCATCGAAGGCGATGCGTCATCGACCGCCGCTGGCGAGAGGTAGGCATAACGATTGGCGTCATGTCCGCCTTCGGCTGCTGCATGACCGGCCACGGTGGCGGCAAGAGCGACCGCGCCCAGACGCCAGCTATATCGGATCATCATTGGCCAGTGCCCGTTGCCTCACCCGCCCAAGGTGTGGCAAGCGCCGTGCCATTCATTCATCTTCTTGTTTTCGTTGCAAAAGCTGAATGCTCCCAGGGCCGTGCCGCGCACTTCTGTAGACGCGGCGTTACACCCCTTCCCGGGCGCAACCGGCGAAACCCAGTCGCCGTGCGGTCTCCAGGCCTACCGGTCGGATGTAACGCCAGCGATACACCGGCCTTGCCATGCGTTGTCCACCGCGCCGTCGCTGGCTACGATGGGCGTCCTGCCGGACGACAGGGTGTAACCGAGAGGTGATGCCCGTTGTCGCGCAGCCAGGTCGACGTCGGACTTCACAGCGTACCGTGCGACCCCTTTCGATCCCCAAGGAGTTGCCCATGTCCCACGACACCCCTACAACCGACCTCATCGGGCTCGGCAAGCGTTACTGGCTTCCCATCTACCGCCCACGCGAGGTCGTCCTCGATCATGGCAAGGGCGCGCGCGTCTGGGATACCGAAGGGCGCGATTACCTGGACCTTGGCGCCGGTATCGCGGTCAACGCGTTCGGCCACCAGGACCCGGACCTGGTCGACGCGCTGGTGTCCCAGGCCGGCAAGCTCTGGCACGCAAGCAATGTGTTCTATACCGAGCCGCCGCTGCGCCTGGCCGAAGAGCTGATCGCGGCGGCGCCGTTCGCCGAACGCGTATTCCTGTGCAATTCCGGCAGCGAAGCCAATGAGGCCGCGATCAAGCTCGTGCGCAAGTGGGCGACCGCGCAGGGCCGCACCCCGGACCGCCGTGTCATCGTGACCTTCCGCGGTTCCTTCCATGGCCGCACCCTGGCCGCGGTGACCGCCGGCGCCCAGCCGAAGTACCAGGAAGGTTACGAGCCCCTGCCCGGCGGCTTTCGCTACGTTGACTTCAATGAATTCGAAGCCCTGGAACAGGCGTTCGCCACCGGCGATGTCGCCGCGGTGATGCTCGAGCCGGTGCAGGGCGAAGGCGGCGTCATGCCCGCGGCGCCCGGTTTCCTGAAACATGTGCGTGAACTGTGCGACCGCCACGGCGCGCTGATGGTGCTGGATGAAATCCAGTGCGGCATGGGTCGCACCGGCAGCCTGTTCGCGCACACCCAGGACGGCGTGGTGCCGGATATCGTGACCCTGGCCAAGGCGCTCGGCGCCGGTTTCCCGATCGGCGCGATGCTGGCCGGGCCGAAGGTCGCCGGGGTCATGCAGTTCGGCTCGCACGGCACCACCTTCGGCGGCAATCCCATGGCCGCCGCCGTCGCACGTGTCGCCCTGCGCAAGCTGATCTCGGCCGAAGTGCAGCTCAACGTCGAACGCCAGGCCAACGCCTTGCGCGCGGGCCTGGCGAGGATCGACAAACCCCTCGGCCTGTTCGCCGAAGTACGCGGCCGCGGCCTGATGATCGGTGCCGTCCTCGCCGAGGCTTACAAGGGCAGGGCCGGCGACATCCTCGACGCTGCCGCCGCCCACGGCCTGCTGATCCTGCAGGCCGGCCCCGACGTACTGCGCTTCGTGCCGCCGCTGAACATCACCGACGAGGAACTCACCGAAGGCCTGACCCGCCTCGAGGCCACGCTGACATCATTCGCCAGCAACGCCGCCGCCGCGTAGGTCCCAACGGCATTTCAAATCCCGCGATCATGTGTGCCCGGCCCCAAAGGACTCGCGAACAGGGTTCGCTCCCACAAGGTCGCGGCAACCTGCTCTTGTGGGAGGCGCTGCGCGCCATGTTTGGAATGCCCGCCCGCGGCGGGCATCAGGGCCCGTGGCGTCTGGCCTCAAAGGAGCAGCACGAACAGGGTTCGCTCCCACAAGGTCGCGGCAACCTGCTCCTGTGGGAGCGAACCCTGTTCGCGAGTCCTTCGGGGCCGGACCTTTCACGCTGGCCACCATAGATACACGGCGATCAGCCGGCTCGTGATTCCGGGGCCCTCGGCAGGGGGTCGAAATGCCGGCGCGACAGGCGCCGACACGATCAAGAAAGCGCCACCAAAGAGCCAGGCCCACTTGAAACGATCAGACCATCAGCCCCTGGCCGCATCCCTGAATGCCCCGCGCGCCGCTTCCAGCGTCGCCGCAATCACCTCATCGTCGTGCGCGCTCGATACAAAGCCCGCCTCGAACGCGGACGGTGCCAGATACACACCGCGATCCAGCATCCCGTGGAAGAACCGGTTGAACGCGGCCACATCGCCCGCACTCGCCTGCGCAAGCGTCTCCACCTTCTCGCCGGTAAAGAACAACCCGAACATCCCACCCACACGATTCACACTGAACGGCGTACCGGTCTCCGCGGCGACCGCGAGCAAGCCATCGGTGAGCAGGCGCGTCTTCGCCGCGAGACGATCGTGGAAGCCCGGCTCGGACACCAGTTCCAGCATCGCCAGCCCGGCCGCCATCGCCACCGGATTACCCGACAGCGTGCCCGCCTGGTAAATCGGTCCCGACGGCGCGATCTGCGCCATCAGGTCGCGTCGGCCGCCATACGCACCCACCGGCATGCCGCCACCGATGATCTTGCCGAACGTGGTCAGGTCCGGCATCACGCCGTAAAGCGCTTGCGCGCCACCGAGCGCGACCCGGAAACCGGTCATCACCTCGTCGAAGATCAGCAGCGCACCGTACTGCGTGCACAACTCACGCAAGGCCTGCAGATAGCCATCCTTCGGCAGAATGCAATTCATATTGCCGGCCACCGGCTCGATGATCAGGGCGGCAACCTCATGGCCCTGCTCGGCGAACAGCACGCGTGCCGCATCGATATCGTTATACGGAATCGTCAGCGTCAGATCGGCCGAAGCCTTGGGCACGCCTGGCGAGGTCGGCACGCCGAAGGTCAGCGCACCGGAACCGGCCTTGACCAGGAAACTGTCGCCGTGGCCGTGGTAGCAGCCCTCGAACTTCACGATCTTCGAGCGCCCCGTCGCGCCGCGCGCCAGACGGATCGCCGACATCGTCGCCTCGGTGCCCGAATTGACCATGCGCACCATTTCGATCGACGGGATCAGTGCGACGATCTTCTCGGCCATGATCACCTCGGCCTCGCACGGGGTGCCGAACGACAAGCCGTTCTTCACCGCACGCTCGACCGCTTCGCGCACCTTCGGATGGTTGTGCCCGACGATCATCGGGCCCCAGGAGCCGACGTAGTCGATATACCGCTTGCCCTCGACGTCCCACAGGTACGCGCCATCGGCACGCGCGGTGAAGAACGGTTCGCCGCCCACCGACTTGAAGGCGCGCACGGGTGAATTGACGCCGCCGGGCAGCACCGCCTGCGCGCGCTGGAAGAGTTCGTGGTTGCTCATCGGGAAGATTCCTGGGGGGAGGCGAACAGATCGGAAAAGCGCAGCGCCGCCGTCTGCACGTCGTCCGCGGCGAACACGGCGGAAACGACGGCCAGATAGTCGGCACCGGCATCGATCAACAGCCGTGCATTGTCCGGGGTGATGCCGCCGATCGCCACCAGGGGGAGGCCGATGGCGACAGCTTGCCTCAGCAGGTCGATCGGTGCGCGAGTCGTATCGGGCTTGGTCGGCGAGGGGAAGAACGCGCCAAAGGCCAGGTAATCGGCGCCTGCCGCGGCCATTGCCCGGGCGCGGTCCAGCGAGTCGTAGCAGGAGACGCCGATGATCGCCGAGGGTCCCAGCCGCTGGCGTGCCGCCGCGATATCGCCATCGTCTTCACCCAGGTGAACGCCCGCGCCGACGGCCACGGCCAACTCGACATCGTCATTGATGATCAGCGGTACGTCATACCGGGCGCACATGCGGGCCAGCTCGTCGGCTTCCTGCAGGCGCCGTTGGCTATCGACGGTCTTGTCTCGGTACTGGAGGAGACGGGTGCCGCCGGCGAGCGCCGCTTCCACGGCCGCGTACAGATCCTGGCGCGGCCCGTCGGTGATGGCGTAGAGCCCGCGACCGCCGGCAAGCGCGGGATGCTTCGTTGGTGTGTTCATGGGGCAAGTCTCATTTAATAGCGTCCGCCGGACGCCTCTGCGAGAATACGAGGTCTCTTACTAAAGCCAGCCCGCCGATCATGAGCCAGAGCCCCCCGGATACCGTCACCCTGCGCAAATGGATGTGCGTGGTCTGCGGCTTTATCTATGATGAGGCGCTCGGCCTGCCGGATGAGGGACTCGAGCCCGGCACGCGTTGGGAGGATATCCCCGACACCTGGACCTGTCCGGATTGCGGCGTGACCAAGGACGACTTCGAAATGATCGAGCTGGACTGACGCTTCTTCACGTCTTTTGCCTTCAACGCCCCAAATTTGCCCGAATCGGCCACGCCACGGGCATCTGGCCCTGTTCTTCTAAGCATGCGCACGCAAGGTGCGCATGCCGGGGACAGGGCCATGCAACGATTCATTCCCTTCGAAGACGAATGGCAGGCCCTCGACGGCCTGGATGCCTCGGCCCTGGTGCCGTATCACTTCGGTATTCCCTGCGCGCACGCCCTGGCCGCCAACGATGCCCGGCTCGTCGATCAGCGCACCGTGCCGACGTCGCCGTCGATGGTCATCTGCTCGCCGACCGCCAATCCGAGCTTCGACGCCGTACCCGCCGGCAACTCCAGTACATAAAGCGCCGGGGCACCGCTGGGATAGCTGGGGCAGGGATCCGCCTTGCACGGCGGCACGTTCAGCTGCATGGAGACCAGCTTCCGCGCGCTGTCGAAATAGAGCATGTCCAGCGGGATAAGCGTGTTCTTCATCCAGAACGCCTGCGGCCCCTCGACAGGGAAGACAAACAGCATGCTTCGGTCCGCGGCCAGTTCCGTACGGAACATCAGGCCGCGCGCCCGCATGGCCTCGTCGGTGGCGAATTCCGTGCTGAAGCGCTTGCCGTGGAGCTCCACGGCCGGCGACGAAGGCGCGGCGGCGAGGGCGGGAAGGCTCAAAGCCAGCAGGAATGGCAGAAACAGGCGCTTCATCGGTGCATTGCCTATACGTATGTAAGGGGCCGAAAGTGTAGCGCGTGAGGTTTTTTCCATTGGAGTGCACACAACCCCTTCACAGGTCTGGCAGGGCGCGTTACACTTTCAATCCCTCGCGGAAAACGCCTTCCGCACAGGGTTCCCGTTTCGCCAACCACCTCGAAAAAAAGATTCACGAGGGTGTTGACGGAAAGCGAAAAAGATATAGAATGGGCGGCTCACCTCGCAACGAAACGTTCGAGGGGCGACTCAGAAAAGAGTCGCAAGTGATTGATCTTTGACAGTGTGCGCAGGTGAATTGTGTGGACGCCTTGCGGCG
>DASYLE010000210.1:0-4879 GCA_036009745.1 Luteibacter sp. | reverse complement strand
ATACGCCGCCGATGCCGGCATGCTGCATGTATCGCCGAGCGTACGCGTCGGCGTGATCGCCCTGGCGGCGATCGCCGCCCTGGTCTTCGGCTGGCGCAAACGCAACAGCCATCGCATTTTCGCCCTGTCCCTGCAGGGTGGCGCGATCGGCGTGCTGGTGATGACGGTATTCGCCGCCTTCCGCCTGTACCTGTTGATTCCGCCGATGCCGGCATTTGCCCTGCTGGTCGTGCTGATCGTTGGCATCGGCATGCTCGCGGTATTGCAGGACGCACTGGCCCTGGCCGTACTCGGCCTGATCGCCGGCTTCGCCGCGCCTATCCTGATCGACACCGGCAGCGGCAACTACGTTGGCCTGTTCAGTTACTACGCGGTATTGAACCTCGCCATCCTCGGCATCGCCTGGAAGAAATCGTGGCGGGTGCTGAACCTGCTCGGCTTCTTCTTCACCTTCGGTATCGGCACGGCCTGGGGCGTGCTCAGCTACAAGACGGAATTCTTCGCCAGCACCGAACCTTTCCTGATCCTCAATTTCCTGTTCTACCTGGTCATCCCGCTGCTGCACCTGCTGCGCGCACCGGACGGCAAACGTACGGTCATGGATGGCTGCCTGCTGTTCGGCAATCCGCTGGTCAGCCTGTTGCTGCAGGGCGCGTTGCTCGACTGGAAGGGCACGCCGCTGGCGATCTCCGCCCTGGCCGCGGCCGTGATCTATCTCGTCGTCGCCTTCGCCATCCGCAAGCGTCCGGGCATGCACTTGCTACGCGATGCCTGGGCCGTGCTCGCCGTCGCCTTCGCCACCCTGGCGATCCCGCTGGCGCTCAGTGCCAGCCTGACCGCGAGCGCGTTCGCACTGGAAGGCGCCGGCATGATCTGGCTTGGCCTGCGCCAGCGGCGGCGCCTGCCGCGCTGGAGCGGCGTGGCCCTGCAAGTGTTCGCCGGCATCGCCCTGGGGATGAGCGTAAGCAGGATCGATGGCTATCTCGATATCCCGATCCTCAACAGTGATTTTGTCAGCGCGCTGCTGGTCGTCATCGGCGGCTTCGTCGCCTGCTGGTTGTACGGGCGCTACGGCAGCGGTTCGCCGAAGCAGCGCGTTGTCGCGGTGTTGCTGTTCCTCTGGGCCATGGCCTGGTGGTTCGCCGCGTCGATCAGCGAGATCGAGCGGTTCGTGCCCTACATGACGCGCATTCCGGTTGTCTTCGCGACGCTGGCCGTCACCACCTGGCTGGTCGCCGAATGCGCGCGCCGCCGGCCTCGCTTCGAGATGGCGTCGCTCACCGCCTTCACCGTCCCCGTCTTCCTCTTCCTGGGCGCGGTCCTGATCGTCGGCTATGCCAGCCTCGAACGTCAGTTGCTGTCCGGTTGGATGCTCGGTGCCATCGTGGTGGGAGCCGTGGCCGGCTGGCGTTCGCTGGCCTGCCTCAAGGCGTACGCCGTGCCTGCATCCTTCGCGCAGTTCGTCTGGCTGTGGCGCTGGGTGCTGACCTTCACCGGTGCGATCGTCGTCGCCTTCCTGCACGCGCGCTGGTTATCCGAAGCCTGGCTGATGCTGCTCGGCGCGTTGCCATTCCTTGCCCTATGGCTGCTCTTCTACGTACGCCCGCGCTGGGTTGCCGCACCGCTGGCCGAGCACTGGTCCATGCTGCGCGTGCCGCTGCTCTACTCGCTGACGGGTATTGGCGTCCTCTTGTTCCTCTGCGATCTGTTCGCCGAAGGCGGGGCCGAGCCCTTGCGCTTCATTCCGCTCATCAATCCCATCGAACTGCTGATGCTCGCCATGGCACTCGGAGCGGTGCGCTGGTTCGCCGATCCGGCAGCGATACCCGGTTCCCAGCGCCTGCGCCCACTCGCGCTCGGCATCGCCGGCATGGCCTTCGCCACCAGTGCCACCTTGCGCGCCGTGCATCATCTGGGCGGTGTGCCGTGGACCGATGCGATGGCCTCGTCGAGCCTCGCGCAGATGTCGCTGACCGTGGTGTGGAGCGTGCTCGGCGTGGTCGCCTGGGTGGTCGGCTCGCGGCGCGGCCTGCGCATGCTGTGGCTGGCCGGCGCGGTGACCATGGGCATCGTACTGGCCAAGCTGTTGCTGGTCGATCGCGGCCACCTTGGCAATCTCTTTGGTATTGGTTCGTTCATTGCTTACGGCCTGCTGTGCACCGCGATTGGTTATTTCGCGCCGGCGCCGCCACGCTCGCCTTCGTCTTCCGGGGAAATCGCCGATGCGTCCTGAGTTCCGTGCTGTCCTGCTTGGCCTGGCCCTTGCCGCCACCGGCGTCGCGCAAGCCGCGCCGCCCGACGACTACGCTTATGCGTTTCCGCTACAGATTCCCGCTGAGCATGCCGCGGTGCGCGTCGACCTGACGCCCGAGGTTTACGCGGCGTCGCGTCGCGAGGCCGGGCTCGGCGACATCGTCGTCGTCAATGCCGAGGGTGGGGTCGTGCCGTTCGCGCCGCTGCCCGAGGCGCCGACCATCGCCCATCCCTACGAGCTCAGCACGCGCCTGTTGCCGGTGCCGGCCACCGCGGAGAACCCGACCGGCGTGCGCGTCGAGCGCACGGCCGCGGGCGATATCGTGATCGATCCCGGCCACGCGACCGGCACCGTCGCCAAGCCCAGTGTGTGGCTGATCGATGCGCGCCGTGAGATCCACCTCGACTCCCTCGAACTGCCGAACCTGCCTGACGTCGACACCGAGATCCATGTCGCCATCGATGCCAGCAACGACCTGCAGCATTGGAACGAACGCAATGACGATGCGGTGATTGTCAGCGTCAAGCGCGGTGAGGATGGTGTCGACCTGCGCAAGATCACCGTCGACGGTGAACCGGCGCGCTACTACCGCATGCGCCTGACCCAGGGCGCGGTCGGCTGGGACGGGACCAACGCACCCGATGTGCACCTGGTCGGCAGCTTCACCGACGCTGAGGCCGATCGCAATGCCGCGCGTCGCTGGATCACCCTCGAACCCACCGCCAGCGCAGCGGCCAACGGCGGCACCGATTACGACTACCGCCTGCCGGCCGTGTTGCCGATCGAGGCGGCGCGGGTGGAACTGGCCGATACCAACACGGCCGCGCGCTTCGAACTGCTCGCCGCGGACGAGGGCACGCCGAAAGCGTCCTGGTCGTCGCTCGCCGCCATCACCGCCATCCATGTCGGCAGCGGCAAGCCCGACGAAGCCACCACGTTCAGCGCTCCCGTGCGCCGCCAGAGCCTGCGCCTGCACACCACGACGCCGCTGGCGCAATCGCCGAAACTGGTCGTCGCCTGGCGTCCGGACGCCTTTGTCTTCCTCGGCGAGGGCACGGCGCCGTACCGTCTGCTGGTCGGCAGCTATGCCGCGCGCCGCGCCGATTACCCGATGGATTCGGCAATCGACGCACTGCGCGCGCAGAACAGCGCGGACTGGCTCCCGGCGACCTCCACCATCGGTCCGCGCGTCGATGCGGCCGGACCATCGCTGCTGGAGGCGCCGAAGGTGCCTTACGACTGGACCAGGCCCTTGCTCTGGCTGGTCCTGATCGGTGGCGCCCTGCTGGTCGGCGGCATGGCCTTCAGCCTGCTCAGACAATCGAAGGCGGATAATAGCCAGCCCTGACCGTCATGCTGTCCCCCCATGCCTAGCCAGATGCCCTCAGGGCTCTTCCCCGAGCCCGAAGCGCTAAAACCCCTCGCCGAGCGCATGCGCCCGCGCTCGCTCGACGAAATCGTCGGCCAGTCGCGCCTGCTCGATGAAGGCAAGCCGTTGCGACGCGCGCTGGAAGCCGGCCACGTCCATTCGATGATCCTGTGGGGCCCGCCCGGTTGCGGCAAAACCACCCTGGCCCTGCTGGTGGCGCGCTACGCCGATGCCGACTTCAAGGCGATCTCGGCCGTGATGTCCGGTCTGCCGGATGTGCGGAAGAACCTCGCCGAAGCCGAAGTCAATTTCGCCCAGGGCCGGCGCACGGTGCTCTTCGTCGACGAGGTGCACCGTTTCAACAAGACCCAGCAGGACGCCTTCCTGCCGCATATCGAGAAGGGCGTCATCATCTTCATCGGCGCGACCACGGAAAACCCGTCGTTCGAGTTGAACTCCGCCTTGCTGTCGCGCTGCCGCGTGCATGTGCTTGACGCGATCGGCGTCGACGACATCGCCAGCGCGCTGCGCCGTGCCTTGAACGACTCCGAACGCGGCCTCGGCGAACTGAAACTCGAGGTCGATGACGCCTCGCTGACCTTGATCGCGTCGGCCGCCGATGGCGACGTCCGCCGCGCGCTCACCTTGCTGGAAATCGCTTCGGAACTCGCCGACGACGGCCAGATCGACCAGGTCACCTTGACCCAGGTGTTGGCCGACCGCACGCGCCGTTTCGACAAGAGCGGCGAGCAGTTCTACGACCAGATATCGGCGTTGCACAAATCGGTACGCTCCTCCGACCCCGACGCCGCCGTGTACTGGCTGACCCGCATGCTCGACGGCGGCTGCGATCCGCTCTATCTGGCAAGGCGCATGACCCGCATGGCGATCGAGGATGTCGGCCTGGCCGAACCACGCGCATGGCGCATGGCCCTGGACGCCTGGGATACCTACGAGCGCCTCGGCAGCCCCGAAGGCGAACTCGGCCTGGCCCAACTGGCGATCTGGCTGGCCATCGCGCCAAAGAGCAACGCGGCTTACATGGCCTTCAACAAGGCACGGGCCACCGTGCAACAGATGGGTACGCTGGAAGTACCCATGCACCTGCGCAACGCGCCGACCAAACTGATGAAGGGCCTGGGCTACGGCAGCGGCTACCAGTACGACCATGACGCCGAAGGCGGCATCGCCCTGGACCAGCAATGCCTGCCCGACGCCCTGGTCGACACTGTGTTCTACGAACCGGTGGAGCGGGG
>DASYLE010000209.1:0-30673 GCA_036009745.1 Luteibacter sp. | reverse complement strand
GGGGCGGGCGGAAGGTGTTTGGATCGATGCAAATTTTTGCTATGAAAAAAGGCATGCACGGCCCTCCAGGGCCAGGCTCCCGGGGGTGGCTTGTTGTCTTCGATAGAAGGGCGATTCGGCGAGGACCGCTTTACGCATATTCGATCCTTCCCACGACCTTGCCGATGGCCTTCATCGCCGCGAGTTTCGCCGACGCCTTGTCCGTGACCAGGATGTCGATATCCTCCAGCGCGCAGTAGCCGACGCGGCTGCGTACGCCGATCTTCGAATGGTCGGCGGCGATCACCGTGCGCCGCGCATTCGCGCTCATCGCGCGCGCCACCTCCGCCTCGTCGAGGACGAAACTGCTCGCGCCGTATGCGGTATCCACGCCAACCGGCGACAGGATCGCCAGGTGCGCCTGGTAACGGACGATCTCGGCGACCGTGCCCGCGCCATAGCTCGAGGCCAGGTCACTTTCGAACCGGCCGCCCAGCAGCTGTACCTGGTTGCCGTTGGCCCCGCCGGCGACCTTCATGGCAACGTCCACGGAATTGGTGATCACGGTCAGTCCGCTGAGGCCGGCCAGCGCCTCGGCGATGAAGGACATCGTGCTGCCGGCATCGAGGAACAGGGTCTGGCCACTCTCGACCAGCGAGGCGATTTTCTTCGCCATCGCCCGTTTCTCGCGTACTCGGGTCGCGACGCGCACGCCGATCGGCGGTTCGCCGCCGGCGAGTACGGCACCACCATGCACACGCTGGATCTCGCCCTTCGCTTCCAGTTCCAGCAGGTCGCGGCGGATGGTTTCGCGCGATACGCCGAGCTCGGTGGTGATGCGCTCCACCGATACCTGGCCAAACGTCTTCAGCAACCCGCGGATGCGCTGGTACCTCTCCTCATGCCACATGTTGTTGCCTCCGTTGCTGATAGTGAATGCCGATGCGGTTCGCCAGGAGGCGCATCAGGAAGAGCGCGGTGGCGACAACCGCCACGATGCAGGTCGAATAAGCCGCCGCCTGGGACACGAAGCCGTTCTCATCCAGCTGCATCACCGAGACCGAGGCCATGCCGAGCTCCGGGGTGACCAGGAAGATCACCGCCGACAGCGTCACCATCGATTGGGTAAAGAGAAAGAAGAACACCGAGACCAGCGCGGGGGCAGCGAAGGGCAGCACGACATCGCGGACCTCATGCAACATGCCGCCACCCAGGCAGGCCGCTGCATCCTCGAGCGAGGTCGGTACCGCGCGTAACCCGGTCGCCACGGTGAGAAAGCCCTGGGCGTGGTAGTGATAGAAATTGGACAACACGAGAATGGAAAGGCCGCCGTAGAGCCACGGCGACAATGGCCCACTGTTGAAGGCCAGCACATAAGCGATACCAACGACCATGCCGGGGACGGCGGCGGGAAGGGTGGCCAGCACATAGACCGCTCGTGCCAGCATCGCCGGCAGACGGCGCACGCCCATGGCGAGCATGAACAGCAGGAGCGTGCCGAGCAGGGCCACGACGATCGATACTTTCAATGAGGTCACGATCGGCGTGTAGCCATCGGTCAGGTCGGTGCGGTAGTGCGCGAGGGTCAGGTCGAGGTGGTAAGGCCACAGCCTGGCGAAACTTGCGAATACCACGGTCGCGATGGTGGCAACCAGGGGTAGCAGGATCGTCACCGTGGCGATCGACAGAGCGACGTCGCGGCCACGGTGTCGTTGCGGTTCGAAAGGCAGCGCGTGTTCCGAGCCGCTCGATCCGCGCCGCGATGCCATGCGTTCGAGGTAGGCGGAGAGGACGGTGGGCAGCAGGAGGACCAGGCCGATCGTGGCGCCCATGCCGAAGTCCTGCTGGCCCTGGACCTGGTCGTAGATCTCGGTAGCCAGCACGCGATAATCGCCACCGACGACAATGGCGTTGCCGAAGTCGGTGATGGTGACGGTGAATACGATGAAGGCCGCCGAGAGCAGGCCGAATGTCGCCTGGGGCAGGGTGATATCGACGAACTGCCGCCACGCCGACGCTCCCATCGACTCGGCGGCATCGTAGTAACGCTGGTCGGTACGGGTAAGGCTCGCCGAGATGACGATGACCGCGAGTGGCAGTGCATAGCAGGTGTTGGCGAACAGCAGGCCGGTAAATCCGTAAATATCGGTCGGCACGCCCGTCAACCTGTGGATCAGGCCATTGCGGCCGAGCAGGAAAATAAGGCCCAGGCCCTGCATCATCGAAGGCGCCAGCATCGGCAGCAGCAGTGTGCCGCGGATCAGCGCCTTTCCAGGCACGCGCGAGCGATGCAGGGTCGTGGCGATGACCAAGCCCGCGAGCACGGCGAGCGCGGTGGTGGCGCCGCCCATGAGCAGGCTGTGCCAGGCCGCGCGTGGAATGCCCGGGTCGGTCCACAGCCGCGCGTAGTTCGCCAGGGTGACGCCCTGGTCGCCATCGAAGCTGCGCAAGCCAATGACAACGAGCGGGTAGCCGAAGAACAGCAACAGACCCAGGACCGGAATGGCGACAAGCAGATGGCCGCGCAGGGATGCCGACGTCATGTCGTCACCCAGATGCAGCGGCCATCGGCGACCTTCACGGTCACCGCGTCGCCATGCCGGATCGCACTGCTACGGTGCTGTTCGACGCTGAGTCGCCGGCCGCGCCACTCGACGTCGAGCCTGACCAGGCTGCCGAGGAAGACGATATCGCGCACTGTCGCCTCACCCGTCGGGGTCAGCTGGATGTCCTCGGGTCGAATGCAGGCTTCGTAGGCCTCATCGGGACCGGGCGGCCGCCCGCGCAGCAAGGACGGCATGGCCTCGCGCAGCCACGCTGTCGGAAGCAGGTTGGACGCGCCGACGAAGCCCGCCACGAAGCGGGTCTTCGGTGTCAGGTACAGTTCGCGCGGCGAGCCGGCCTGCTCGATCCGTCCCTGGTTCATGCAGATGATCGTGTCGGCCAGGGTCAGGGCTTCTTCCTGGTCGTGGGTGACCATGATCGTGGGAATGCCGAGTTGGCGCTGCACCTGGTGGATCTCGGCGCGCATCTGCTCGCGGACGCGCGCATCGAGCGCGGATAGCGGTTCATCCAGCAAAAGCAGGGCCGGGTCGACGGCCAGTGCCCGCGCCAGCGCCACACGCTGCTGCTGGCCGCCGGACAGTTGCGCGGGGTATTTCCCGGCGACATCCGGCAACTGGACAAGCCGTAGCAAGGCATCGCGACGGTTGGCGATATCGCCAGCGGCGGCGCCGCGTATCTTCATGCCGTAGCCGATGTTCTCGGCCACGGTCATGTTCGGAAACAGTGAGTAGGACTGGAAGACGATGCCGAAACCGCGGTCGCGTGCGGGCAGGTGGGTAATATCCCGGTCACCCAGGGTGATCGTGCCGCGATCGGGCGGAAGCAGGCCGGCGATAATCCTGAGCAAGGTGGTCTTGCCGCAGCCGCTGGGTCCGAGCAGGCAGACGAAGTCGCGCTCGCCGACGGCAAAGCCGACCCCATCGAGTGCCTTGTGGCTCCCGAAGGCTTTATCGATGTCGGCGACCCTGAAATACACGTGTTTTGCCCCTTTCCCCTTGCGAACGCGTCAGTGCGCGATATCGCTTTTCCACTTGCCGATGATGGCCGCTCGATTCTTCGCGGATGTCTGGAAATCCAGCGGGTACAACCGCTTCTCGATATCGGCCGGAAGACCGGCCTTGACCTGCTCCGTCGTCGGACCGGTTCCCGGTGCAGCGACGATGGCTTTGTACTGGCGATAGATCGCCGCGGCCTGTGGCGAGGCGATCCAGTCGAGGAAGCGTTTCGCATCAGCCGGGTTGGCCGCGGTTTTCATCAGGCCCGAGGCTTCGAGCTCATAGCCTTCGTTGTCGGCGGGAATCACCATCCTGACCGGATAGCCTTCCTTGATCGCCTGCATGGCGACGAAGTCGAAGGATGCGCCGATGGCGTATTCGCCCGTGCGTACCAGTTTGCAGGGAGCAGATCCGGACTTGGTGTATTGCGCCACATTCGTGGAAAGGTTCTTCAGCAGCGTCCAGCCCTTTTCCGCGCCCATGCCCTGCAGGATCGCGGTGATCGCCATATACCCCGTACCGGAAGATTCCGGGTCGGGCATCACGACCTGGCCTTTGTAGACCGGCTTCGTAAGGTCCGCCCATGTCGTAGGCATCGGCAGCTTCTGCGCCGCCAGTGCCTCGGTATTCACGCATAGCGCGGCGACATAGCCGGTGGTGGCGAACCACGTGTTGTCGCTCGCGCGATACCGTGACGGCAGCTTCGCGATGTTGTCCGAGGTGACTGGCGCGAGCACGCCCGCGATGCGCGGGTCCAGCATATCGGTCAGTGCTTCGCCCCAGATCACGTCGTTTCGCGGCCTGGCCGATTCGGCGACGAGTCGTGCGGCGAGGTCGCCAGTGGACAGGCGCAGCACATGCACCTGGAGATCAGGCATGGCCTGATGGGCCGCCGCCAGGTACACCGAGATCTCGTCGTTCTCCAGTGCCGAATACACCGTGATCGAACCGGCATGGGCCGGGCCGCAGGTGAGCATGCACGCGGCTAGCGCGGTAACGAGCGGGGTGGTGATGCGCATGGGAACGACCTTCCGGGCAGAACGTGAAGCGCGCAACGTGGGAGTCGCGCCACTGGGGATACGATTCCCCGGTTTCCATAGCGTGCCGGAAGATTGTGTCGTTTTGTGGACATTTGCAAAATTGGGGCAAATACCTATCCAAGCTTCGCCTGTCCTGTCATCATTTGCGAATGCCTATTAACGCTCGCACCGGGAAACGGGGTATCGACATGGCCTTGCCGTCGGCGTCGTCGATCGACGACTTTCGCCGCTTCGCCGAAAGCGTCGCCGACCGCGCCAGGACGATGTCATTGCCATACTTCCGTGGCCACATCGATGTACAACTCAAAGGTGACAGCAGTCCGGTCACTGCCGTGGACCGCGATGTGGAAACCATGGTGCGTGAATGCATCGAGGCGACCTTTCCCGATCACGGCGTGCTTGGCGAGGAATTCGGGCCGGTCCGTGCCGACGCCGAATATGTGTGGTCGATCGACCCGATCGACGGCACGCGGAGCTTTGTCACCGGCTGGCCCTTATGGGGGACCCTGCTGGCCTTGCTGCACAAGGGCGTTCCGGTGCTCGGCCTGATCGACATGCCTGTACTCGACGAGCGCTGGGTCGGCATCGTCGGCAAAGGCTCGCAGCTGAACGGTCGTCCCTGTCGCAGCCGCCGCGATACGGCGCTCGCGGACGCGACCATTTATGCGACATCGCCGGACATTTTCTCGCCGGCTGAGCTTCCGGTCTTCGAGCGGGTGAGCAGGGCGGCGAAGAGTCGTCGCTTCGGCGGCGATTGCTACAGCTATGCGCTGCTGGCGTCCGGTCACATAGACGCGGTGATCGAAGCGGACCTTAAACCGTTCGATTACCTGGCGCTGGCTCCTGTCATCGAGGCCGCCGGCGGTGTTATCACCGACTGGAAGGGTGGACGGCTAGACATCCATAGCGGCGGTCGCGTCGTTGCGGCCTCATCCGTGGCCTTGCATCGCGAGATCATGGCGCTGATCGGTAACGATTGACATGTAATTGCAGGTGTTTTTTCCGCAAACGGAAACATAGCCCCGGAATACTTGGGGCATGCCTACCAATCCTCGCCGCCGTTTCCTCCAGATGGCCGGGGGCGTGGCCGGCGCCATGGTCGCCGGCCAGGTCCTTCCCGAGAGTGTCCGCCGCGCGCTGGAGATACCGGCGAATCGTCGTACCGGAACGATCCGGGACGTCGAGCATGTGGTGGTCCTGATGCAGGAAAACCGCTCGTTCGATCACTACTTCGGCAGCTTGCGTGGTGTGCGTGGTTTCGACGATCCGCGGCCGCTGCGTTTCTCCAACGGCACGCCGGTATGGCACCAGCCCAATGCGATGGTGCATACATCGTTGTTCAAGTCGCGTGGCATGCCGGATGAGAGCAGCCATGTGCCGCCGTTTCATATCGATACGGGCAAGTCCGGCTTCCACTGGAAGGGCACCGACCATGGCTGGAGCAGCGGTCACCTGGCCTGGAACGAGGGCAGGTACGACCAGTGGGTGACCCAGAAACAGGATGTGCTGACCATGGGCTACCTGCGGCGCGAGGACATCGCCTTCCACTATGCCTTGGCCGACGCTTTCACCGTCTGCGACAGTTACTTCTGCTCGGCGCACGCGGATACGGCAATCAATCGCATCTTTCTCTGGTCCGGAACCGCCGATCCGCGCAACATCATGGGTAGCCGGCCCAACGGGCCGGGGCTCGCCGAACGCCGGCTCGTCAATGGTTACACCTGGACGACTTATCCCGAGCGGCTGGAAGCGAAGGGCGTCAGCTGGAAGCTCTACCAGGGCGGCACCGGTGAGCCCGGCTCGCCGACGGATAACTACACGGACAATTCGCTGGAGTTCTTTGCCAGGTACCAGATCGGCGAGGGCGCCAATCCGCAGGGTCCCCTGGTCCGTAAGGGCGCGTCGCAGCATACGTTGGCGGACTTGCGTGACGACGTGCTGTTCGACCGCTTGCCGCAGGTCTCGTGGATCGTCGCGCCGTTCAAATATTGCGAGCATCCCGACGGATCGCCCGAGGATGGGGCGGTCTACATCAACAAGGTACTCGAAGCCCTGACCGCGAATCCGGAGTCATGGAGCAAGACGGTACTGTTCCTCAACTATGACGAGAACGACGGCTTCTTCGATCACGTGGTGCCGCCGATGCCGCCGATCGAGAGCGGACGTAACCGCCAGGGCATGGTCTCCGCCGCGCTGGTCGACAGCCTGCGCGATGAAATCCTCGACCTGGACCTGCACCCCTCGATGAATCATCCGCTGATTCCCGGCGCGGATCCCGGCGGCTTGCAACCCATCGGCCTTGGCGCGCGCGTGCCGATGATCGTCGTTTCGCCCTGGACCACGGGTGGCTGGGTCTGTTCGCAGACCTTCGATCACACGTCAGTGCTGCAATTTCTGGAAGCCCGCTTCGGTGTCGCCGAGCCGAACATCAGCGCCTGGCGCCGAGCCGTCTGCGGCGACCTCACCAGCGCCTTCGATTTCGCGGGAACGCCCGATACGGCTGTGCGCCATTTCCAACCGGCTATCCCGCAGGCGCCATCGACAGTTCCGATCAATGCACCCGACGATGCGTCGATACCGATGCAGGAGCCAGGATTGCGACCTGCGCGAGCCCTTCCTTACCAGTGGACGGTCGAGCACCGCCTGGACAGTGCAGCCGGCTTGTCCTGGCTTGACCTGGTCAATACCGGTGCGGCAGGCGCGGCGTTCTATATCTACGACCATACGATGCCGGGCGATGCACCGCGGCGTTATACGGCGGCGGCGAATGACACGCTTGCCGATTGCTGGCCATTGCGCGAGACGTCGACGGCTTACGATGCGACCGTGCATGGGCCGAATGGTTATGTCTGCCAGGTGCGCGGCGAGACGGGCGAGGGTACCGGCAGTCGTCCGGCAGTCGAAGTTCGTATCCGCTACGACATCGCCAACCAGCGGGTCATCGCGAATCTGAGGAATACCGGTGCAACGGGATGTCATGTCGAGGTCCGCGATGCTTACGCGCATGGCACATCGCTGCGCTACGCGCTGGCGGCGGGTGTGTCGGCCGATTCGGTGTGGAACGTGGCCGCCAGTCATGGATGGTACGACATCGCGGTGACGCTCGATGGCGCGAAGCTTTATCTGCGTCGCTTCGCCGGGCATCTTGAAACTGGCTTGCCGGGTACGAGCGATCCGGGGCCTCCAGGCGACAATCGTGACGCGTCGCCACTGGATGATTCGCACCTGCGGCGCTCACCCTTCGGGCCAGCTTCGCTGTTCTTGGTCGCTTCGCTCCCGGCGTCCGGCCTGCGCCGGAATGACGGAGCTCTACATGCTCGTCGTACCGGCGCCGGCCGGGACCCAGTGGCGAAACGCCGCGACTATCGCGCGGACTGAATGCGCGATTGAATCAGACTTCCGCCTCTTCCTTGTACGCATCGATCGGGATGCAGGCGCACATGATGTTCTTGTCGCCATAGACATTGTCCACGCGGGCAACCGGCGACCAGTACTTCTGCAGCTTGAGGCTGGGCAGCGGGAAGGCGGCCAGTTCACGCGGATAGGCGTGGTTCCACTCGCTGGCGGTGACCATCGTCGCGGTGTGCGGCGCGTTCTTCAGCGGATTGTCCTCGCGTTCCAGGCGACCGTCCCCGACCGCGCGGATTTCGTCGCGGATCTGGATCATCGCGTCGATGAAACGATCGAGTTCATGCTGCGATTCGCTTTCGGTCGGCTCGACCATCAACGTGCCCGCAACCGGGAAGCTCAAGGTCGGCGCGTGGAAGCCGAAGTCGATCAGGCGCTTGGCGACATCCTCGGCGCCGACGCCGGTGGCATCCTTCAGCGGGCGCAGGTCGAGGATGCACTCATGTGCAACCAGGCCGTTGCGGCCGGTGTAGAGGGTCTCGTAATGCGGCGCGAGGCGCTTGGCGATGTAGTTCGCGTTGAGCAGGGCGACCTGGGTCGCCTTGCGCAGGCCGGACGTGCCCATCAGGGTGATGTACATCCACGAGATCGGCAGGATCGACGCCGAGCCGAAGCTGGCCGCGCTCACCATGCCGACGTCGCCTTCACCGCCGAGCGTACGCGGCAGGAACGGTGCGAGATGCGATTTCACCGCGCAGGGACCGACGCCCGGACCACCACCGCCGTGCGGGATGCAGAATGTCTTGTGCAGATTCAGGTGCGAAACGTCCGAGCCCCACTTGCCGGGCCTGGCGACGCCGACCAGCGCGTTCATGTTGGCACCGTCGGTGTAGACCTGGCCACCATGGGCATGGACGATTTCGCAGATCTCGACGATATCTTCCTCGAACACGCCGTGCGTGGACGGGTAGGTGATCATCAGCGCGGCGAGGCGGTCCGAATACTTTTCGGCCTTGGCGCGGATGTCCTCGACGTCGACGTTGCCGTTGCTGTCGCACTTGGTGACGACCACGGTCATGCCGCACATCTGCGCGGACGCCGGGTTGGTGCCGTGCGCGGATTCGGGGATCAGGCAGATATCGCGATGACCCTGGCCCTGCGAGCGGTGATAGGCGCGGATCGCCAGCAGGCCGGCGTATTCGCCTTGCGCGCCGGAGTTCGGCTGCAGGCTGACCGCGTCGTAGCCGGTGCATTCGACCAGCATCGCTTCCAGCTCGTCGATCAGCTGCTTGTAGCCGGTGGCCTGTTCGGCCGGTGCCAGCGGGTGCACGTTGGCGAATTCCGGCCACGTCACCGGGATCATTTCCGCGGTGGCGTTGAGCTTCATCGTGCACGAGCCAAGCGGGATCATCGTGCGATCGAGCGCGAGGTCCTTGTCGGCCAGGCCGCGCAGGTAGCGCAACAGTTCGTGTTCGCTGTGGTGCGTGTTGAACACCGGGTGCTGCAGGAAATCATTGCCGCGACGCAGGGTGGTGGGCAGGGCGTCGGCGGTGTTTGCATCGAGCGCATCGATGTCGATCGTCGCACCGAAGATGCCGGCGAGGGCCGCGACGTCTGCGCGGGTGGCGGTTTCGTCCAGGCTGATGCCAACGCTCTTGCCGTCGATCGCGCGCAGGTTGATTTCCGCGGCACGCGCCTTGGCGTGAATCGCCGAGGCATCGACACCGGTGATATGCAAGGTGTCGAAGAAGTCCGTACCGACTGCCACGCCGGCGCTACGCAGCGCCGCCGCAAGGATCGCTGCGAGGCGATGCGTGCGCTGGGCGATCCGGGTCAGGCCTTCCGGGCCGTGGTACACGGCATACATGCTGGCCATCACGGCGAGCAGCACCTGCGCGGTACAGATGTTCGAGGTCGCCTTCTCGCGGCGAATGTGCTGCTCGCGCGTCTGCAAGGTAAGGCGATAAGCGGGCTTTCCTTCGGCGTCGATCGACACGCCGATCAGGCGGCCGGGCATCGAGCGCTTATAGGCGTCGCGGCAGGCGAGGTACGCGGCATGCGGGCCGCCGAAACCGAACGGCACGCCGAAACGCTGGCTGTTGCCGATCACGATGTCGGCGCCCCAGCTGCCGGGCGAGGCAATCAGTGTCAGCGCGAGCAGGTCGGTGGCGACGGCGACGATACCGCCGCGCGCGTGCACGGCGTCGGCCAGGGCCTTGTAGTCGTTGGCGCGGCCGAAGGTATTCGGGTATTGCAGCAGTACGCCGAAGCTGTCGACGTTGTTGCCTTCGCTATCGTCGCCGATATGCAGCTCGATGCCGATGCCATCGGCGCGGGTGCGCAGCACTTCGAGCGTCTGCGGATGCACGTCCTTCGACACGAAGAACACGTTCGACTTCGACTTGGCCGAGCGCTTGGCCAGGGTCATCGCCTCGGCCGCCGCGGTGGCTTCGTCCAGCAGCGAGGCGTTGGAGATGTCCATCCCGGTCAGGTCGGCGACCATGGTCTGGAAGTTGATCAGGGCCTCCATGCGACCCTGCGAGATCTCCGCCTGGTAGGGCGTGTACGCCGTGTACCAGGCCGGGTTCTCCAGCACGTTGCGCAGGATGACGTTCGGGGTCAGGGTGCCGTAGTAGCCCTGGCCGATGAAGCTGCGGAAGACCTGGTTCTTGTCCGCGATCCTGCGGATCTTGGCCAGCGCTTCTTCCTCGGTGATGGCCTGGGGCAGGGCCAGCGGCGCGGGCGATTTGATCGAGGCGGGCACGATCGCATCGGTCATCGACTCCAGCGAGTCGTGGCCGATGGTGGCCAGCATCAGGGCGATCTCGGCATCGTTCGGACCGATGTGGCGCTCGATAAAGGCACCGTGGTGCTCGAGCTCGCGCAGGGAGGGACGGGAGTTTTGGCTCATGACTTTGAGGCATCCGAAGACAACGTGCCGTGCCGCACGTGGGGCGCCCCTCTGTCCTTTTGCCTGAGAGTTTGGAAGCGGATGCGCTTCGTGCCCCTTCGGCGCCGGATCTAACCGGTCTCTCCAGAGTGTGTTTTCGACGGTGGTTTGGGGGCCTGAGCGATTACGGGCGTTGCGCCTTCGGCAGCGGGCTCCAGCCCGCTTCTCCCACCTTACGGGGGGCGATTATACAGGCCCGGGGCGGGTCTTTCCGGGGTCAGAGTCATTTTCTGCCGCGATACCCTGTTCAGGTGGACCGAGACAGGCGGAAAATGACTCTGACCCCACTTGAGGAGCGCTCATGACCCCGATTCCGTTCAGGCTGCGCCGGATCGACCATGTCGTGCTTCGTGTCTACGACAGCCCCGCGATGGAGCGTTTCTATATCGATGTCCTCGGTTGCCGCGAGGAGCGCCGCCAGGATGAGATCGGTCTGGTCCAGCTGCGCGCGGGCGATTCACTGATCGACCTGGTCGCCATCGATGGCCGGCTTGGCCGGCACGGCGGGGCCGGCCCAGGCGACGAGGCGCATAACGTCGACCATGTCTGCCTGAGTGTCGAGGGCTACGACGAAGAGGCGATCGTCGGCCATCTGAAGGCGCACGGCGTTCGTATAGGCGACATCGGCTCGCGCTACGGTGCCGAGGGCGAGGGGCCCTCGATCTATCTTTTCGACCCTCAAGGCAACATGGTGGAGTTGAAAGGACCGCCGGATATTACTGGCTGAGACAAGTTTCCTAGCCCATTGGTCATGCTCGTCGCCTGGGCCGCCGCGGACTATCGTGGGCGAACCGTCCCTGAGAGTCGCCCCCATGCAAAACGCACGCTGGATCCTTGCCGCGGCCATCGCCTGCGCGCTTACCGCCGGTATCGCCGCGCCCGTCGCCGCACAATCCTCGTCCGCCGCGACACCCGCGCGATCGCCCTCGGGGATCGACCTGGCCGGTATCGACAAGTCGGTCAAGCCCGGCAACGACTTCGACGGCTACGCCAATGGCCAGTGGCGCAAGACGGCGGTGATTCCCGCCGATCGGTCCAGCACCGGCATCTTCCTGCAGGTATTTGAGAAAGCCGAGAAACGCGACGCCGAACTGATCAAGGCCGCCGGCGCCGGCAACCCGGCCAAGGGCACGAACGAACGGCTGATCGCCGACTACTACAAGGCCTATATGGACGAGGCGGCGATCGAGAAGGCCGGCCTGACGCCGCTGAAACCTGACCTGGACAAGATCGATGCCATCGCCTCGGTCAGTGACCTGTCCCGCGTGCTCGGCAATGGCCTGCGCGCCGACGTCGATCCAATCAACTCGACCAACTTCGACACGGAACGGCTGTTCGGCCTGTTCGTGACCCAGGGCCTGGAGGATCCGTCGCACACCGTTGCCTACCTGTTGCAGGGCGGCCTTGGCATGCCGAACCGCGATTACTACATCAATGCCGACAAGGACATGGCTGAGGCGCGCAGCAAGTATCAGGCGTTCGTCGCCGCGACGCTCAAGCTCTCGGGCTCGTCCGATGCGGAGGCGAAAGCCAAGGCCATTTTCGATCTCGAAATGAAAATCGCCCAGGCACACACCAGCATCGTCGACAGCCAGGACGTGCACAAAGCAAACAACCCGTGGCCGACGGCCGACTTCGCGAAGCACGCGCCGGGCATGGACTGGGCGGCTTACCTCGGTGCCGCCGGGCTGGACAAGCAAAAACAGATCATGGTCTGGCAGCCGGCCACGACGACGAAGCTCTCAGCCCTGGTCGCCAGCGAGTCGCTGGATACCTGGAAGGCCTACCTGCGTTTCCACGCGATCAACCACAGCTCAGGCGCCTTGCCGAAAGCCTACGACAGCCTCGCCTTCGACTTCTACGGCAAGACCCTGCAAGGCACGCCCAAGCAGCGCGAGCGCTGGAAGCGCGGTGTCGGTCGTACCGACGTCGATCTCGGCGACGCCGTCGGCCAGATCTATGTGAAGCGTTACTTCCCGGCCTCGTCCAAGGCCGAGGTCAAGACGATGGTCGACAATATCCTCGCCGCCTTCGACGAGCGCGTCGGCTCGATCGACTGGATGACGCCGGCAACCCGTGCCAAGGCCAAGGCCAAGATCGCCACGATCAAGGTCGGTGTCGGCTATCCGGAAACCTGGCGTGACTACTCGTCGCTGGAGATTCGCCCGGACGACCCGGTCGGCAACCACCTGCGCGCCGAAGCGTTCGAATACAAGTACCAGCTTGCCAAGATGGCCAAGCCGGTCGATCGCGGCGAGTGGTGGATGACGCCGCAGACGGTCAACGCGGTGAACCTGCCGCTGCAGAACGCGCTGAACTTCCCGGCAGCGATCCTCGAAGCACCGTTCTTCGATCCGAAGGCCGATCCGGCGGCGAACTATGGTTCGATCGGTGCGGTGATCGGGCATGAAATCAGCCATAGCTTCGACAATACCGGTGCCGAGTTCGATGCCGACGGCCGCATGGCGAACTGGTGGACCCCGGAAGACCAGGCCCACTTCAAGGCCGCGGGACAGATGCTGGTCGAGCAGTACAACCAGTACGAACCGCTGCCGGGCCTGCACATCAACGGCCAGCAAACCCTCGGCGAGAATATCGCCGACGTCTCCGGCCTCGCCATCGCGCTGGCCGCGTACCACAAGTCGCTCGGCGGCAAGCCCGCGCCCGTGATCGACGGCCTGACCGGCGACCAGCGCTTCTTCCTCGCCTTCGCCCAGTCATGGCGCACCAAGACACGCGATGCAGCGTTGCGTGCGCAGGTCATCGGCGATGGCCATGCGCCGGGTGAATTCCGTGCCCAGACCGTGCGCAATATCGATGCCTGGTACGACGCGTTCAAACCGGTGGCGGGAGAGAAGCTTTATCTCGACCCGAAGCAGCGCGTGAAAATCTGGTAGCACATGCTCCGTGGACACCCTCTCCCTCTCCTGGAGGGAGAGGGTTGGGGTGAGGGCGAGCCTACGAAGCGTGGCAGGCCGGAGGCACCGGCATCGCATCGTGGCCGACGCAGAGCTTGACGCCTTTCGGCACGTCACTCAGTTCCTTCGATTCGCCTGCGGCCAGCGTAATGCTATCGAGGACATGCGGTGCACACGCCTGGCCGGTCGTGCAGTCGTCGGTATAGAGCACGAAGTGGCAATGCCCGCTCTTGCTGTGGATGCAATCCAGGTGGGCCACGCCTTCCCTGAAGGTGGCCCGCGTCGCATCGATGCCGTTGTCGTCGACGGTTCGCGAGATGGTGATCGTCGTCTTGCCAGGACCGCTATTGCAACCGGCGAGCAAAAGCCCGCCGAGCGCAAGGATGATGAGCATGCGCATGACGTTTCCTCTGGTTTGAAGTCGTGGTGCTACATGTGGCGGAACAAGACCATGAAGGGCTGGCTCACGGTCAGTGTCTCCGGCCGTTGCTTGAGCCGCACGATGCCTTTGCCGCTTTCCTCGCGGACGATCGAGGCGATCGCCTTGAGGTTGACGATGGTGGAGCGGTGAATCTGCTTGAACGTCTTCGGATCGAGCACATCGAGCAGCTCGCGGATCGGCTTGCGCACCAGCGCCTCGCCGTCAGCGGTCATGACCGTGGTGTATTTGTTGTCGGCCTGGAAGTAGGCGACGTCCTCGACCATGATCAGGCGCGTTTCCTTGCCGGCGCTGGCGGTGATCCAGGCCAGCGGCTGGGTGTCGGCGCGTGGTGCGGCGGAAAGTCTGGCGAGCAGGGCCGCAAGTACGTCGGCGTCCGGGTAGGGCTTGCCATTTCGGGCCTGCAAGCGTTGCACGGTGGTGGCGAGCCGTTCGCGCGTGATGGGCTTGAGTAAATAATCGACCGCGCCATTCTCGAAGGCGGCGATGGCGTACTGGTCGTACGCGGTGACGAAGACGATCTGTGTTCGCGGGCTGGCTTCCATTGCCGCACTGGCGACCTCCATGCCCGACAGGCCTGGCATGCGTATATCGAGGAAGGCGATATACGGCTGGTGCGTCGCGATCGCTTCCAGGGCACTTCCACCGTCCTCGCATTCGGCGACCACGCTGAGTTCGGGCCAGACCTCGGCCAGCAGGGCCACCAACGCCTTGCGTAGCAGGACTTCGTCTTCGGCAACGATACATTCAAGCATGACGCGCTCCCGCGCTCGACGGCACCGTGACCGTCGCCGCGACGCCGTTCGGGAAGTTGGCCACGATCGTGAACGAGGCGGTGGTTCCATAGACAAGCCGGAGCCGCTCACGGAGATTCTTCAGGCCGATGCCGGTGCCGCTGCCTTCCGTGGTGAAGCCCTGGCCATCATCGGCAACCGTCATCGCGATGCCGTGCTCGGTGGAACGGGCCAATACCCAGATATTGCCGCCGCCGGGCTTGGGTTCGAGGCCATGCTTGATGGCGTTTTCGACAAGGGTCTGCAGCATCATCGCCGGGAAAGGCACGTTCTTCACCGAGTCGGGTACGTCGACCTGCAGGCTCAGGCGTTCGCCCATGCGGATCTTCATGATCTCCAGGTAGGCGCAGGTGCGCTCCAGTTCCTCGCCGATCGTCGACAGCGCGTCTTCCATGCACGGCAGCGAGCGACGCAGGTAAGCAATCAGGTGGCCAAGCATCTGGTCGGCGCGGGCCGGGTCGGTGCGGGTCAGCACCTGGGCACTGGCCAGCGTGTTGTAGAGGAAATGCGGTTCGACCTGCGCCTGCAGCAGGCCGAGCCGAGCCTCGGTGTTTTCCTTTTCCGTCACCGTCTGGCGCGTCGCTTCCTGTTCATTGCGGCGCCGTTCGGCGACCCGTCGTGCAATGGCCCGGGTGATCGCCTCGGCGTTCTCCAGATTGGTGCCGTCGTCGACCCGGAACCAGTCGCTCCAGGCGCCGGCCTCGGGCTCGCAGATCAGGGTCAGGCTGCCCGAGCCATCGCGTGGCGTGACTGTCGCCAGCACCTGGTTGTGATGCTGGCCGCGGCGCCACGCGCCGCGACGACCGAAGGCGCGATCGCGGTACGGGTCGATGCGGCGCACCTTGGCGCGTACCTGCAGGCTGTCGCGGGCGCTTTCGACCTGCTCGGAGCCGGGTAGCTCGCGAATCGCCGCGTCGACCAGGTCGAAGGCTTCGCCGGCTTCGAGGGGGATTTCGATCTGCCGCCGCTGCCGGTTGCCCAGTGTTCCCGCGTCCACATGATCGGCGATCAATCGGACCCGCCGCACATGCGAGAACGTGCTGGTAATGGCCCCCGCCATCAGGATCACCGCCACCAGCACGAAAGGCCAGGGCGGATCGTTCCGGTCGGCGATGTTGGTGAGCAGGATCAGGGCCAGTAAGACAGCCAGGCCCCAGGCGACGACGATGCGGAGGATGAAGAGGGTGCTGGTGAACACGGCGATGTCCGGCGGCTTTCGATGGTCGGGAGCATAGTCCCAGTCCGCCCTGGCGCTACGGGCCGTGCGACAAAGCAGGGCCCCGACTGACGAAACGGGGTCGTCGAGGCGCGAAAACCGGCATCGTCAGGGCGCGGCCCGCACTGTTGCTTCCATCCGCTCGAACAGCATGAGGTCAAGCTCCGGCGGATCCTTGCCCAGGGTGCTCAGCAGACCATGCGCCTGACCCCGATGGTGGGTCTGGTGATTGAAGAAATGGGCAAGTGCCGAAGCCAGCGGTTGCGTGATGATTTCGGGTGTCGTCACGCGCTGGAAGGTGATCCTGCCGGACAACGATGAGGCTTCCAGTCTCGTGAGATAGGCGAGGATTCGCGCATCCTCCTGTTCACGCGCCGCTCGCAGAGCCGCGAAGCCATCGTACGGGGGGACCGCGGTTGACGTCGGCAGGATGCCCTCGGCAGTGAATCGCCGCATCCATACGCGATCGGCGCACAGGATATGGCTGAGCGTGCCGTGCATGGACTGGAAAAATGCACTGACATCAGCGTGGTATTCCGCATCGCTCAACGCACCAGCCGCATCATAGATTCGTCTGTTCGCCCACGCGTTGTAGTGCGCGTACATAAGAAAGTGTTCCTTGATCACGTCTACCCTTTTCTCTGCGTGAAGCCACTGTGGCGCAAGAAATTGCGAGGACGCACCATTTGCCTTCCATTGTAGTTGCGGTGTAACAATCACTGAACAATCAGCCCTTGGGGAACACGACATGCAACGGAAACTTTTCGCCGTATCCATGGCCGCGGCACTTGCCACCGTGAGCGCGGGAGCGCATGCCGATGCCGACACCCTCAGCGACATCTTCACCCAGGGCCACGTGGACGGCGAGTTACGCGCCTACAACTTCAACCGCATCTACCAGACGAATACGGTACCCGACGCGAAGGCGTTTTCGGGCGCCGTGCTTCTGAACCTGCGCACGGGGACGTTCGGTGGCGGTTTCAGCCTCGCCGCGTCGGTCGCCAGCGCCAACTCCTTCGGCACGCAATCGGCTACGGCGGCCAAGGTCGACAGTTCGCTGATGGGGCTCGACGATTCGGTAACCGCGCTGAGCCAGGCCTACCTGCAATACAAGAACGGCATGATCCAGGTTCGCGGCGGTTACCAGTATCTCAACACGCCGTGGATGGGCAGCAGCGATTCGCGGATGATCCCGGCCTCGTACAACGCCATCTCGGTCGATATCACGCCGGCCAAGGGCTGGGATATCTTCGCCATCCGCGAATTCGAGTGGAAGAGCCGTACCTCGGACGACTACAACTCCGACAACCTGTATTACCCGTCCACTTACGACGGCGACAAGATGTACGGCAACAACGGGTCGCTGCCTGCGACGGCACGGTCCGCCAACGGTACCTGGACCGTGGGTACGACGTATGCCGACGGACCCATCAAGGCGCAGGGCTGGTACTACGACTTCCTGAATTTCACGCGGATGGGTTACGCCGACGGCAGTTACACCTTCCATACCGGTACCGGTTTCGACCCGGTGATCGCGGCGCAGTACCTGACCGAGAATGGCGGGTCGGACAATGTCCTGGTGGATATGCAGACCAAGCTCTTCGGCGTGGCCGGCTCGCGGGTCAAGGCCAACGCCTGGGGTGGCGATCTCGGCCTGGTGATTCCGCACGGTCGCTTCGACGTGTTCTATAACAAGCTCGACAGCGAGTCCGGCGCCGTGGGCGACGGCGCGCTGATTTCGCCGTTCACCACCAACTATGCTTCCGATCCGCTATACACCACCTCGATGATCCGTGGTCTGGTGGAAGAGGGGCCGGGACATGCATGGAAGGCGAAGGCCGCCTACGACCTGTTCGACGCCAAGCTGCAACTGGTCGCCGCCTATGCGAAATACACCACCGACCTTCGCGGCGACAGCCACGATGTGTACTTCGACATCATTTACAACCTGGATGGTTACCTCAAGGGCCTGACGCTGCGCGATCGCTGGGAGCGCTCAACCGGTGGCATCGCCGCGCTCAATCCGGGCAATGAGTCGTTTACCTATAACCGGCTAATGATCGCGTACAAGTTTTAGCCCTTTGCACATGGCGGCCGGGGCGGGCATGCTTGAGGCCCGCTTGTTGACGCCGCAGAACCCATGGGACAACAGGAAGGTGACAACGAGGCGCAGGTTTCATCGCACCCACCCGTAACGGGCGGTCGCTATTACCGGCCCGAACTCGACGCGCTGCGGTTCTTCGCCTTCCTGTGTGTGTTCTGCTTTCATCTGATGGACTATGCGCACACCGATCCAGTCCAGGATCGGTGGCTGTTCCGCTTGGGCACGATCGGGGCCTTCGGGGTCCCGGTGTTCTTCCTGCTCAGTGCCTACCTGCTCACGGAACTGCTGTTCCGGGAAGAAGAGCGGACGGGCCGCGTCCATATCCTGTCGTTCTATATGCGCCGGATACTCAGGATCTGGCCGCTTTATTTCCTGGTCTTCTTCGGGTTGGCGCTGCTCAACCGTTTTGTCCCGGGCACGGGCACGGATGATCCGCTGGCGTGGCTGGCCTTCACTTTTTTTGCCGGCAACTGGTACATCTCGTACCACGGCTGGATCGCCGGTGCGGTCGACCCGCTATGGAGCATCTCCGTCGAGGAGCAGTTCTACCTGGCCATCCCCGTGGTTGCGGCATTCGGCGGTCGTCGTGCCGTATTGGGCATGAGCTACGTCCTGCTCGCGGTCGCCTACGGGATGGTGCTGTATTACGGATCGCATCCCGTCGCCGGCGACAACAATGCCTGGACCAACAGCTTCATCCAGTTCCAGTTCTTCTGCGCGGGCATCCTGGTCGCCTTCATGCTGGGCGGTCGGTCGATCGCGCTTCCCATGGTGGCGCGCCTCGGCGGCTTTGCACTGGGCGTCGCCTGCTGGCTGACGGCAACGGCGTACTTCAAGGTGCAGAGCTGGGAGCCTCACGCCACGCCTGCTGGTGCCATCGCCGGCTGGCTCCTGGTGCTGGCGGGGACAGTGCTGTGTTTCCTGTGCGCACTCGGTACGCCGCGGCGATTCATACCCGGCTGGCTTGCGTACCTGGGAAGGATTTCCTATGGCCTGTACCTGGTGCACTCACTCGTGTTCTTCGTGGTGTTCGAGCGGGCGATGCCGTACTTCGAGCGTATCTTCCCCGGGATGACCAAGCTGTCGCTGATCCGCGATGGGGCAGGGGCCGTCGCGGTGCTTGCCGTCAGTATCGGGCTGGCGCACCTGTCGTACCGCTATTTCGAAGCGTACTTCCTGCGCCTGAAGCGGCGCTTCACCTTCGTTGCGGCAAGGGATTGAGACGCGCCCGGCAGCATTTTCCGATCCCCGGATACAACGAAGCCCGCATCGCTGCGGGCTTCGTTTATAATTGGTGCCCAAGAGAGGACTCGAACCTCCACGGTTTTACCCGCTAGTACCTGAAACTAGTGCGTCTACCAATTCCGCCACCTGGGCAGGTGTCCCGAGGCGTTCCCGCCTCGTGAGCCGCGTAGATTAGGTACCTGCCGGCGGGTTGTCAATATCTTTCCAACGCAATTTCCGACGCAACCAGCGCGTCACCCTACCAAGGTCCTTAAGTGACAAGAAAAGACGATCGCCCCGGAACACCCCGCGGGCCGAAGAAACCCCGGGCTACGCAGCCGACCAAGGCGCTCAAGCGCTTCGAAGGCAAGCTGGAGACGCCCGCCGATCCCCATGCCGCGCGCGAGGCGCAGCGGTACGAGAACCCGATTCCCAGCCGCGAGGCCATCCTGGCCCTGCTCACCGAGCGCGGCGAGCTGCTGACCGCCGAGGCCATCGCCGAGTCGCTCGGCCTGAATTCCGAATACGACGTCAATGCCCTGGGCAAGCGCCTCGCCGCCATGCTGCGCGACGGCCAGCTGCTGCAGAACCGTCGTGGCACCTACGCGCCGGCGCAGAAGTTGCACCTGTTGCCCGGTCGCGTGCTGGCCAATGCCGAGGGCTATGGCTTCCTGCGCCCGGATGAGGGCGGCGACGACCTTTATCTGTCGCCGCAGCAGATGCGCACCGTGCTGCACGGCGACCGCGTGCTTGCCAGCGTGGTCGGTATCGACCGTCGTGGCCGCCGCCAGGGCGCCATCGTCGAGGTGCTCGAGCGCCGCTCGCCCCGCCTGGTCGGGCGCATCGTGATCGAGAACGGCATGACCCTGGTCGAGCCGGACGATCGCCGCCTGCACCAGAACATCATGATCCCGCCGGGCAAGGAAGCTGGTGCGCGCTCGGGCCAGATCGTGATCGCCGAGATCACCGATCCACCCTCGGCGCATCGCGGTCCGCTGGGCGCGATCATCGCCGTGCTCGGCGAGCGCCTGCAGCCGTCCCTGGTCGTGGAGATGGCCATCGCCAGCCACAACCTGCCGAACGAATGGCCGCCGGAGGTGCTTCGCCAGGCCGAGGAAGTCGAGCCGACGGTGACCGCCGCCGAGCGTGCCGGCCGTACCGACCTTCGCCAGTTGCCGCTGGTGACCATCGATGGCGCGGACGCACGCGACTTCGACGATGCCGTGTTCGCCGAGCCGACCCAGGACGGCGGCTATCGCCTGATCGTCGCCATCGCCGATGTTTCGCATTACGTCCCGGTCGGCACCTCGCTGGACAAGGAAGCCTACGAGCGCAGCACCTCGACGTACTTCCCCGGCTTCGTCGTGCCGATGCTGCCGGAGTCCCTGTCCAACGGCATCTGCTCGCTCAATCCCAAGGTCGAGCGCCTTTGCATGGTCTGCGACATGCAGGTCGACGCGGAAGGCGAGGTCACCCGCGCCAAGTTCTACGACGCGGTGATGCTGTCGCACGCGCGGCTGACCTATAACAAGGTCTGGCAAGCGGTGGGCGAGCGCGACCGTGGCGTGCGTTCCGAGCTGAAGGCGGTGATGCCGCAGCTGGAGGACCTGTACAAGCTCTACAAACTGCTGGCCAAGGCGCGCAAGCGTCGCGGCGCCATCGATTTCGAAACGCCGGAAGTGAAGTTCAGCCTGGCCCAGTCGGGCGAGGTCGTGGCCATGGGCGCGCAGCCACGCAACGATGCGCACAAGCTGATCGAGGAATGCATGATCGCGGCCAATGTGCAGGCGGCGAAGTTCCTCTGGCGGCGCAAGGTGCCGGCACTGTATCGCGTGCACGCGCCGCCGCCGGCGGAGAAGTACGAGGATCTCCTGCAGTTCCTGCGTGAGTTCAAGCTGAAGATGCCGCCGGCCACCGAAGTCACCCCGGCCGATTTCTCCGCCTTGCTGAAGAAGGTGCACGACCGGCCCGAGGCCGCGCTGATCCAGTCGGTGCTGCTGCGCGCGCAGAGCATGGCGGTGTACAGCCCGGAGAATAATGGCCACTTCGGCCTGGCGCTGGATTCCTATGCGCACTTCACCTCGCCGATCCGGCGTTATCCCGACCTGCTGGTGCATCGCGCGATCCGTTACGCGATAGCGAAGCAGAAGGGCGAGTACGTCTACAGCGAAAGCCAGATGTCGGCGATGGGCATCCATTGCTCGCAGCGCGAACGCCGTGCCGAAGAGGCCGAGCGCGACGTCGACGAGCGGTTCAAATGTGCCTGGATGGAAAAGCACGTCGGCGAGGAATTCGATGGCGTGGTCACCGGGGTTACCTCGTTCGGCTTGTTCGTCGAGTTGATCGAGTCGCGTGTGTCCGGTCTTGTGCACGTGTCGCAGTTGCCGAACGATTACTACAAGTTCGATCCGATCCGTCACCTGCTCGAAGGCGAAAAAACCAACAGCCATTACCGGCTGGGCGATCGCGTCCGCGTGCAGGTGCTGCGCGCCAGCCTGGAAGATCGCAAGATCGATTTCCGCCTTGTCGCCAGCCTGGCGAAGGACGTGAAGAAGCCGGCCGCGGTCAAGCGTTCGGCAGCGGGCGCCGCCGGAGCGGCCATCGGTCGCGCGGCCCAGGCGATCGGTCGTGCCTTCAGCCGGCGCAAGGTAGTCGCGGAGGAACCCGTGGCCGTGGATAATCACGTCCCCGTCGCAAGATCCCCGTCGCGCCGCCAGGCTCCTGTCGAATCCGCACCGCGTTCGCGTGGCGGACGTTCCGGCCAGGGCCGGGGTGGTCAGGGCCGCAGTGATCAGGGCCAGGCCGATCAGGGCCAACGCGGCCAGCGCCAGTCGTCGAAGAACACGACCGGCGGACGCGGCAATGCGAGCAAACGTGCGCCGGCGAAGACCGGCAAACCAGGACCGAAGAAGAAGTCATGAGTGAAACATGGATCGTCGGCATCAATCCGGTCGAAGGCGCCCTGGCCAACGACCCGGAGCGCGTGCGTGAACTGCTGACCGAGCAGGGCACGAAGAACCCGCGCGTTGCCGAAATCGCCGAGCAGGCGCGCAAGCTGAAGATTCCGGTGAAGATCGCCGTGCGCGAGCAACTGGAAAAGCTCGGCGGCGAAGCACGCCATCAGGGGGTGATCGCGCGCTACGAGATGCCGCCCTTGCGCACCGAGGACGACCTGGAAGAACTGCTCGAGGCGGCCGGTGCCGATGCGCTGGTGCTGATCCTGGACGGTGTGACCGATCCGCACAACCTCGGAGCCTGCCTGCGCAGCGCCGCGGCGGCGAAGGTCACCGCGGTGGTGGTGCCGAAGGATCGCGCCGTGGGCATCACGCCCACGGTGCGTCGTGCTTCGGCCGGCGGCGCCGATCTGGTGCCGGTGATTGCCGCGACCAACCTGGCCCGTGCCATGCGCATGCTGAAGGACGCGGGCGTGTGGTTGACCGGGCTGGCCGGCGATACGGAGCAGTCGATCTACACGGTGGACCTGAAAGGCCCGACCGCGCTGGTGCTTGGCGGCGAAGGCGACGGCATGCGCCGCCTGACCCGCGAGACCTGCGATTTCGTGGCCCGCATCCCGATGCCCGGTTCCATGGAAAGTCTCAACGTGTCCGTGGCGACCGGTATCGTCCTGTTCGAGGCATTGCGCCAGCGAGGAGTGAAGAAATGAATCTTCTGTGGCATGACTGGGTGGGGCTGGTTGGCGTAGCGCTGATCCTGCTGGCATTCTTCATGCTGCAGGCTCACAAGCTGCACGGACAGGGCACGGTTTATCAGTCGATGAACTTGCTCGGCGCACTGGGCATCCTGATGTCGCTGGTCTTCGGGGTCTTCAACCTGTCCGCGTTCCTGCAGGAAATTGCCTGGTTATTCATCAGTTTGTACGGAATCCTGCGCGGCATGAAGGCGCGTCGTTCAGCTCGCGAGGCCGGGAGCAAGGCTGCCCCGTGGTAATCTAGGCACGTTGTATCGGGACGGCGCAAGGCCGTCCCGGTCCGCGGGACGACTCGTGGACCCTGCATATCACTCCGCGAGGACGACCTCGCCAAAGCGGAGAAGGCCCATGGCCTGGATCATTCTTTTACTCGCCGGTCTGTTCGAGATCGTCTGGGCCGTTGGCCTGAAATACACCGAAGGTTTTACCCGGCTATGGCCGAGTGTGGGCACGATCGCGGCGATGGTCGTCAGCATCGTGCTGCTCGCCGTGGCGACGAAGCAGTTGCCGCTGGGTACCGCTTATGCGATCTGGACCGGTATTGGCGCGGTTGGTGCCGTGACACTCGGGATCTTCCTGTTCGGAGAGTCGGCCGCGCCGTTACGGCTGGCCTGCGTGGGGCTGGTCGTGGTCGGGATTCTTGGGTTGAAGCTGACCAGCGCGTGATGCACTACGCGCGGGTCCTTACAGGGCTTTGACTTGTAGGAGCGCACAGGTTGCGCTCCTACAAAGCTCCTACAAAGCTCCTACAACGCTCCGCTAGCGCTTTTCAGCGCTTGAGATCGAAATCCGGGCTGGAGGTCAGGTCGCGCTTCATGCGCTGCGCGGTCAGCGGCTCGCCGTGGACCAGGAACCAGACGTTCTCGGCGATGTTGGTGGCGTGGTCGCCGATGCGCTCGATGTTCTTGGCCATGAATAGCAGATGCGTGCAGGGCGTGATGTTGCGCGGATCTTCCATCATGTAGGTGAGCAACTGGCGGAACAGCGCGGTGTACGCGTCGTCCAGATCGGCATCGTCCTTCCACACCTGGTAGGCGCTTTCCGCGTCGCGGTCGCGATAGGCGGCGAGCACCTGGCGGACTTCGGTCGCGGCCAGTTCGGCCAGGTGTCCCAGGCTGCCGGTGGCAGTGACCGGGGCGACCATGCTGAGTGGGATCGAGCGCTTGGCCACGTTGGCGGCATAGTCGCCGATGCGCTCGATATCCGCGGCGATGCGCAGCGCGGCGAACACATTGCGCAGGTCGCCGGCGAGCGGTGCGCGCAGGGCGAGCAGGCGGACCACGTCGTGGCTGATTTCCTGCTCCATCGCGTCGATCGCGTCGTCGTTGTCGACCACGCGCTGCGCGGCGCGCTCGTCGCGGCGTTCCACCACGTCGATCGCGGCTTCCAGCTGGGCGACGGACAACTCACCCATGCGGACGATTTCACCGGTGAGGCGGGTGAGCTCGTCGTCGTAGCTCTTGATGATGTGTTCTCTGGGCGTGCTCATGCGGATGCCTCGAAAGGTGGTGTGTCGTCCGGGATCGGGCGGCTCAGCCGAAACGGCCGGTGATGTAATCCTCGGTCTGCTTCTTGTTCGGCTTGGTGAAGATCTTTTCGGTGCGGTCGAACTCGATCAGCTCGCCCATGTACATGAAGGCGGTCAGGTCGGAACAACGCGCGGCCTGCTGCATGTTATGGGTAACGATGACGATGGTGAAGTCGTTCTTCAGTTCCTCGACCAGCTGCTCGATGCGGCTGGTGGCGATCGGGTCTAGCGCCGAGGTCGGCTCGTCGAGCAGCAGGACCTCGGGTTTCAGCGCAATGCCGCGGGCGATGCACAGGCGCTGCTGCTGGCCGCCGGAGAGGCCGAGCGCGCTCTGCTTGAGCTTGTCCTTGACCTCGTCCCACAGCGCCGCGCTACGCAGGGCCTGCTCGACGCGGCCTTCCATCTCGGACCGGTTCAGCCGCTCGTGGTGGCGGATACCATAGGCGACGTTCTCGAAGATGGTCATCGGAAACGGCACCGGCTTCTGGAAGACCATGCCGACCTTGCTGCGCAGGCGGTTCATGGAGTACTTCGCGTCGAGGATGTTCTCGCCGTCGAGCACGATCTCGCCACTGGCGACCAGCTTTGGGTAGATCGCGTAGATGCGGTTGAAGATGCGCAGCAGGGTCGACTTGCCGCAGCCGGACGGGCCGATGATCGCGGTGACCTTCTTTTCCGGGATGTCCATGGCTATGTTCTTCAGCGCATGGAAGCCGTCGTAATAGAAGTTCAGGTTGCGCACGGTCATCTTCGCCGGCGCCTCGATACCCGTGGTGTCCGCGCCGGCCTGAGCGGTGCCGGCGAAAGAAGGATTGGCGGCGTGGTCAGTCATGGGACACCTTGTTGCGCGAGAAGGCCAGGCGGGAGGCGAGGCTGAGCAAGAGGACGAACATGGTCAGGACGAAGGCACCGGCCCAGGCGAGAGTATTGATGTCGGGGCTCGGGTCCTTGGTGTACTCGTAGATGATCTGGGGCAGGCTGGGCATCTTGTCCAGCGGGTTGATCGTCATGAAGTTGTTGCCGAAGGCGGTGAACAGCAGCGGCGCGGTCTCGCCGCTGATGCGGGCAAGGGCGAGCAGCACGCCGGTGACGATGCCCGAGCGCGCGGCGCGAATCAGGATCTGCACCGTGAGTTTCCACTGCGGCACGCCGAGCGACAGCGCCGCCTCGCGCAGCGTGGACGGAACCAGTCGCAACATTTCGTCGGTGGTGCGCACGATCACCGGCAAGGCGATCAGGGCCAGGGCGATGCCGCCGGCGACGCCGGAGAAGGTGATATCGCCGTTGGTTGCCCACTTCATCGGCAAAACGATGATCGTGTAGGCGAACAGGCCGAGCACGATCGACGGTGCCGACAGCAGGATGTCGTTGAGGAAGCGGATGACCGGACCGAGCTTCGAGCGGTTGGAGTACTCGGCAAGCCAGGCGCCAGCCATCACCCCGATGGGTGTGGCGATGAGGATACCGAGCGTATTCAGGATCAGGCTGCCGACCATCGCATTGGCCAGGCCGCCGTCCTCGCGATAGGCGGTGATCTTGGTGAACAACTGGGGGCGCAGCGCGGCGATGCCCTGGCTCAGGGTTTCCCACAGGATCCAGGCCAGGAACAGCAGGCCGATCGCGGTGGCGAGCATGCTGAGCGCCATCGCGATGATATTGGTCACGCGGCGGCGTGCGTACAGGTGCGAGGCGGCCATCAGCGGCCCTCCCGGTTGCTGAGCTGGCGGAGCATCAGGCGCGCGATCAGCAGCACGATGAAAGTGACCACGAAGAGCAGGAAGGCCAGCGCCATCAGCGAGGACTTCTGCAAGCCTTCGGCCTCACCGAACTGGTTGGCGATGGTCGAGGCGATGGAACTGCCAGTCTCGAGGATCGACGGGGTGAATTTGAAGGTGTTGCCAAGCACGAAGGCCACCGCCATCGTCTCGCCGAGCGCGCGACCGAGGCCAAGGAAGACACCGCCGATCACCGCCGAGCGGGTATAGGGCATGACGATGTCCCAGACCACTTCCCAGGTGCTGGACCCCAGCGCATAGGCCGATTCCTTCAGCCGCGTCGGCACGGTCTGGAAGACCTCGCGCATGACCGAGGAGATGAACGGGATGATCATGATCGCCAGGACCATGCCGGCGGTCAGCACACCGGCGCCGAAGAACGGATAGTCGCTGCTGAAGAACTTGGCGATCCACGGCACGTGCTGGACCAGCCAGGAGACCTGACCGTCGGGCGGCTCGTTG
Organism: Luteibacter sp.; assembly: GCA_036009745.1. Classification (GTDB taxonomy): domain Bacteria; phylum Pseudomonadota; class Gammaproteobacteria; order Xanthomonadales; family Rhodanobacteraceae; genus Luteibacter. Next base: position 3,627 of record DASYLE010000209.1, on the reverse strand, counting down.
CTGAGGTTGTTCATCAGCCAGGGCTTGATGTGCGCGGCGACGAAGGGGGCGAAGATGAAAAGGCCCCACATGCCATAGATGATCGAGGGAATGCCGGCCAGCAGTTCGATGGCCGAGCCGACCGGACCGCGCAGCCAGGAGGGCGCGATCTCGGTAAGGAAAAGAGCGATGCCGAAGCTGATCGGCACGGCGATGACGAGGGCGATCAGGGCGGTGACGATCGTGCCCATGACGGGTACGAGTGCCCCGTAAACGTTGTTGCCCGGATCCCAGGCGTCGGAGACCAGGAAGCCCCAGCCGAAGGTGGCGAAAGCATCGCGTCCACCCCAGGCGGTGGATGCGGCCGCCCCGATCAGGGTGGCCAGGACGAGCAGGGCGCAGGCCTTGAGCAGCCAGCTGAAGAGCTTGTCGTTGCGCGCATCGCGCCGGTTGCGGGCTGCCTCGGCGGGCGGTGCCGACATGGCGATCGTGCTTGCGCTTGCGCTTGCTTGCATCGGACGTCCCTGGAAGCTTTATTTACGTTGAAGGTCGCCGCTTCCGGAGGGAAGCGGCGACCGGCGTAACCCGAGGAGCGAGCGGCACGTCATGCGACGTGCCGGTCAGGCCTCAGTTCTTGAACTGCGTGGCCCAGTAGGCTTCGATCTGCTTGACCAGCGCGTCCGGCAGGGCGACGTAGTCGAGCGAGGCGGCCTGCGGCTGGCCGTTCTCGAGCGACCACTTGAAGAAGTCGAACGCCACCTTGGTGTGCGACGGGTTCTTCGCCTGCTTGTACATGATGATCCAGGTCGTCGCCGTGATCGGCCATGCGTCGGCACCCGGCGCATTGGTCATGATCAGGTTGAAGTCCTTGGCGTTCGCCCAGTCGGCGGTCGCGGCGGCCGAGGCAAAGGTCTTCGCGGTCGGCTGCACGTAGTTGCCGGCGGCATTCTTCAGCTGGGTGTAGGTGATCTTGTTCTTGACCGCGTAGGCGTACTCGACGTAACCGATCGAGCCGGGGATCTGGCGCACATACTGCGAGACACCTTCGTTACCCTTGCCGCCGACACCGGCCGGCCATTCGACGGCCGTGCCGAACTTGACCTTGCTCGCCCACTCCGGGCTGACCTTGGACAGGTAATTGGTGAAGTTGAACGAGGTGCCCGAACCGTCCGAGCGATGCACGACGGTGATCTTGAAGGACGGGATGGACACACCGGCGTTCAGCGCGGCGATCTTCGGGTCGTTCCAGTTGGTGATCTTGCCGAGGTAGATATCGGCCAGGGTCTCGCCGTCCAGCTTGATCTGGCCGGCTTCGATACCCTTGATGTTGACGATCGGCACGATGCCGCCGACCACGGCCGGGAACTGGCCCAGGCCGAACTTGGTCAGGTCTTCGGCGGACATCGGGGCATCGGACGCGCCGAAGTCGATGGTGCCTTCCTTGATCTGGGCGATACCGGCGCCCGAGCCGACCGACTGGTAATTCAGCTTGTTGCCGGTCTTCTCGGCATAGGTCGCCGACCACTTGGACAGCACCGGGTAGACGAAGCTCGAGCCAGCGCCGGTGATATCGGTTGCCTGCGCGGCCATGCCGAACAGCGAAGCTGCGGCAAAGGCGGCAATACGGAATTTGGTTGAGGTCAACACGGTAGTTCCTCGGTGATAAGTGTCGGGCGATGCCCGCCCGCTCTCTATTTCATGGGAGCCGTGTTGCAATGAAATGAGTTAATTGTTTCAGCCGTGTGACAGCCGCCCCGCGCCTCGCTTTCCGGGCCCCGCCGGAAACCGCGCAGCGACGCGAAAAGGCGGTCGGCGGCACGGATCGAGGCTGCCATGGACGGGTGACAGCCGAATGTCGGCCAGCTTTCGGCCAGCTTTCGCCTTCGCGCCTGGTTAACGCCGGGTCCTCAAAGAGGGCTCTATATGACGACGCTGCCGATCACTTCCCGCTCGAACTGCTCGAGCCGGCGCCAACGGTTGACGATGGTGCAGAACAGCTGGGCGGTGCGCTCGGTGTCGTAGATCGCCGAATGGGCCTCGCGGGTGTCGAACTCCAGGCCGGCGGCGATCACCGCCTTGCTGAGCACGGTCTGGCCATAGGCCAGGCCGCCCAGGGTGGCGGTGTCGAAGCAGCTGAAAGGGTGGAACGGGTTGCGCTTGTGGTTGACCCGGCGCACTGCCGCGTTGAGGAAGCCCAGATCGAAGGCCGCGTTGTGCCCGACCAGGATGGCCCGCTGGCAGTCGGCTTCCTTGACCGCGTTGCGCACGGCCTGGAAGACCAGGTCCAGGGCCTGCCGTTCGGGCAGGGCGCCGCGGAACGGGTGATCCGGGTCGATTCCGGTGATCTCCAGCGAGCGCGGGTCGATGCGTGCGCCAGGAAATGGCTCGACGTTCGCCGAGACAGCGGGGTGGGGGAACACCATGCCTTCGGCGTCCATGCCGATGGTGACCACGGCGATTTCCAACAGGGCGTCGGTCTCCGAGTCGAAGCCGCCGGTTTCCACGTCCACGACGACCGGGAGGAAGCCGCGAAACCGTTCTGCCATGCGGGTGGTAATGCTGTTGGTGATGGTCTCCATCGCGGCAGGATATCAGTCCCGCCCGCCCCCGGCGCGGCGGGTCATCCGTTAAGACGGTGTACCGGTGTCTTTGAATCGTCACAAAAGCTGCATCCAACCGTAAAGCGCCGCCCGCATGCTGCCGTCCAGTTCCTCCCTCCCTGCTTGGGCTCGTCTGAGGATCAAGGGGGCAATCAGGTGCGATTTCATAACATGCGGAGACATTCCATGCGTTCCACACTGCTCGCCGTAGCCATCGCTGCAGGCCTGGGCGTTACCAGCTTCTCGGCTCTCGCCGCCCCGGCACAGAAGACCAAGCCCGCCACGGTGACGGTCGACGCCGCCCAGCTGGCCGAAATGCAAGCCCAGCTGCAGGCCCTGCAGCAGAAGGTCGCCGAGCTGGAGACCAAGGCCGACGCCCAGGCTGACGCCCAGGTCGAGACCGCCCAGGTTGTGAACAACGTGCAGACGAGCCAGGCCACGATGGCGGCCGCCGCACCCAAGCTCGACAAGATTCCCTACAAGGGCGTGAACATCACCTTCGGCGGCTTCCTTGCCGGCGAGTCGATCTACCGGTCGGCCAATGAAGGCGCTGACATCGCTTCGAACTGGAACGGCATTCCGTTCAAGAACGTGCCGACGGCGCATACAAACGAGTTGCGTTACACCGCGCGCCAGAGCCGTCTCTCGATCCTCGCCCAGGGCGATGTCGACGAGAACACGCACCTGGCCGGTTACTACGAGATGGACTTCCTTGGCGGCGCCCAGACGGCCAATGCCAACGAGAGCAACTCGTACAACCCGCGCATCCGCAACATCTACGCCACGGCTGATTGGGACAACGAAGGCCTGCACCTGCTGGCCGGTCAGAACTGGTCGCTGATCACGCTCAACAGCAAGGGCATCACCCCGCGCACCGAGCTGACCCCGCCGCAGATCGACGCCCAGTACCTGCCTGGCTTTACCTGGGCCCGCCAGGGCCAGATCCGCCTGGTCAAGGATTGGAACAAGACCTGGTGGCTCGGCATTTCGCTTGAGAATCCGCAGACGACCTTCTACAACAGCCCGAACCAGTCGAAGGCGCCGGTCA
>DASYLE010000208.1:0-9977 GCA_036009745.1 Luteibacter sp. | reverse complement strand
GGACTGTGGAAGGTCAGCAAGGGCGGGCATGTGCTGTGGATCCTCGGCACGCTGTCGCCGCTGCCCGAGCGCATGCAATGGCAGCCCGCCGACGTCACCGAGGCGGTTTCCGGCTCGCAGGAACTGCTCCTGTCGCCGACGCTCTCGCTGAAACCGAACACCAATTTTTTTGGCAAGCTGTTCTTGTTGCCGTCGCTGATCGGCGTGCGCAACGACCCGGACGACAAGACCCTGCAGCAGGTCGTGCCGGCGGATGTCTATGCGCGCTGGTTGGTCGTGAAGAAGAAATACATCGGCAACGATCGCGGCGTGGAGCGTTACCGTCCGATCTTCGCGGCGGTCGAGCTGTACCGGAAAGCGGGCAAGCGCTCGGGCCTGAGCTCATCGGGCGGTGTGACGCATACCGTCGTCGACCTCGCCAAGGCGCATGGGGTGAAGCAGACCCCGGTGGTCTACACCGTACTGGTCGATGAACCGCGCACGGCGATCAAGACCTTCAAGCAATCGCCGCTGGACGACCTCGACTGCTTCACCCGCACCGTCGACAACATCGACGCCCAGGTCAACAACGCCGCCGCACGCGCCAACGCCTGGGCGACGGGCGACCTGGAGACCTTGCGCAAGCTCACCGACATGGGCCAGCGCGCCTCCTGCATCAACGCGGTCAGCGAAGCCGGCGTCGCCCGTCGCTTCGGTCTCGGCGATATTCCGGCGAAGCTCGAGCAGACCTGGCTTGCCGCGGCCGAACGCGCACTTGGTAGCAACCGCCAGACCTTCGCCATCCTGCCTATCGAATCCTTGCTGTCGACCGATGGTGCATTGGATAAACTGCGCGTCCGGGGCTACACCGTGGAGGCTCCGGACGAATGATCGAAATAGTTCCTCGACAACGGCCGACAGGCCAGGGTGCACCCATGCCAGACCAGGATAAGCCGAGAGCGCGTCCGCCGCGCCCCGACCTCGCACGCCGTTCGGCGGCTAGCGTTGCCGGTTTGGCGAACGACTCATCGTTTCGTGAACAAGTCGAGGGCACGATTCGTCAGGTGGACAGTGCCGAGCTTTGGCAGGAACACGATGTCGTCTTCGGCGAGTTGGAAAAGCATGCCGCACAGATAAAGAACGACGTGCGGAAGTAGCGGTGGCGGGTGTTCGGGCTCAACGCTTCGTAGGGTCGCCCTTATCCGCCTTCGGCACCTTCTCCCTCCAGGAGAAGGGAAGAGCAGCTTTTCTCCCTCTCCAGGAGGGAGAGGGTTGGGGTGAGGAGGAACCTGCGGAGCGCCGAGGCTATGCTAGAAAAGGATTTTCGCGGGGGCGTCGAGTTTGGACACATACGATTATGTCGTCATCGGTGCCGGCCCGGCAGGCTGCGCCGTGGCGGCGCGGCTTGCCGACGCATGTCCCGACGCCACGGTAGCCCTACTCGAAGCCGGCCCGGCCAGGGCCCCGATCTTCTCGGATGTGCCGTTCGGGCTGGCCCTGCTGGTGCCGTTCCGCTCGCGCTACAACTACGGCTACCACACCGTGCCGCAAGCTGGCCTCGGCGGCCGGCGCGGTTACCAGCCGCGCGGGCGCGGCCTGGGTGGCTCCAGTCTGATCAACGCGATGATCTATACGCGGGGCCATGCCGGCGATTATGACGACTGGGCGGCGGCCGGTTGCGCCGGCTGGAGTTACGCGGATCTGCTGCCGTACTTCCGGCGCAGCGAGGGCAATGCGCGTGGCGCCGATGCCTGGCATGGCGGCGATGGTCCGCTGAAGGTCGAGGATCTGGCGACGCCGCATCCGTTCTCGCTGGATTTCATCGCCGCCGCGGAACAGGCTGGCTTCGCATCCAATACGGATTTCAACGGTGCCACGCAGGAAGGCGTCGGCCTCTATCAGGTCTTTACCGAGCACGGGCGACGCTGCAACGCGGCGCGGGCTTACCTTTCCGCGCCGCGCTCGAACCTCCATGTCGTAGCCGGCTGCCATGTCGAACGCATCCTGTTCGACGACGGGCGGGCGACGGGTGTCGAGGTATCGCGCGGTGGCGGGAGCGAGCGTATCGGTGCGCGCGCGGAGGCGGTCCTCTGCGCCGGGGCGTTCGGCTCTCCACAGTTGTTGATGTGCTCGGGTATCGGTCCGGCCAGTCATCTGCGTGAGCACGGCATCGATGTCGTCGTCGATCGCCCTGCGGTCGGAGAGAACCTGCAGGACCACGTTGATTACACAATCAACCTCGCGGTGCCGGATCGTTCGCTGTTGAGTTCGGCGAACTTCCTGCCGCGCTTTCTTGGCGGGTATTCGCGCTGGCGTCGCGGCGAGGGTGGCGCATGCGCGAGCAATGTCTGCGAGGCGGGCGGCTTCGTGAAAACCGATCCATCGCTGGCGCGTCCCGATGTGCAACTACATTTCCTCTACGGCATCGTCGATCGGCACAACCGGCGGCCACACCTGGATCGTGGCATCTCCGCGCATGTCTGCGTGCTGCGTCCGACCTCGCGGGGAAACGTTCGCCTGGCGCACAAGGATGCCGGGCGCGCGCCGCTGATCGATCCGCGGTTCCTCGACACCGCCAACGACATGCATGCGCTGGAAAAGGGCGTCCAGTTGTTGCGCCGCATCCTTGCCGCACCGGCGTTGGCTCGGCACGGCGGGCGGGTGCTGCATGGCAGCGGCGATGAAACGGGCGAGGCTTTGCGGGCACTGATACGTCGGCGCGCGGACACGATCTACCACCCGGTCGGGACCTGCCGGATGGGTGCTGACGCGGATTCGGTCGTCGACCCGGAACTTCGTCTGCGCGGTATCGAGAACGTACGCGTGGCCGACGCCTCGATCATGCCGAAGCTGATCGGCGGCAATACCGAGGCACCCAGCGCGGTGATCGGTGAAAAGGCCGCGGATCTGCTCGCTAGCCGAACGTCGCCACCGCGAAATCGATAAAGCAACGCAGCTTCGGCGTTGGCCGGCGGTCGGCCACATAGACCAGGTGCATCGGACGCGACGGCAGTTCGCGATCGACCAGTAGCCGTACCAACCTGCCACTGGCGACATCGTCCTCGACCAGGACTTCCGGCTGCATGATCACGCCGAGCCCGGCTACTGCGGCGGCGCGCAGGGCCTGGCCGTTGTTGGTGGTCAGTCGGCCTTTCACGGCAACGCTTTCGTCCTTGCCCATGCGCCAGGTGTTCTTCTTCGTCCAGTAGGCGAAGCTCAGGCAGTTGTGCGTGGCCAGTGCCTGCGCACTGTGCGGCGTGCCGTGTTCGGCGAGGTACGAGGGTGCGGCGCACAGCCACATACGGTACGGCGCCAGCGGTCGTGCCACCAGGCCGGAGTCGGCGAGTGGGCCGATGCGGATGGCCGCTTCATAACCTTCCTCGACCAGGTCGATGGCGCGGTCGGACAACGCGAGATCGACGTCGACCTCGGGATACATGCGCAGGAACGCCGCCAGGGCGGGTGCGAGTCGCTGGCTGCCGAAGGAGACCGGTGCGTGCACTTTGAGCAGGCCGCGCGGCGAGGCGCGAAGTTCGTCGGCACTGTGGTCGAGGGCGTCCGCGTCGGCCAGCAACTGCTTGCAGCGTTCGTAATAAACCCGCCCCACTTCGGTCAGCGACTGCTGCCGGGTGGTGCGGTTGAGCAGGCGCGCGCCGACCCGCTCTTCCAGATGCCGGACATGCTTGCCGACCATGGTCGGCGAGATATCGAAGGCTTCGGCGGTGGCGGCGAAGCTGCGTTTCTCCGCGGCATGGACGAAGACGGCGATGCTGGTCAGGCGGTCCAGCATTCATAACTCCTGGTTCGCAGTCAATCGACTGGATTGGAGTTTATCGCTCCGTGGTGGCTAACGAAACTAGCCGCACACCGCCCGAGGATGCCCCATGACCGAACAAACCGAACTGCGCCGTCGCGGCCTGGCACTGATCGAGACCCTGCATGGCGGCCATGCCGGCGAAGCGATGATGGCCGAGGTCGCCGATGTCTGCCCGGCGTTCGCGGAACTCACCATCGATGTCGCGATGGGCACGATCATGGCCCGTCCAGGCCTGGACCTGGCGACCCGCGAACTGATCCTGGTCGCGGCCTGTGTGGTCCTGGGCCATGCGATGCCGCAGCTGCGCGCGCATGCCGGGGCGGCACTGAAGATGGGCGCGACCCGCGAGCAGGTGACCGAGACGATCCTGCAGCTGGTGCTCTACGCCAGCGGCCCGTCGATCCGCAATTCGCTGGTGGAGCTGAAGGACGTGCTGGCGAAATGAGGTCGTCATATCGTCACTCCGGCCCCGCCGACCTCACTGCTCATCGGGCCCGGGATCACGAGCCGGCTGATCGCCGTGCGTGAAGGTCCGGCCTCAAAGGACCCGCGAACAGGGTTCGCTCCCACAATGTCGCGGCAACCTGCTCTCGTGGGAGCGAACCCTGTTCGCGAGTCCTTTGGGGCCGTGACTTGCCCATCGCCGCCTCGCTCTTGATTGAAATACGCCACCAGGTCGTCGTCAAAGCCCGAGGCTTCACCTCACGGACAACCTGGGACGATCAAAGGCCGGTCGGGGTCAGTGCCCGCTTTCGCGCGCCTGCTCTTCCTCGACCGTATAGATGCTCTCCGGCACCGCTTCGAGCCGTGCCTGTGGAATCGGCTCGTCGCTCTCGTCCGAGAAGCCGTACGTGCCTTCCTCGATCTTCTGCAACGCACGCTCGATGGTGATCACGCGCTGCTCGTTGCGATAGAGCACGGCCTCGTCGTTTTCCTGGATCGCGAAGCGCTCCGCATCGTCGCCGTCATCGTGGGCTTCGCCGCCCGCGGCGTCCTGCAGTACGCGCTCTTCGTTGGCCGCGGCATCGCCGGTATTCACCAGCTGGTCGCGCAAGGCATTCAGGCGGGCGCGCTGCTTCGCGACGAAGGCCGGATCGAGGCCGGTTTTGGGATCGCTGCTCATGGATATCTCCGGCGGGTTTGCGGGTCCGGCGAACGCCACCGGTGGCGGGCATCGTACGCAGGCCAGGCCTGCGAAACGATGACACCGTATCGTATACCCACCGTGGAATGGACCGGAGACTCCTTAGGGTATGGCCGCGACCGCATGGCGCTGCCGATACCGGCGTGTCGCCGTGCCCATGATGAATAGCAGGGAATAAATGCAACCCGGCACGGCCCACCAGATCGGTGGTGCATTGTCCGGGATGACCATGGCGATGATCGCCGACAGCAGGCCGACGCTGGCACCGATCGTCCAGGTCAGGGCCGCCACCCGCGCTTCCAGCGCGTGCCCGGGGTCGGTCTCCAGGCGGGCCGCATGACGGAACAGCAGGGCCAGGGTCCCGGCCATGCAGGTATAGGCCAGGCCGTAGACGGCGAACAGCAAGCCGAGTTCGGCACCGCTGCTGATCTCGAATTCCGGCGACAACGCGCCGCCGGAGATCGCGTGGAACAGGCTCGCATAGACCATGTGCAGCGGGTAGACAAAGACCAGGGCGAGGAAGACCAGGGCCAGCGACAGCAACAGGCCGGTCCGGGTGCTGGCTACGCAGGCATGGCGCCATTTCACATGCCCATGCCAGAAACTGGCGATCTGCACGAAGCAGGCGGCCGAGGCGGGCAGGGCGCCGAGCAGGTGCAGCAGCTTCGGCGGCGTGTCCGGGATGGTCTCGCCGCCGATGGCGAGCAGGGTCAGGGTGAAGGCGAAAGCCCCGTCGACGAACATATCCAGGCGTCCGGCCTCGATGCCTTCTCTATGGGTGGCGAAACTCATGCGTGAATCCCCTCGGGCTAAGGAACGACGCCCCCCGGCGTCGAGGCCCACTCTCGCATGCCGTGGCCGGGGGCGCACCCTGCCTCCGTCGCCACAAACGGATGACAAAGCTCACTTTCCGGCGTGGCCCGCGGGTCCCAGGCTGTCGTCATCCAGCAGGGGTCCTTCCATGAAAACACTCTTTCCCTATGGCCTCGATGCACCGCCGGTCGTACGCAACCTCCTGATCGCCGCCGGTGCCTGCCTGGCCCTGGTCGTCGTCGGCAAAATCGACCTGTTCGGCGTACAGATCAACGGCTTCCAGTGGCCGGCTCTCGGCTTCGCCATCGGCGCGGCATCCATGGCCTGGTCCAGCGCCGTCGGCAAATTACAGCGGCGCGACCGTCTGGTCGACAAGCTGACCTGGGTGGGTAGCGAGCAGGTGCTCGACCTCGGCTGCGGCCGCGGCCTGATGGCGATTGGCGTGGCGAAACGATTGACCACCGGCCATGTGACCGGTATCGACCTCTGGCAGGCCGAGGACCTTAGCGGTAACGAAGGCGCGGCGGTCCTCGTCAATGCCGTGCGCGAAGGCGTTTCCGGTCGCGTCTCGGTGCACACGGCCGATATGCGCGAATTGCCGTTCGAGGCGAACAGCATCGACGTCGTCGTCTCGGCCACGGCCATCCACAACATCTATGAGGTCGCCGGCCGCGACAAGGCGATCGACGAGATCGCCCGTGTGCTCAAGCCCGGTGGCCGCGTACTCATTTACGATATCCGCCACACCGCGCAATACGCGAAACGACTGGCGGATCACGGTTTCGCCGTCGAGCAAGCCGGACCCGGGCTGTCCGGATGGTTCTGGCGCATTGTCGCCTTCGGTACCCTCAACCCCGGTACCCTGCTGGCGCGAACGTCCTAGGACTCGCCAAACATGCCGGTTTCCGCCACATAGGCGAACAGTTCGGCTTCGTTGTCGACGCCAAGCTTGGCCATCGCATTGACCTTCTGCGTGCTGACCGTCTGCTTGCTGCGCTGCAGGCGTTCGGCGATATCGCTGATGCTGAGTCCGGCGACGAACAAGGCCATGACTTCCGCTTCGCGTGGCGACAGCTTAGCCAGCGGATCGGCACCTGCCAGCGCGGCGACGATCGCGGCGATCGTCGGCGAGTGGTAGCGGCGACGCACGAAGGCCGCCTGTACGGCGGGAACGATATGGGTCATCGCATCGGCCTTGCTGACGATATCGACGATGCCGCGCGCGAGCAGGGTGCGCACCAGCGCCGGCTTGTCGATGGCAGTGACGACGACGATCGGCAGCGTGGGGAATTGCTCGGCGATATAGGCGAGCAAGGCCAATCCATCGCCGTGTTCGCCGCCGGGCATCGCGTAGTCGGTCACCAGCACGTCGCAGGGTTCGGCCAGGAGCGCAACCAGTTCGGTGGAATCGCGCGCGGAGCCGACGACGCGGATACCGGGGATATGACCGAGTTCCACCTCGATCCCCATCCTGATGACCGGGTGGTCGTCCGCGACGATGACGCGTATGTGCTGGCTGTCCAAGCTTGCCTCCCCACGGCCGGCGCGACGGGACCGGTCGTGTCGTAGTATATCGGTGCAATCGGAATCCGCGTGTAAGGGAATACAGCTATGAGTTCGCATCGAGGATTGCCGTCTTGACCATACGTGTTGCCGTCGCCGACGATCATCCGACCATGCTCGCCGGCATGGAATACCTGTTGTCCGGCATGCCGGACGTCACCGTGGTCGGCCTGGTTGCCGATTCGACCGGCCTGGTCGAACTGCTCGGCACAAAAGGTTGCGACGTGGTGGTCACGGATTTTTCCATGCCCGGCGGTCGCTATGGCGATGGCATCTCGCTGATCGGTTTCCTGCGTCGACGCTTTCCCACCTTGCGCCTTGTCGTCCTGACCGGCCTGGAAAACCCGACAGTGCTGCAAAGCATCCTCGTCGTCGGGGTCGAGGCCCTGGTCGGCAAGCTCGACGAGCCGGAACATACCCAGGAAGCGATCCGCGCGGCCTTCGAACGTCGTCGCTACCAGTCACCCGGCATCCAGCGCATCGTCGACCGGATACCTGTGCCGGGGAGCGACGGAAGCCTGAGCAAGCGGGAGACCGAAGTGGTGCGTCTCCTTGCCGAAGGGCTCACCGTCTCGGAAATCGGCGAACGTGTTGGCCGTAGCCGCAAGACGATCAGCGCGCAGAAAGTCGCGGCGATGAAAAAACTCGGTCTGCAAGGCGATGCCGACCTCTTTCGCTATGCCCTCGCGAACGGCCTGATCCTGGCCTCGCAGGGACCGCGCGACGTACCCGAAACGGAATAGATCAACCCATCCAGCGGCATGGCGCCGCCATGTCATCGGACAGTTAGGACCTGTCCGATGTTTTCACGTGCCCATCGATCCTAGGTTGCACTGTTGAGAGCGGGCCACGGCAGGCCCGCGCACGACAAAAGGATGTGTACCCGCCATGAAACCCCATGACGATTCAAAGATTGCCCCGCTCCTGCTCGACTTCTCGGCACTCAGCAAGTCACAGCAGACCGAGTTCCTCGGCTGCGTGAACCGGTTCCTGTTCGTCTCGCCGAGCCATCGCCGGAGACTCGTCGAATGCTGGCGCAAGCGGATGCCCGCCAAGCCGGCGGATGCGGCGAATAGCCTGGGAAACAACACCTGACATCGATCCGCTTCCTGGCTGAACGATTGTACAGGCGGCGCCCGACATTTAAGACCGGTCCGATATTCGCGACGCCCCCCGATTTCTAACATTCGTTTCGTGTCCTGCACCGAGAAAAAGCGCAGGTCCGAACCCCCTTACGCCTCGTCGAGGCATGAAACACAGCTACCGCCGGACTCCGGCAACCGTCGACGGCATGACGGTGCCTCTCGCACCCACAGGGATATCCGCTGGCTTCGGCCTTGCGACTGGTGATGCGACCCGCCCCGTCCATCCATTTGAGGAATTCGCTATGAATGCTGTCTATCGTGTTGTGTGGAACGCCGCCTCCGGTCAGTGGGTCGTCGCCTCCGAACTGGCTAAGGGCCGGAAGAAAAAATCGATGTCCCGTGCGATCGTCGCCGCGTTGACCGTGGCGGTTGTTGGCGTCGGTGCCGGTGCCGCCAGCCGCGTCCAGGCCATGGACGCCATCGGTAATGGCGCTGTGCAGGGAAATGCCGCAAATACCGTCATCGGCGACAGCGCCCAGGGCAATGCAGCATGCGGCACGTTGCTGATGCCAGGTACTGCTTGCAGCACGGTCGTCGGAAATAGCGCGAAGAGCACCGGATTCGCATCGGTAGCCATGGGCGATCATGCCGAAAGCGGTCAGTTGTCTACGGCCATCGGTTCCTACGCGAAGTCGGGCACTTATTCGCAGGCCATTGGTGCGGACGCGCAGGCCACCGGGGGCTGGGCGACCGCGATCGGCCAAGGTGCCCGCGCGACATTCAGGGATACCACCGCGATCGGCACGAATGCCAGGTCGCTAGCGGAGCGAGCCACTGCCATCGGTAGCGGCGCGAATGCCAATTCCAACGACAGCTTCGCCATTGGCTGGAGCAGCAATGCCACTGGCGCGGGCTCGATGGCCTTCGGCACCAGCGTGACAGTCGCTGGCGTGAATGCCATAGCATTAGGCCTCGGTTCGACAGCCACCGCGGACAATACGGTCGCCCTCGGCGCCAACTCGGTCGCCAACCGCGTCAACACGATCTCGGTCGGCGCCGCTGGCACCGAGCGCCAGATCGTCAACGTCGCTGCCGGTGTCGAGGACACCGACGCGGTCAACGTCAGCCAGCTCAAGCCGGTCATCGGCGCGATCGGCGGCGGCGCGGCGATCGACCCGATCACGGGTGTGGTCACCGGCCCGACCTACAACGTCGGTGGCAATACCTATAACAACGTCGGAGATGCGCTGACCAATGTCGATGGCCGGACGACGGTCAATGAAGGCGACATCACCAATCTGAAGAGCGGCACCGTGGGTCTGGTTACTCAGGCCGACGCGAATGCGGTCGTCAATGTGGCGACGGCGAGCGGTGGCACGTCGGTAAACTTCGCCGGCACCGCGGGCGATCGTCAGCTGAGGGGCGTCGGCGCCGGCGTCGTCGATAACGACGCGGTCAATATCGGCCAGCTCAAGCCGGTGATCGACGGGATCGGCGGTGGGGCGACGATCGACCCGGTCACGGGTGTGGTCACCGGTCCGACGTACAACATCGGTGGCAACACCTATAACAACGT
>DASYLE010000207.1:0-26240 GCA_036009745.1 Luteibacter sp. | reverse complement strand
CCGCTTGAGTACCATTAACCGAAGTTGCTCTAGGTTGCTGGGGGAGAGTTGGACTTCAGAAAACTCGGACCTTCGTGAGGTAGCCGCCCGCCACAGCAAGCTAAGGAAGAAGATGCGCAATGACTCTCCATCGACTCCATTTATCTCCCTTATGCCGAAGCCATGCTCGGGATCGAGGATCATGACATCCGGGATAGCGTCGAATGGGCGCCCACTCCACAGAAGTCCGTGCTTTCTAAGCTCAACAAGTCCGGCATCGTCGTAGCCTGAGAGGATATCTTCGCCTGCACGGATGACCAGTTCCTTGTCGTACCAACTATCCCACCTTCGGACTGGACGCCTACCAAGGCCAGCCTCGATAAATGGCTTTCCAGGTGTCGACGGGCGAGTAACAGATGTGGGTATTAGATGCGACTTGACGAACGTGCCGCGTTTGCCAGTTAGTTTGCAAAAGCCGAAGGTCATGGCTCGATCCTCCTGAATTTCTCCTGGAAGAATTCTACTCGTAATACGTATACATGCACCTAGGGCCCTGACGGACGCTAGCGTTCGCACTGTGCGGTATCGATGGATCGCCGATCCTCGATTCTCGCTTCGTCTGTATGAGGGCGGCCTAGGCATCTATGAGGAACATAGCCGCCCGCTGTTTGTGCAGCCTCAGGGACCGAATGTTGTCACCGGGGACGTGCGATGGCTGTCCAGCCTGGTGATCCCACCTTGGGCATTGTCAGAAGTGGTGAGGCAAAAGGATCATTTCGACGAGCTTTTCTGCGAGAGCCCACGTCGGTCGCCCTGGCCGCTGCTGGCTTGGCGTGCATCATGCACTGCGCTTTCGGCTTACGGGCGTCCCCTTGGCGGATGTGCCGGTCAGCAGCCGGTGGAGCGCCTTCAGTGCGGCGAGTTTTTCGTGGAAGTACTCGTGGCGGTCGTAGTGCCGACTCTGCACACCACTGATGCCATGGCTCTGCAATTGGGAGCGATGCTCTTTGCTGATACCGTCCCCGGCGAGCCGGGTCTCGATCGTTCGGCGCAGGTCGCCGACCGTGAAGGCGCCGCCAGGCAGCTCGCCTGCCTCGACCATTGCGGCGCGGACGATGACGACCCAGTCGCGCAGGCTTTCGTAGCTGATCGCGGTGATGCCCTGCGTCAGCGTGAATAGGAAATCGCCAGCAGGGGCATTGCCGCGCATCTCGTCCAGTGCTTTCTGCGCCGGCTTGATCAGCGGAACGTCGTGCGCGCGAGGCGTCTTGCGGCGGCCCTTGGGGTCGTACAGTCGCACGGTCTGGGAGTCGACATCGCGGTCGTGGATGGTCAGTCGGGCGAGCTGCTGCACACGCTGGCCGCCGGTCAAAAGATGAAACCGCAGAGCAGCGCCAGGTGCACCAGGGGTCGCGCAGATGCGGGTCCAGTATGCGCGCAGCTCGGCCAGCGACAAGGCCCTCTCGCCCGGCTTGCTGGCGCCCTCAATCGTCACCAGGTCGGCAGCCGGGTTGTGCGTGATGTCCAGCACGCGCAGCGCTGGAAGGCCCTGCGCGGACTGTTGCGCACGAATACCGGAGGCATACGCCGCACGCACGTAGCTGCGCAACTTCGCGGCCTCACGCAGTTTGCCCAAATCGACCACGCGTGCGACGACAGCGAGCAGGTCGCGGGTCGACACCTCGACAGCCGGCGTCGTCCACAACACCGGCCACGCATCCTTGACGTGCCGGGTCAGTGCGCCGCGTACCTGTCCGGCGCTGGCCTTGCCGTCTCGATCCAGCAGATCGCAGTAGGCTCTCAACAATGCCCCGAGCGAGGCTCCGGCCTTGGCCGCCTCCGCCTGCTTGTGGGCTTCGTAGTGACGCTGCTTTTCGCGCTCCTCGGCCTCCAGCACGGCGCGCAGGTCACGGTCGCCGGACTGGTACCTCGCGGACAGCTTGGCGGCCTTCTTGCGCGCGGTGGACAGGTCTATGCCGGTACCGATGACGTAGCGGTCGCGCTTGTCGCCGGTGCTGGTGTACCGGAAGTAGAAGCAGACCTCGCCGCCGGCCAGCTTGCGCGCCTGCAGTTGCCCGGCGCCGCGTGGTGCTGGATCGAATGCCCATTCGCCAGGCTTGAGTCCGGCCAGTCCACGGTCAGTAAGTACCTTGCCATTGCCCTTCGCCATAATTCGGTGTCCGTTCGGTGTCCGTTTTTCAGTGGATCGCAATATAATCAAATGGAGAGCGAATGGACACCTATGGAGAGTTAAACTCATAGAAGCAAGGGGTTGCGAGCTTGCTGGTGGACGGTCACTGGAGACCTAAGGAATCCAATGTAGTATGGCTGTGGGACTTAAAATCCCTCACCCGCAAGGGTATCCCGGTTCGAGTCCGGGTCCGGGCACCAGGTGCACTCCACATCAGCGGCAACTTCGCTCCGGCACCATTGACGATCCTGTGTGTCGACCAGGTTCGTGCATGAATGCCAATAGTCGTTTCCTTGCGCGATCTTCAGGAAACACTGACGAGGAGTTACGTGGAATCGTTAGCCGTTTCGCAGGTTTGCTCACGACTGACACGGTGACATCGCTGTAATCTGGCAGCTAACCCGATGCCGTAGATTTATGGCATTGTACGGACGTAACCATGACGGGTTTTCTGGCAATGTTCCGCGCAGCCAACCCAGGGAGGGTGGAACGTGATTAATGTCGTGCTGGTCGATGACCATGAACTGGTTCGTACCGGATTTCGGATGATTCTGCAGCAGCAGGCCGATATCCGTATCCGTGGCGAGGCAGGTACCGCCGAAGAAGGGCTCCGGCTCATCCGCAGCCTTGCACCGGATATCGCCTTGGTGGACGTCCATATGCCCGGTATGAGTGGCGTGGAACTCACCGAACGGGTGATCCGGGCCAAGCTGCGAACGCATATCGTCATACTCACCGTGGTCGACGACGCGCGTTTCCCCAAGCGCCTCCTGGACGCGGGTGCGCTCGGCTATCTGACCAAGGGTTGTTCCGCCGACGAGCTGCTCAGTGCGGTCAGGCAGGTCGCCGGAGGGCGTCGCTACCTCGCGCCCGCCGTTGCGCAACAACTTGCGCTGGCCACGCTCGATGGATCCGATTCCCCGTTCGACACCTTGTCCAGTCGCGAAATGGAAGTGGCGATGATGCTGGTGCGCGGCATGCCGCTGACCATGATCGGCGAACGGCTGAACCTGAGTCCGAAAACCGTCTCGACCTACAAACAGCGGTTGATGGAAAAACTGCATGTCGATCACATCGTGGGCCTGGCCCATCTGATGACAGTGCACGGCCTCCTCGATACACACAACCACCAGGTCGGCGCCTGACAACCCCCGGCCGAAACGCTGCCGGACATGTTGGTGCGTTGCCGGAGCACTGCTGGAGCGTTGTTGGAGCGCACCCTGTGCGCGAGTCCTTTGAGGCCTTACGCTCAAAATCGCCGGCTTTTGCAATCTTCCGCAAAAAGGACTCGCGCACGGGCCGCGCTCCCACAACAGCGATCCGCTATGAAGCGGCTGTTCCTTCCAAGTAACCAGCCCAGCAAACAACGCACATAAAAAAATCCCGGCCATGCCGGGATTTTCTATATGAAGCCGCCCATCCGATGGGCGACTCCCTGACAGCAGACGTTCTCAGCTCTGCTGCTTACGCTCTTCCGACGAAGCGTCGTCGTCTTCGTCCTGATCCGGCACATGAGTCGGCGTGGCGGCAGGCGTCGGTTCCGGATGGGCGTGACGTGACAGCAGGTCACCTTGTGCAGGCATATGACCCACCGGTTCATTCGGCGCGGACGCCGGCGTGGCGTTCGTTACTGGTGCCGACGGCGTCGGAACAGGCGCCGGGGTCGGCGCAACGACCGCTGCCGGGGCAACTGGCAAGGGCATCGGCTGCACCGCCACCGGTTCGTGCTTCACGGTTTCAGCAATCACCGGATCGACAGGGCGGCGAACATGTTCCACCGGTTCGGCGACCGGCGCGGCGGGCGCGACCGGCGTGGTCGAGGCTACTGGCGCGGCCGGGACAGGCGTTGGCACGACCGGCGCGGCGGGTGCCGCAACGACGGGCGTCGGCGTCGGCGCGACAGGCGTGCTGACCGTAGCCGTCGGCGCGGGTGCCGGAGGCGTGACCGCGACCGGGACCGGTGCAACGACCGGCGCGGACACTACCGGCGTCGGCGTCGGCATTACTGCCGGCGGTGCGGCAACCACGGGTGCGGTCTGGGGCTCGGCTGCCTTCATGGCTATCGGAGCGGCAACAGGCGCTTCATGGGACGTCGCCGGCGACGTCGTCGCGGGCAGCGGCGGCAGTGGCGGCAGGGTGAACGAGGTCGCGGGTTTCGGGCGCTCGGCCTGTTCGATGCTGGCGGCGCGTTCGACGACCGGGGTCGTTTCGACAGGCGCGGCGACAGCGGGCTTCACCGGCTCGTTGGGACGCGCACTCTCGGCCACGGCCTCGAAGACCGGCGGAACCGTCGACGAAGACAGGGCGACGGGCTCGCGATCGGTGATGGTCGCCTCGGGTGCCGGGGCGATCGCCGGACGCGGAGTGGAGGCTTCGCGCTTTTCACGAGGCTGGGACGGCGCGGTCGAGGCGACGGCGGGCGATTCATCATCGTCCTCGTCGTCGAAATCACGGTCCAGCGACGACTCGTCGCTACCGGCCGGTGCCGCTGCGGCGTCGTCCTGGCGACGGCGACGACGGCCGCCACGGCGACCGCGACGACGGCGCTGGCCGCTCTCGGCGTCCTTGGCGCTATCGCCGGTCTCGGGTGCCATGGCATTGCCGGCATCAACGAGCGGGATGTCGGCAGCGTCGAGCGCGACCGCGTCTTTCAATGCGGGATCGGCGACCGGTGCGGCGGGTTTCGCGGCAGCCGGGGATTGCTGACGTGGCGGCTGCGCGGCGCCGGGCTGGCGTTCGGCCCTCGGCTGTTGCGGCTTGCGCTCACCCTGCGGCTGGGCGTTCTGCTGGTCCGTCTTCGGCTCGCGTTTCGGCTGCTGCTGGCGCGGTTGGCCTTCGGCACGCTCGGGTCGCGGCTGCTTGTTCTTTTGCTGCTGCGGCTGGGCCTGACGCGGCGGGTTGTTGGCCTGGTCCTTGTTCCGTCCGCCGCTACGCTGCTGGCTGCCACCCTGGCGCTGCGACGATCCGCGCTCGTCGCGACGGTTCTGGCGTTGCGCCTGCGAGGTGGCTTCCGTCCGCTTCGGGTCGGGAGCCGGCTCGGCGGTCGTGGTGCCGCGGAAGAGGCCGAAAAGACGCGAGAGTAGCCCACCGGTGGGTGCCGGCGGCGCCTGGCGCGGCGAGGCTGCGACAACAGGCGCGATCGCTTCGGGGACTTCGTCGCGGATCGGCGCCGGGGTCGCCGGGACGACACCGCTGACCAGCGGCTGCTCGCCGCTACCCAGGGCCTGACCCATTTTTGGCAGGTCGGTGGCGACGACGGGGGTGACGCGGTCGTAGCTGGGCTTGCTGTGCTCGCCCATATCCGCCTCGCGGATGCGGGAAATTTCGATATGCGGGGTCTCGAGCTTGTCGTCGGCGACGACGACCACGTGAACGTTATGGCGCAGCTCGATTTCGACGACGCTGGCGCGCTTCTCGTTGAGCATGAAGTTGGCGACGGTCGGCGGCGCCTGCACCAGCACCTGGCCGGTGTTTTCCTTCATCGCGTGCTCTTCGATCAGGCGCAGGGTCGACAGCGACAGCGATTCGACGCTGCGGATGTGGCCATGGCCGTCGCAACGCGGGCAGACGATCTGGGTGGCTTCGCCGAGGCTGGGACGCAGGCGCTGGCGCGACATCTCGAGCAGGCCGAAGCGCGAGATGCGCCCGATCTGCACGCGGGCGCGGTCGGCCTTGAGGGCGTCCTTGAGCTTTTCCTCGACTTCGCGCTGGTGGCGCGGGCTGTCCATGTCGATGAAGTCGATCACGATCAGGCCGCCGGCATCGCGGATGCGCAACTGGCGGGCGATCTCGACGGCGGCTTCGCAGTTCGTGTTGAACGCGGTGTCCTCGATATCGCTGCCCTTGGTCGCCTTGGACGAGTTGATGTCCACGGCGGTCAGCGCTTCGGTCTGGTCGATCACGATCGAGCCGCCGGAGGGCAGGCGGACGCTGCGTTCGAAAATATTCTCGATCTGCGTCTCGATCTGGTACCGGGAGAACAGCGGGGTCGCGTCCTGGTACAGCTTGAGCTTGCGCAGGTTGTTCGGCATGACCTGCTGGACGAAGTCGCGGGCATCGTTGAACAGCGACTCCTCGTCGATCAGGATTTCGCCGATATCGTTGCGCAGGTAGTCGCGCAGGGCGCGGATGAACAGCTTCGATTCCTGGTAGATCAGGAACGGGGCTTTCTGCGAGGTGGCGGCCGAGGAGATCGACTTCCACAGCTGGAGCAGGTAATCGAGGTCCCACTGGAGCTCTTCGGCGTCGCGGCCCATGCCCGCGGTACGCACGATCAGGCCCATGTCGTCGGGCACGGCCAGGTGGTCCAGGGCTTCTTTCAGCGCCTGCCGATCCTCACCTTCGATGCGACGGGAGACACCGCCGGCACGGGGATTGTTCGGCATCAGCACCATGTAGCGGCCGGCCAGGCTGATGAACGCGGTCAGGGCGGCGCCCTTGTTGCCGCGCTCTTCCTTCTCGACCTGGACGATGATCTCCTGGCCTTCCTTCAGCAGCTCGCGGATATTGGACTTGTTGGGGTCCAGGCCGGGCGTGAAGTATTCGCGGGAGATTTCCTTGAGCGGCAGGAAGCCGTGGCGTTCCGCGCCGTAGTCGATGAAGCAGGCTTCGAGCGATGCTTCAACACGAGTGATCCGGCCTTTGTAAATATTGGCTTTTTTCTGCTCGCGGGAGGGTATTTCGATATCGAGATCGTAAAGGTTCTGGCCGTCTACGATAGCCACGCGCAACTCTTCGCGCTGAGTCGCGTTGATCAACATACGTTTCATTGTGATGGTCCTTGGGCTTGCCGCGCGGCCGCTTGACCCTCGGTGGCGCCTCTTGGCGGCCTGCCGGGGAAATCGCGCCGCAGCGGTGAGCTGTGAAGCTGCAGTGGTCCGGCACCCTTGGGGGTCCCGGCGTGATTCGTGGCATCAGCACTTCGCATCCGATCCGCATCCATGCAGGAAAACGGACAATCGCGATCCGAACCGTTACGATGAAAGGGATCCGCGGCCGGCCAGCCTGTAAGGCTACCGTCGCAAATCCTCGCCGGCGTGACGGGCGGGCGCCCCACGAGAGGGTAGTCCGCAGGCAGGGCGTAGCGCCGGCCGAGTATCCTATCTAATTCGGATTTTTTCAATGCAGACGGCAACTTCCACTGGCGGCACGCCAGGCGTACGGATGCTCGACATCGGGCCCGAGCGTGATGGGCAGCGGGTCGACAACGCTCTTGTCACGATTCTCAAAGGGGTACCGCGCAGCATGATTTACCGGCTGCTGCGGACCGGGCAGGTTCGTATCAACGGTAAACGGGCCAAGCCCGATACGCGTCTGGTTGCCGGCGATATCCTGCGGATTCCGCCGGTTCGTGTGGCGGAGAAAGAAGAGAACGAGGCCCCCCGCAGCGGCAAGATCAAGGAAGTTGCCGAGGCAATTATATTCGAAGACAAGCATTTTCTGGTCATCGACAAGCCGGTCGGCGTGGCTGCCCACGGCGGCAGCGGGATCAGCCACGGCGCGATCGAGCTGCTGCGCGCTGCGCGTCCGGGCGACGCCCTCGAACTGGTCCATCGGCTCGACCGCGACACCAGCGGTGTGCTGGTCTTCGCCAAGAGCCGGTCCGGCCTGACCGGCCTCCAGGAACTGATTCGCGAGGGCCAGGTGGTGAAGCAGTACCTGTGCCTGATGACCGGTCGGCCGCGCAAGGCAAAGTTCGACGTCAATGCACCCTTGTTGAAGTCGACCATGCAGGGCGGCGAGCGGATGGTGCGGGTCGCCGACGGCGGCAAGCCCTCGCTGACCTATTTCCAGGAAATGGAACAGTACCCGGACGCACGGCTCATGCTGGCCACCCTGGGTACCGGCCGCACCCACCAGATCCGCGTCCACGCCCAATATATCGGCCACGCACTGGCGGGTGACCCGAAATATGGCGATCCCGACAAGAACAAGGCTATGAAAAACATCGGCTTGAGGCGGATGTTTCTCCATGCGTCGCATATGAGCTTCGATCTGGACGGCCGCTCTTACTCGTTTTCCGCGCCCTTGCCGGACGAGCTGAAGACCTTCCTGGACAAGCTCGCGGCTACAGGAAAAAGCGGGCACTGACTTCGAGCGAACGCAAGGCGCCGCCGGCGAGCATCGATTCGAGCAGCAAGGCGCAGGCGGCATGGGCCAGCGCCACCGGGAGCAGGGTGCGCGTACGCAGGAAGCACCAGGCCCAGCCGAGTTCGGCGACGAAGCAAAGCTGCATCAGCAGACCGTTCGGCGTGTGCAGCAGGGCGAACAGCAGGGCCGTCAACCAGATGGCCAGGTTTCGCGGGACTGCCGTTTCCAGCCGCCCCAGCACCACGGCGAGCATCAGCCACTGCTGCAGCAGGGCCCAGCCGAGATAAGTCAGCGCATGGCCGGGGGTGATCGGTCCCGGGGCATGGCCGAAGGCCAGCACAACGGCCAGGGCGGCGGGTATTGCCATCAGCGGCAAGGGATAGGCTGCCAGCGTACCTAGCCAGCGCCAGTCGCCAAGGCGCCGCACAAAGGTCAGGTATGCGGCATAAAGAAGCCCGGCGACAAAAGCCGCCAGCGGAATCGGCTGCGGCCGCAAATCCAGTTGTAGCCCCGCAATCAGCCAGAGCGGGCCCGCGACACAGGCGGCCACGTCCAGCCAGGCACGCCAGCGGGCTGTCGATGGTCGCCAGGCGAGGATAAGCAATAGCAGCGCGTAAACCGTTGCCGCCAGCCACGCCGGGAGGACGGCATGATGAAGCCGAGCCAGGCCGGTGGCGGGTACGACCAGGGCAGATGGCGTCAGGGCGTGGATGTCGTCGCGTCGGCGCAGCGTGTCTTCGGCGGAAAGGCCGCGAGGCAGTTCGACGGTGGGCACGGTGAATGCCGATGGCGCGGCCAGTCCGGCGGCGCGCAGGTGCAGATGCGCCCCTGCCGGCATCTGTACGCGCAGGCGCAGCATGGCCGCGCGTGCTGGCATCGGTGTTGGCGCGCCAGCCTCATCGAGCCAGTTCATCCGATCCAGGCGAATGCCGTAAGTCCTCACGCCGGGTGCCAGATGCAGCGCATCGGCGGCCGAGCGTTGCGGTGTGGCATCGCCCTCACGAACCACGAGGGTGATCGTGGCCGGCTGGTCCGCGTCGATATCCAGATGCAGCGCGGACAACCGGGCGAGGTCGGCTGGGCGAGCCAGGGGGAAACCCAGTTCGAAGGCTGCGCCATCGACGCTGGTCACGGCCAGGCCGTCGACGCCCGTCGACACGGTCGCCGTTCCGAACGCGCGACCGGCGACGAGATCGTCCTTGTGCGCGAAATGCCACTGCCAGGGCGAACCGCCCGCCCGATAGGCCGCATCGTCGTCAGCGGCGGCACGGCCGAGTTCGCGGGCGGTCAACAGCGCCGCGAACGTATGCAGGCCGACGAGGCTGACCACGAGCAGCAGGATGAATCCCGCTGTGGGCAGCCATCGGCGCTGGCTCATGCTCAGCGTTCCAGCAAGGCTTCGACCCGCGCGGCACAGATGAAATCGTTCTCCGACAGCCCGCCGACGTCATGCGTGGACCACAGCAGGTTGCAGTAACCGTAGCCTGCCTCGATGTCCGGATGATGGTCCTCATGGTTGGCCATGAAGCCGACGGCGTTGATGAAACCCAAGGTGCGGTGGAAGTCGTCGAAGCGGAAGGCCTTGACGATCGCCTTGCCGTCGGTCTTGCGGGTCCAGCCAGGCAGGACCGCCAGCCGCTCGCCGACCTGGGCGTCGTTCAGGGCATTTTCCTTGCCCTTGCGGGGCTTGCAGTGCTGCGAGGCGAGCGTTGAAAGGTTCATGGCGGATTCCGTGGGACGGGTTGGAGGATGCGAAGCGTCGAAGTTTGCCGTTGAAATGTCAAAGCGCGGCAGCCATCTCGAATGTGGACTAAAATGGTGCTGTTTCCCGTCGCGCGTCCCCCCCGCGCGATCTTCACGGAGTCAGGCATGATCGATATTACCGAACGCGCGCAAAGTCACTTCCAGCGTCTGCTCTTGCAGCAGGGCATCGACGGGTTGGGTATTCGTTTGCGTGTGGTCGCTGCCGGTACGCCCGCAGCGAAGTGCGAACTCGAGTTCTGCGAGCCGAACGAACTCAACGGTGACGAGTGGACCGTCGAGTGCACGGGTTTTAACCTGTACATCGAGGGCGCGAGCGTCCGCTGGCTGGATCCGGCCGATATCGACTATGAGACGAACGCGACCGGCGGCCAGTTGAATATCCGCGCGCCGAAGATCAAGGGCGAGGAGCCCGGCGAGGGCGCGAGCCTGGTCGAACGCGTGCGCTATGTGCTGGAAACCGAGATCAATCCGCAGGTCGCCTCGCATGGCGGCCGCATCTCGCTGCTCGAGGTCGATGCCGAGGGCGTGGTGGTGCTGCAGTTCGGTGGCGGTTGCCACGGCTGCGGCATGGTCGATGTGACCTTGAAGCAAGGTGTGGAGAAGACCCTGCGCGAGCGCGTCCCGGAGATCACCGAAGTGCGCGATGCGACGGATCACAAGACCGGCGAGACGCCGTATTACAGCAAGGCCGAGGGTGCATCAGCGCTGTAGGAACGCGTTGGAGCACAAAAAAAGGCCCGCGTAAGCGGGCCTTTTTTCTTGCGATATCCGTGGGATCTTAGTTCGAGCCCTGGATATCGTGTTCCAGACCGTGCAGCTTGGTCGGCATGCTCGAGAAATAGGCGGCGACGTCGTCGATGTCCTGGTCGGACAAGGTGGCGGCGAAGCCCTTCATGATCGCATTGTCGCGATCGCCGTCGCGATACTCATGCAGCGCGCGGGTAAGGTAGGCCGCGTACTGGCCGGCAAGGCGCGGGTACTGCGGGTCGACCGAATTACCGTCCTGGCCGTGGCAAGCCACGCAGGTGGCAACCTTCTTCTTGCCGCGGGCGATATCGCCGGCAGCCATGGCTTGGGATGCGGACAACGCCAGGATGGCGCCGAACGAAAGCAGGGTGATCGCACGTTTCATGCGTAATCCTCGGGACTTACTTGTCGAGACTGGAAAGATAGGCGGCGATGTCCTCGATTTCCTTATCGGACATGCTTTGCGCCTGCGCACCCATGGTGGGGTGCTTGCGCCCGCCACTCTTGTATTCATGCAGTGCGTTGATGATGTACTGCTCGTTCTGCCCGGCAATATGCGGAACGGGGTACGCCGGATACGCATTCGCGTAACCCGGCACGCCGTGGCAACCGGCGCAGGTGTAGATCAGGGCCTTGCCGGCGGCCTTGTCGCCTTCGGCATGGACACTGCCGAACGCACACAGGGCGATCGTCGCCAGGCCAAGCAGTTGCAGTCGCTTCATTGGAAATATCCCACGGTTCCGGCGCACGTCCGGGATTAAGAACCGGCGAAGTATAGAGGCTGCGTTCGACAACCGACAACTTCGGATGTCAAAACGGCCTCAGAGAAGACTCTTGATGATGTGGAAACCGGCGATGTATTCGCCGGCGATGGTGCCCAGGCAGACCAGGAAGAAGTTCAGCAGGGTCCGCGCGACCCGGTTTTTCCACCAGCCGCTCCAGTGGCCGACATCATCGCGCAGGGTCTCGAAGTCGGCCACGCGTGGTTTGCGCACCCAGGCCTCGGCCATGGCGCTGAAGCCGCCGGAGGGAATGCCGGGGCGAAAAGGCTTCAGTGGCGCGCTCACCACAGCGGCCAGGATGCTTATCGGATGGGCGCCGGCGGCGATCGCGCCGAGGCCGGCCAGGCCGGCGGTGAACAATACCCAGCTCTTCAGCGCATCCGCGCCAAGGCCGGAATTGCGATGGAAGGCGAAGCCGATGGCGACGAAGATGGCGAGGACCAGGCCGAGCGCGATCCATTTCGGCCAGCGCGACGCCGGCGGTATCCGCGCCAGTTCCTCGGCCTGTGTCGCCGGGTCGGCCTGCTGGGTGCGGATCTGCTCGACCAGGCCCTTCAGATGCCCGGCGCCAATCACCACCAGCACCCGTCGCGGTTCACTGCGGTCGACGCGAGCGGCGTTCTGCCGCAGGCGCGCCGCCATGTATTCGTCGCGTTCGCCGATCAGCGCCCGGTACAGCGGTGCCGAACCGCTGGCGAATTCGCTGAAAGCGCTTTCCAACAGATCGCTTTGCTTGAGCTTCTCGATGTCTTCCTCGGCGATGTCCTCGCGCTCGAAGACGCTACCGAGCATGCCGGCGAGCAGGCCGAAGCGTTGGAAAAAGCCGACGCTGCGCCAGGAGCGCTTCAGCGTGACGCCGACCTCGCGATCGACCAGCCACACGGGAATGCCACGCGTATCGGCGCCGTCCATCGCGGCCTTCATCTCCGCGCCCGGCTCAATCCCGTACTGGGCGGCCAGGCGCTTCTGGAACGAGGACAGCACGAGGCTGGCGGCGACCATGCCGGCCTTGCCCTGGCGAATCACCTGGAACAGGTCCATCTGCTTGAAGGCTTCCGGATCGCGGATACCTTGTGCGCGGCTATCGCAAAGTTCGACGGCTACTGCGTCGAAATGCTCGAGGTCGAGCAGCGCATCGACCGCCTCGACACTGGCGCGGGAGACGTGCGCGGTGCCGAGTACCACGTACTCGATACCGTCGCGCACGATACGCTCGATGGGCTGGCCAGCGAGCGCGGGCGGCAGGGGGGAGGCGGTTTCGGCAAGAGTCATGCGTTCGTCTTTCGAAAGTTAATACGGTTCAATCGCGGAAACGCCTGACCAGGTCGCCGTAGGCATCGATGCGGCGGTCGCGCAGGAAGGGCCAGATGCGGCGCACGTTCTCGCTACGCTGCATGTCGACCTCGACGATCAGCAATTCGCGGCCGTCCGTGCCGGCCTGGCCGAGGAATTCGCCCTGCGGGCCAGCGACGAAGCTCGAACCCCAGAACTGGATGCCGTTGCCGACGCCGGAGGGATCGCTCTCGAAGCCGGTGCGGTTGCAGGCGAGCAAGGGCAGGCCGTTGGCCACCGCGTGCCCGCGCTGCACGGTGATCCATGCATCGCGCTGGCGGGCCTTCTCGTCGTCGTCGTCGTTCGGATCCCAGCCGATGGCGGTCGGGTAGAACAACAGGTCGGCGCCGGCCAGGGCCATCAGTCGCGCCGCTTCCGGGTACCACTGGTCCCAGCAGACCAGCACGCCGAGCTTGCCGACCGACGTCTGGATCGGATCGAAGCCAAGGTCGCCCGGGGTGAAATAGAATTTTTCGTAGAAGGCCGGATCGTCGGGGATATGCATCTTGCGATAGCGCCCGGCGATCGCGCGCGAGCGGTCGAAGACCACGGCGGTGTTGTGATACAGCCCGGTGGCGCGCTTCTCGAACAGCGAGGCGACGACGACCAGCTTCAGCTCTTCGGCGAGCTTGCCCAGCCGTTCGGTGCTCGGGCCGGGAATCGTCTCGGCCAGGTCGAACGTATCGACGCTTTCGCGCTGGCAAAAGTACGGCCCATTGTGCAGTTCCTGCAACAGCACCAGCTCGACGCCGGCCTTGGCCGCGTCGCGCAGGCCCGTTTCGATGGCATCGAGGTTGGCGTCGCGGCTTCCACGATCGGTTTCCTGGAGCAGGGCGACTTTGAGGGTCTTGCGCGTCATCTCTTTCCTTCCGGTCAGCCGGCCAGCGTCGCTGCAGGCAGTTGCATGGTGATGCAGTGCAGGCTGCCGTTCTGCCAGATCAATGGCCGGCACGGCACCTGCACGACGGTACGGCCCGGATGCGCCGCGCCGATGACACGCGCGGCGTCGTCGTCGGCCTTGTCGCCATAAGCCGGCACCAGCACCGCGCCGTTGACGATCAGATAGTTCGCATACGATGCCGCAAGCCGGCGGCCATCATCGAGGATGGGCTCGGCCCAGGGCAGGGGATAAAGCTGGTAAGGCTTGCCATCCTTCGTACGCAGCGCGGCCAGCTCCTTGCCCATGCGGCCAAGCTCGTCGTAGTGCGGATCGGTTGGATCGTCGCAGGCCTGGAACACGATGCGCTCGCCAGGCGCGAAGCGGGCGAGGGTATCGATATGCGCGTCGGTGTCGTCGCCTTCGAGGTAGCCGTAATCGAGCCAGAGGATGCGCCCGGCGTGCAGGTTGGTGGCCAGTACCTCACTCATGGCTTCGCGCGACTGATCCGGATGACGCTGGGCCAGGCAGCGCCAGGTGGTCAATACGGTGCCTTCGCCGTCGCTCTCGATCCCGCCGCCCTCAAGCGCCCAGTCGATGCGCCTGTGCCCGGCGTTGCCGAAGACGCCTTCGGACACCAGGCCGGCGATCAGCGCGTCGTCCTGCTCGGCGCCGAACTTGCCGCCCCAGCCGGTGAAGCGGAAGTCGTTGAGCAGCACCTTGTTATCAGCATCGACGAGGGTGATCGGGCCCGAATCGCGCAGCCAGGTGTCGTCATAAGGCAACTCGACGAAGCGGATCCGGGAGAGGTCCACGCCTGCGTCGCGCATCCGCGCGGTCGCCTGCTCACGCAACCGGGTGTCGGCAACGACCACGATCAGGGGCTCGAAGCGGGTCACCGCCGCGGCCAGCGCCACATAGGTCGACTCGACCCCTTCCAGGCGCTCGGCCCAGTCGGTGCCGGCATGCGGCCAGGCGATCAGGATGGCGGCCTGCGGCTCCCATTCGGCCGGCAGGCGGAAGGTGGCAAGGCTGGCGGTGGCGGTCTGCGGGGAGGCGGTCATCGTGGGGATATGGGGATGCGGAGCGGGGCGGCAATGCCGGGGCCCGTCATTGTAGGGCCTGTTCGCCGGCCGGAGTCATTCCGGCGGCCAGCAGGCCCGCATCACCCCACGAGATGTCTTAGTGCGCCGCGGCGGGATTCGTATTGTTGCCGGCCGGGGTGTTCAGCACCGTATGGACGACGTGGCTCTTCTCGAAATAGACGATATAGGTCGGGTACTGCCAGCGGTTGATCACCGGCTGGTGCACGCTGCCGCCGCCGCGCGGGTCGAGCTTGGACTGGGGGGCGCCGTACTTGCGCTCGACCTCGGCCATGCTCATGCCCTTCTTCGGCAGGTCCAGGGCCTTTTCCTGCTGGACACGATTCACCAGCAGGCTGTCCGCCCGGGCGGTCATGGACACGCCGGTGCCGGCCAGACCGGCCAGCAAGGCCACCATCGGTACGATTGCGACGAACTTGGACATCGTGAGCTTCCCCTGGAACGCCGCTAAGAGCGCAGCGACGTTTTAACAGAAGCCATGACAAGGCGCTACGGGTGAGCGCGGGCGCACCGCGCGTCCTGTGGGATACGTCTCCTTTTTATCTGGCGAGCGCCGCCGCCCAGCCGGCAGCCCATCCCGGTTATCATGCGCGGCTGTGCCGTACCGGTTGCCTTGCCTCCCATGATCTCCTTCCGCCACTTCGCCCTGCGCCGCGGCAGCCGCCTGCTGCTCTCGGATATCGACCTCACTCTGCAAAGCGGGTGGCGTCTGGGCGTGATCGGGCGCAACGGCTGCGGCAAGTCGAGCCTGTTCGCCGCCCTCAAGGGCGAGGTCGAGCCGGATCTGGGTGAACTGGAGGTCCCGGCACGGTTGCGCCTGGCCGCGGTCGACCAGGAGACCCCGGCGTTGCCCGACCCGGCGATCGAATACGTCCTTGGCGGCGATGTCGAGGTGGCAGCCGCGATCCGTGAAGAAGCCAGGGCCGCGGACGCGGGCGACCACGAGGCGGTTGCCGCCGCGCACATGCGCATCGAGGAACTGAACGGTTACGACGCCCATGCCCGTGCCGGTCGCCTGCTGCACGGCCTGGGTTTTGCCCCGGAAACCCACGAACGCCCGGTGGCCTCGTTCTCCGGTGGCTGGCGCGTGCGCCTGAACCTGGCCCGCGCCTTGATGGCGCCCTCGGACCTGCTCCTGCTCGACGAACCGACCAACCATCTGGACCTGGACGCCGTGCTCTGGCTGGAAGAATGGCTGCGCCGTTACCAGGGCACCTTGCTGGTGATCTCGCATGACCGCGAATTCCTCGACGGCGTGATCTCGCACACGCTGCATCTGAACGACGGCAAGGCGAAACTCTATACCGGCGATTACTCGGCGTTCGAGCGCCAGCGTGCCGAACATCTTCGCCAGCAGCAGATCACCCACGAGCGCGAGCAGGCCGAACGCGCCCACCTGCAGTCTTTCGTCGACCGTTTCAAGGCCAAGGCGAGCAAGGCGAAGCAGGCGCAGTCGCGCATGAAGCGGCTGGAGAAAATGGCCGGCACCGAGGCGGTGCGCGCCGAGCGTGCCTTCCGTTTCTCCTTCGCCACCCCGGACAAAGTGCCCGATTCGATGCTGCGCCTGGATCATGTCGATGCCGGCTATGGCGCGCTGAAGATCTTGAACGACGTCGGTTTCGGCCTGGAGGCGGGCGACCGCATCGGCTTGCTGGGTCCGAACGGCGCGGGTAAATCGACCCTGGTGAAAACCCTGGTTGGCGAGCTCGAGTTGATGGCCGGCGAGCGCACCATGCATCGCGACCTGAAGATCGGTTACTTCGCCCAGCACACGGTGGAAAGCCTGCAGGAAGGCGCGACCCCGTTCGATCATCTTTACGACAAGGCGCCGCGGGCGACGCAGCAGCAGTTGCGCGATTTCCTCGGCACCTGGAACTTCGCCGGCGAGCGCGCCTTCGAAAAAGTCGACTCGTTCTCCGGTGGTGAACGCGCGCGCCTCGCCTTGGCCCTGATCGCCTGGGACAAGCCGAACCTGTTGCTGCTCGACGAGCCGACCAACCATCTGGACCTGGATATGCGCGAGGCCCTGGCCGATGCGCTGGCCGAATTCGACGGCGCGCTGGTGCTGGTCTCGCATGACCGGCATCTGCTCGGCATGGTCTGCGACGGCTTCGTGCGTGTCGCCGACGGCGTCGTTGAAGCTTTCGACGGCGACCTGGACGATTACGCCCGCTGGCTGAAGACCCGCGCCAGTGCCCAGGTGCGCAAGAACGCCGCGGACAAGGCGGGGAAAGCCGAGAAAACGACGCCTGTCCCGGTCGAGGCGCCTCAAGAGAAGCGAAAAGTCTCGGCCGAGCAGCGCGAGCTGGAAAAGCCGCTGCGGCAGCGGGTGAAAAAGATCGAGACGCGGGTGGCGACGCTCGATAAGGAAATCACCGCGATCGAGGCGAAGCTGGCCGACCCGTCGACCTACCATGCGGCGACCAGCGAGCTGCTCAAGCTCAGCCAGCAGCAGGGCGAATTCCGGCGCGAGAAGGACGAGCTCGAGTCCGAGTGGCTCGAACTGCTCGACCAGATCGAAGGCTGACGGATGGCGCCGCGCATGACCGACCTGCATGTGCTGCTGCCGCCACTCGAACGCTTTGCGCCGGCATCGCCCTTGCGCGGATGGCTGGCGCGGGGCGATCGCCTTGCCGATGGCGAACCGGGTAACTTCGCCGCGCTGGCCGGCTATTTCCAGTGGCCCGAAGGCGGCCTGCCGGCAGCAGCGCTGATCCGCCAGCTGCTGGCGGGCGATGCAGGCAAGGATCAATGGCTATGCGCCGACCCGGCATGGATCCAGCCGGAATTGAACGGTGCGCGTCTGCTGGCCTGCGGGCGGCTGGACCTCAGCATGGCCGACGCGGCTTCGCTGGCCGATGCTTTGCGCGACACATTCGCCGATGCCGGCATGTGCCTGGACGTCGGCGATGCCTCGCACTGGCAACTCAGGTTGCCTGCTTATAGCGAATTGCCCGATTTCGCCGCGCCCGAAGCCGCGCTGGGTGCCGACCTGTTCGAGCACCTGCCCAAGGGGCCGGAAGGACGTCGCTGGCGCGCACTGCTCACCGAGGCGCAGGTGATCCTGCATCAGCACCCTTTGAACGAACAGCGTCGCCAGCAGGGCAGGCCGCCGATCAACAGTGTGTGGATCTGGGGCGGCGGCATGCTGCCGGCCACGGTCGAGAGTGGGCTGGGTCGCATCGCCAGCGACGACCTCATGGCCTGGGCGCTGGCTGCGCGGGCGGGTGTGGATGTGGTCGGTCGCGATGCCTTCGCTCCCGCAGCGACCGCAAGCGTCGAACTGCTTGACCTGCTGGACAGTGAGGCCGCCCGCATCGACGGGCACTGGTGGCCGATGCTCGAAGCAGGCCTTCGTGGTGGCAGCTTCCACGAACTCCGGCTGGTCTTCGCCAGCGGCGAACGCTGGTCGCTGCGTTCGCTGCATCGCCTGCGGTTCTGGCGCAAGGCGCCGCGGTGACGGTCAACCGACTGCGCCGACGCGACATCGATGTCGCGCCCAGCGGCTGGGCTGTCCAGGTGCATCCGGTGCTGCAACGTGTCTACGCGGCGCGTGGCGTGCCGACGCCGGATGGCGCCGAACACCGCTTGGCGCGCCTGCTGGCGCCGAACCTGCTTGGCGGTATCGATACCGCGGTGGCGCTGCTGCACCAGGCGATCCGCGACCATGCATCGATCGTGATCGCCGGCGATTACGACTGCGATGGGGCGACGGGTGCGGCGGTCGCCGTGCGTGGCCTGCGTTTGCTCGGCGCGACCCGTGTCAGTTATGTCGTGCCGAACCGGGTTTCGCATGGCTATGGCTTGAGCCCGGCCCTGGTCGATTCGTTGTCGCCGACCCCGGACTTCATCGTCACCGTCGATAACGGCGTCGCGAGCGTTGCCGGTGTCGCCACGGCGCATGCGCGCGGGATCAAGGTCATCGTCACCGATCATCATCTGCCCGGCGAAGCGCTGCCGGCCGCCGATGCGATGGTCAATCCCAACCTCGTGGACGACGGGTTTCCGAGCAAGGCGCTGGCTGGTGTCGGCGTGATGTTCTATCTGCTGCTGGCCTTGCGCGCGCACATGCGCGCCCATGGTGGCTTTGCGAACGGCGAGCCCGACCTTTCCTGCCTGCTGGATCTCGTGGCCCTGGGTACCGTGGCCGACCTGGTGCCGCTGGATTTCAATAACCGTGTCCTCGTCGATGCTGGGCTCAAACGTATCCGTAGCGGTCGGGCCACGCCGGGCATTGCCGCATTGATCGAGGCAAGCAACCGCGCCGTCGGCACGGTGACGGCCACCGATATGGCGTTCGCGGTCGGCCCGCGCCTCAATGCCGCCGGACGGCTCGAGGACATGGCGCTGGGTGTGGCCTGCCTGCTGACGGACGAACCGGCGCAGGCACGACGCTATGCCGAACAACTTTCGGCGATCAACCAGGCGCGTCGCGAACTACAGGCAGGCATGGTTGCCGAGGCCGAGGCGATGGTGGCACGCACGGCCGATATCGATGCGGTCGGCGTCGCCCTGTTCGACCCGGGCTGGCATGCCGGCGTGGTCGGCCTGGTCGCTTCCAAACTGAAGGAGCGACTGCACCGGCCGGTATTCGCTTTTGCACCGGCCGGCGACGACAGCGACGAACTGCGTGGTTCCGGGCGTTCGATCGCCGGATTCCATATCCGCGACGCGCTGGCCGCGATCGACGCGCGGCATCCGGGCATGATCCTGAAGTTCGGTGGGCACGCGATGGCCGCGGGCCTGAGCCTGCGCGCGGTGGATTTTCCGCGGCTGGCCGCGGCGTTTGACGCCTATGCGCGCGAACAGTTGGACGAAGCACAGCTGCTTGCCTGGCTATATACCGATGGCGAATTGGCACCGGCCGATTTCACCATGGCGCTGGCGATACAACTGCGGGACGGCGGACCCTGGGGCCAGGCCTTTGCACAGCCGCTGTTCGAGAATGTGTTCGACTGCGCCAGCTGGAAGCCTATGGGCGAGCGCCACCTGCGCCTGCAATTGCGCGACCCACGCAGCGGCAACATGCTCGAGGCTGTGATGTTCAACGCTTATACGGGGACGCCGCCGCCCGCGCGTCTGCGCGCGGCCTATGAACTGACCATCAATGACTGGCAGGGACGTGAATCGCTGCGCCTGCTGTTGCAGCACATGGAACCGGCCGACTGACGTTTTCTGCACGGACCGGGTGCACAATGGTCCTCCCCGCCAAGGAGATGCCGTCATGATCGAACAGATCCAGGGATTGCCGCCGGGTACGCTCGGGTTTTCGGCCACCGGCAAACTCACCGCGCAGGATTACGAATCGGTGATCGTTCCCGATATCGAGGCCGCCTTCGCGGTCAACCGCAAGTTGCGCATTCTTTTCCAGCTCGGTCCGGCCTTCACCGGCTTCGAACCCGGCGCCATGTGGGACGACCTGAAGCTGGGCTTCCGCCATTTCAGTGGCTGGGATCGAGTGGCCGTGGTCACCGACCTCGGCTGGATCCGCACGACGACGCGGACGCTGGGATTCCTGGCCCCGGCCGAACTGCGCCTGTTCACCAATGCTGAGTTTGAACTGGCCAGGGCCTGGATCGCCGAACCCTTCGACTCGGGCGAGCCGGAAACATGAAGCCTATTGCACTGACGTCGAGGTTCTGCTCAACTCGACACATGTCCACTGTCATCGCCCATCGTTTTGTTCCCAACACCTGCGTGTCATACGCCGGTGCGAACAATAACGGCCTGAATAATAACGCCCGGAATATCGGGAGGGCCGGCGTGTAGGCAAAGCAGGACAAGCCAACACCGCATACGAAGGCCCGCCCACAAAGCGGGCCTTCGTCGTTTCCGCCGTAAGAAAAAAGAGAGAGGGAAGTGTCATGTGTTCGATTTTCGGCATGTTCGGGCTGCAACCGGGCGATGACCTGGGCGCCCTGCGTACGCAGGCGCTCGCGCTCTCGCAGCGCCAGCGGCACCGCGGACCTGACTGGAGCGGTGTCTACGTGGACGAAGGCGCGATCCTGGTCCATGAGCGGCTCGCGATCGTCGATCCGGCCAGCGGTTCGCAGCCGCTGCGCTCGCGCGACGGCGGCCTGGCGCTGGCGGTCAACGGCGAGATCTACAACCACCGTGAACTCCGTGCCGCCAGCGACTACGACTTCACTACCGGGTCGGACTGCGAAGTCATCAACGCGTTGTACCGCGAACACGGCGTCGACCTGGTCGGCAAGCTCAATGGCATCTTCGCGTTCGCGCTGTGGGACAGCGAGGCCAAACGCTACCTGATCGCGCGCGATCCCTTCGGTGTGTGCCCGCTGTACTGGGGACACGATGTGCAGGGCAGGTTGTGCGTGGCCTCGGAAATGAAATCCCTGGTCGGCGTCTGTGCCGATGTGGCGGCGTTCCCGCCCGGGCATTACTACGACAGCAACGGCCAGTTGACGCGTTATTACAGCAAGCCCTGGCGCGACCACGGCTGGACCCTCGGCCGCGAGGTCGCTCCTGAGGCGCTGCGTGAATCGTTCGAACAGGCCGTACACCGCCAGTTGATGACCGATGTTCCCTATGGTGTGCTGCTTTCCGGGGGTCTCGACTCCTCGCTTGTTGCCGCGTGCGCCATGCGCTTCGCCCGGCATCGCATCGAGGAAGACGACCGCGCCGAAGCCTGGTGGCCACGCCTGCATTCCTTCGCCATCGGCCTGGAAGGCTCGCCGGACCTGGCCGCGGCCCAGATCGCCGCCGACGCCCTGGGCACCGTGCACCATGGCTTCGTCTATACCTTCGAGGAAGGCCTGGATGCCTTGCCCGAGGTCATCCGCCATGTCGAGACCTATGACGTCACCACGATTCGTGCCTCGACGCCGATGTACCTGCTGGCACGGCGGATCAAGGCGATGGGCGTGAAGATGGTACTCTCCGGCGAGGGTTCCGACGAAATCTTCGGTGGCTACCTGTACTTCCACAAGGCGCCGTCGGCGCGCGAATTCCACGAAGAGACCGTGCGCAAGCTCGACGCGCTGCACAGCTATGACTGCCTGCGTGCGAACAAATCGATGATGGCCTGGGGCGTCGAGGCACGCGTGCCTTTTCTTGACCTCGAATTCATGGACGTGGCGATGGGCATGGACGCGACGCACAAGATGGCCGGTGGCGGCCGTATCGAGAAGGCGATCCTGCGCGAGGCCTTCGCGGGCGCCCTACCCGACGCGATCCTCTGGCGGCAGAAGGAGCAGTTCAGCGACGGCGTCGGCTATGGCTGGATCGACGGCCTGAAAGCGCACGCCGAACGCATGGTCAGCGACCGCGAATTCGCCGCGGCCGCCACGCGCTTCCCTTACAACCCACCGGCGACCAAGGAAGCCTATTTTTATCGCGGCCTCTTCGAGATGCACTTCCCGGGTGAGGCATGTGCGGCAACTGTGCCGGGCGGCAAGTCGATTGCCTGTTCCTCACCGGCGGCGTTGGCCTGGGATCCGGCATTCGCCGCGCAGGCTGATCCTTCCGGACGTGCCGTCGCCGGTGTGCATCTGCAGGCCTTATAGTCTTTCGATCGTCATGCTGCGCGCCATGTTTTAATGCCAGCTGCGCTGGCATGTTTGCGCACAGGATCGACGTTGTCACGATCGTGTCGGCGCCTATCGCGCCGTGTTTTCGACCCCCTGCCGGGGGCCGAGTCACTTTTCTGGAATGGCCCAGAAAAGTAACCCAAAGAGGCCACCCCGATCGCCGTGCCCGCTGCGCGGGGCGGTCGGTGGGGCCGGGGTTTTCGGCAGGACATCCGTGTCCTGTCGAAAACGGTCGGCATCCTGCCTCCCCCCGCTGCGCGGGCCTTGCCGTCCCCGCCGGCCTCACGGCTCAACGGGGCCCCGGAGTCCAGAGCCGGCTGATCGCCGTGTGCTTATGGTCGCCAGCGTGGGAGGGTTGGCCTCAAAGGAGCAGCACGCACAGGGTGCGCTCCTACAAGTAAGAGGGCCCTCACAGGTTGTCGCAGACTTGTAGGAGCGCACCCTGTGCGCGAGTCCGTTGGGGCCCAGCGTCCAAGATTGCGCTTTCGAAAAGCCCGTCCCGGCCGCTCCCGCCAAAGCCCAGCGGTAAGGTAATTATGCAAGGCTGCTCATTTGATCTCGTCGTGGAGCAACAGGCAGCTATGCCGATTGTCGAAATCGAAATAGAAGTCCATGTCCTGTAGCGCGAGATTGCCCAGGAGATAGTCCCAGGGCAATTGGTCGTCCGTAAATACAACAAAGCGCATTTTCATTGTCTGGCCAGCTATCACGACATCACGAGTGGCGACCTTGATGCCGACAACGACAGGCCGCACGCCGAGATCGCGGACCCGGATGTAACCCCCAGGACCATCATCATTCTCATACCGGTCCTTCACGCTGGTGTTTCCACTCAGGTATGCCGGTGTGCCAGTAGCAATGGTGACCTTCTGCACGCTGCCGTCGATCGAGATGTTGTGCTGAAGCCAAAGGTTGCTGCCGTCGCGCCGGGACGCTGCCAACAACGGACCACTACACGCAGGCCGGGGATCGTTGCTGCCATAGATGACCAGCGCGTCCTTGCTGACACGAAATGCACCAAGCGCCTTGAGAATGTTGATGCCGATCGCTGGTAGGGCGTTGGGGACGACGTCGACTGGTACATTCTCGATGACAGCTCCGCCCAATTCGAGTCGGTCGAGCGAGCCGTGGCTGGCATCAACGTCTTCGCCGAGGTAGCCAGGAACGTGGCGATCCCCTTCATCCAGCATGTGAACGCCCCACTCATACGCGGTTCGTTTATCCAGCAGCAGCCAGGAAGCCTCGGTACGCACTACCAGGCCCCGGCTTGTTCCGTTGGCGCTGGCCTCGACAAAACGTGTGCGGTTGTGCAGGGAGCGCGTCCGTAGGGGCATGGTAACGGTGTGACTAGGGCGTAGTACGTGTGTATCGGTTCCTCCGGCGTTGGCGTCGACGAGTTGCCGGAGTGCTGCCAGTTCCGTGGCGGGTATCGTGGCGGCATAGCGCTCAGCTATCTCCAGGACCGAGCGGTCTGCCTGCTGGATGTGTCCAGCCAATCGCGTGTCACCAGCGGCGAATAGCGCGCAGTATGCGGCGATGTCTGGTCGCGATGCATGCAGGACCTTCTCGCAAGCCGCTGCGTCCGCGCTCGACTTTTCGAGGTTCATATGAAGACGTTCCAGCGCCATGGCGGCGAGCACATGGGACACCGGGTCATCGGGAATCTGATAGAGGCGATTGAGGTCGCCTTCGTCGCCCTTGATGAGGTCGGTGTCGACCCGCGTGGTGAGGGGCACCGGGACATCGTCCGACTGGGCAGGCGCCGTCGTCGGTGATGTGGTTGATTTTTGGCTGGGCTGAGCAGCAGGCGTGGATGGCTGTCCGGTGACGCCATCGAAGGCGGCGGCACCGGTGCAAAGCACGAACAGGATCGCCGCGGCGCCCAGCGCCGGGATCGGGTATTTCATGATCGGTGTCTCCCCTTGAGCACGGCATCCTAGCAATGGACGGGCCGGCTTTTGCATCTGGCGTGCGCGAAACTTTTTGCGGGGTTCGCTCGACGGGATCCGCAAAAAGTTTCGTTCGCGGTCGACGAAAAAAACATCCGATCCGTTGCTAGGATGCCGCGCTCAAGGGGAGACACCGATCATGAAACGCACCTTTTCCGTGCCGGGCGCCGCGGCACTCTTGCTTGTGCTCTGTTTTTCGGCCGTCGCCCACGACGGCGTTTCCCAACCTGCCAGCGAGCCGGTCAGTCTCGCCAACCGGGTGGACGCGGACCTGCAGAAGGGGGATGAGCGCGACCTCGATCGGCTTTACCAGGTTGCCGATGATCCGGTGTCTCACGTACTTGCGGCCATGGCGTTGGAGCGACTGCATCTGAACCTGGACAAGTCCAGCGAGGATGCCGCGGTCTGCGAGAAGGTGCTGCGGAAGACGCGGCCCGACATTGCTTTTTACTGTGCATTTTTCGCCAGCGGCAATACCCGCCTGGCCGGTCGGACGCAAGAAGCGGACCGTATGGACGTGGCCGCCGCACAGCGCTTCGCAGGCACATACAAGGCGGCCGAACTGGCCAAGCTCGCGGAAAATGCCGGCACGCGCGCCGGGCAGCCGGAACTGCGCGTGGGGCGGCCCGGCCATACCTTGACATTGCCCCTGCTGCGACCGGCTTTCGGAAACGGTGAGCCTTACATCGACGCCAGCGCGAACGGCAAGACCGTGCGCCTGCTGTTGGACACGGGTGCCGGCTCATTGCTGCTCGACGAGAGGACAGCACGCGACTGGGGTGTCCATATGGCCGACAGCGGCGACGAACATGTCCAGGGCTTCTTCAGCAAGGACATCGCCGTTCGCAGGGGATGGCTGGACCATCTCGATCTCGGCGGTATTTCCATGGAAAACGTACCGGTCGAGGTCGGTGCCAAAGGGCAGAAGATCATCGGCATCGATCTCCTGCGCTGGCTGGGCGCCATACGCATCGGCAAGGACCTGTTGACCGTCTATGCCGGCGACGACGCGCGACCGGCTTGCTCCGAGCCCATGGTGGTGGCGAGCCCGCGGTATGGGAACTACCTACGCGTGATCACCACTGTTCCGGTCGATGGGGCCCCCCAGACCGCTCTTCTGGACACCGGGTTTACCGGCTATCTGAGCGGAAACGCCGCCGTGCTGGAGCAATACAAGGATGGCCTGACGGGTCATGCACACTTCACTGACGTCAGCGCGAACGAACACAATGCCGGTACCAAAGTGGCGACGCAGAATGTCGTCATATCCGGCCAGCCGATCAAGATGACGTTTGTCGTTTTCACCGATGCCAACCTGCCCTGGGGGTTCGTACTGGGGAACCTCGCGTTACAGGACATGGATTTCTACTTCGATTTCGATAATCGGCACACCTGCCTGTTGCTGCACGATCACCTGCATTGACTTCCCGTGTGCGTTGCCCCTTGAAGCGTGCTACCCGAGGGACGGCACGCACTCGAAACCCCTCGCCGTCGCCCCTGCGCAGGCAGGGGCCCAGTGGCCGCCGTCCTCATCGAGCGATCGCATCGGGGGGAATAAGCGATTTTGCTGCGGTGAGGCTGTTGACCGGACCTTGAGTCCACTGGATCCCGGCCTGCGCCGGGGTGACGATCAAAAGCCCAGGGCAGCGGTGCGCGGTTGCCGTTAGCGGTCCCCGGGGGGCGCCACAAACCCGCCCCACAACTGGTATTATTCGTTGTTCACTCCGGCGTTTCGGCGCCAAATCAACGAAATCAGGCTGGCCCGACATGATCGAGACCAATCCCATCCTTGCGCAGATCGCGGACCTGAAGGCCCGTGTCGAGTCGCTTAGGGGGTATCTTTGACTACGCCGTCAAGCGCGAACGCCTTGAGGAA
>DASYLE010000206.1:0-16459 GCA_036009745.1 Luteibacter sp. | reverse complement strand
CTGTTCGCGAGTCCGTTGGGGCCGGGCCTGTCCGATCACCGTCTTGCTCTTGATGGTCATGCTCTTTTTCTCCGGACAGCAGTGAGCCTTCACTGGGATGACGGATAGGTGGGTTTTCGTCATCCCAGCGAAGGCTAGGATCCAGTGGCCATATGCCGGATTTTCGCCGTGTGGTGCAGGACCGTTCGTCGCCGTATGGTGGGCGGTACCGGCTTTACCCCGCTTTCCCGCTAAAATCCCCGCCCTTACCGTATCGACAGGAATCTCCCGCGTGGTCATCCATCCCAAAGTCCGTGGTTTCATCTGCACGACGACCCACCCGCTCGGTTGCGAGAAGAACGTCATCGACCAGATCGGGGTGACCCGGGCCCAGGGCGTGCGCACCGACGGTCCGAAGCGCGTGCTGGTGATCGGTGCGTCGACGGGTTACGGGCTGGCCACGCGGATCACCTCGGCCTTTGGCTTCGGCGCGGCGACCCTGGGTGTGTTCTTCGAGAAGCCGGGTGCCGAGAGCAAGTCGGGTACGGCCGGCTGGTACAACTCCGAGGCCTTCGATCGCCTTGCCCGCGAAGCCGGCCTGTTCAGCAAGTCGATCAATGGCGACGCCTTCTCCAACGAGGCCCGTGCCCGCGCAATCGAGATCATCAAGAACGAGATGGGCGGCAGCATCGACCTCGTGGTCTATTCGCTGGCCTCGCCGGTGCGCAAGCTGCCGGACACCGGCGAAGTGATCCGCTCGGCGCTCAAGCCGATTGGCGAGACCTATGAAGCGACCTCGATCGACACCAATCGCGACAAGATCGTCCATGTCGCCATCGAGCCGGCCAGCGAGCAGGAAATCCAGGACACCGTCACCGTCATGGGTGGCGAGGACTGGGCGCTGTGGATCGATGCGCTGAACGAGGCTGGCGTGCTTGCGCAGGACGCACGCACCGTCGCCTTCAGCTATATCGGCACCGAGATCACCTGGCCGATCTACTGGCACGGTGCGCTCGGCCGCGCCAAGCAGCATCTGGACGATACCGCCGAAGCGCTGACCCGTCGCTTCGCGGCGCAGGGCCTGAAGGCCCATGTCGGCGTGATGAAGTCGGTGGTGACCCAGGCCAGCGCGGCGATCCCGGTGATCCCGCTCTACGTGTCGCTGGTGTTCCGGATCATGAAGGACAAGGGCCTGCACGAAGGCACCATCGAGCAGATCAACCGCCTGTTCCGCGATCGCCTCTATCGCGAGGACGGCGTGGCGCCGGCCACCGACGAGGAAGGGCGCATCCGTCTCGACGACTGGGAACTGCGCGACGACGTGCAGCAGGCCTGCATGACGATGTGGAACGAGGTCAACGACGAGAACCTGTTCGAGATGACCGACTACCGCGGCTATAAGAACGATTTCCTCAAGCTGTTCGGCTTTACCCGCACCGACGTCGATTACGACGCCGATGTGAAGACCGATCCGGCCTACGACGTCGTCCAGCTCTGAGTGGCATTTCCCGGCGGTTGCCAGGCCGCCGGGGAGCGGCCTTGGGCCGATTCGTGAAGACGTCTTCGCGTTGCCTTCTCTTCGGCTGGATTCCAATGCGCCAACGATTGGCGGGGCGCTATGTACAATGCCCACCGGTGGCCGGCGTCCAGACGCGCGGTAACGACGTGCTTCCATGACTGACAAGGAACGGCGTGACCACAGCGACCCGATCGAACCAGCCTGCCACCGTGGTCGTCGGTATTGGCGCCTCGGCTGGTGGGGTCGAGGCGATCAGTGTCTTTCTCGATAACGATACCGGGCAGGGCAAGGCGGCATACCTCATCGCCAT
The DNA here is from genome assembly GCA_036009745.1 of Luteibacter sp. Lineage (GTDB taxonomy): Bacteria > Pseudomonadota > Gammaproteobacteria > Xanthomonadales > Rhodanobacteraceae > Luteibacter. The sequence continues at coordinate 14,651 of DASYLE010000206.1, read as the reverse complement.
GCACCTGTCGGTGAAACGTGAAAGCCACCTGCCGGAAATCCTTGCGCGACACACCGCGATGCGCGTCTGCCGCGCGGAACATGGCATGCCCATTGAGCAGGGTGTGGTCTATGTGGCGCCGCCCGGCCAGGTCATGACCGCCAGCGACGGGCGCTTGCATATCGCGCCGATCAACCCGCTCGAAAACACCCCGACGGTCATCGACCGGTTATTCAACTCACTGGCCGACGCCTATGCGGAGCGAGCCATCGGGGTGGTCCTGTCCGGCACCGGTTCGGACGGCGCACTGGGCCTGAAGGCGGTCAGGGCGCGCGGCGGCCTGACCATTGCCCAGGGTGAGGATGGTTCGGCCCCGCAATATCCAGGCATGCCCGAAAGCGCGGTCGCCGCCGGGGCGATCGATGTGCAGCTGCCGGTGGAGGAAATCGCTGGCCGGCTGGCGGCGACCATTGCTTTGCTCAGCCAGCCTGCTGGTGAAGCAAGGATCACACAGCCTCCCTATCCGGAGCAGGTGCGCAAGGACATCTGCACCTTGTTGCATATCCAGGTCGGCCACGATTTCAGCGGTTACAAGCCGAGCACGTTCTTCCGTCGTGTGCAGCGTCGCATGCACGTATTGCAACTGGGCGAGGTGGACGCTTATGTCGCGCGGCTGAAGGCGTCGCCCGCCGAGGTCACGTCGTTGTTCCGTGACCTGTTGATCAGCGTCACCAGTTTTTTTCGCGACACCGAATCGTTCGCGGTGCTCGAACGCGACGTGATTCCCGCGCTGTTTCGCGACAAGGGTGCGGACGATGAGGTACGCGTATGGGTGCCGGGTTGCGCGACCGGCGAAGAAGCATACTCGCTGGCGATCCTGCTGCTCGAGCATGTCGGAAGACTGGGTGCCGCGGCGCCAGCGCTGCGCGTTTTCGCCACCGACATCGACGAACGCGCGCTGCAGCTGGCGCGCAAGGGGCGTTACCCGTCGGTATTGCTGGATGAGGTATCTACACGGCGACGCGAACAGTTCTTCAGCGAGGACAGCGGCTATTTCACCGTGCGCAAGACCCTGCGCGAGATCTGCACGTTCTCGCCGCATAATGTCCTGCGCGATCCGCCGTTCTCCCGCATCGACCTGGTGTCCTGTCGCAACCTGATGATCTACCTCGGCCCGGAGTTCCAGGACCGCATCCTGCCGATCCTGCACTACGCCCTTGGCCCGGAAGGCTTCCTGTTCGTCGGGGTGGCCGAGGGAGCGGCACGCCACGGCAACCTGTTCGCACCGGTCAGCAAGGAACATCGGATTTTCCGCCGCTTACCCGGTGCGGCTGGCGGCGTTTCCCTGCCTCCCCTGGCCCGTGACGAGACGGGTGCGTCCCGGATTTTCGCCACGCCTGCGGGCCGGCGCAGCACGAGTGCGCTACGTCGGCAGATCGAAACGGCGATCCTGCAAACGCATGCCCCTGCGTACGTGCTGGTCAACGCTCAGGGCGAGGCCCTGTTCTATTCCGGGCGCACCGGCAATTACCTGGAATTTCCGCCCGGCGCGCCGAGCCGGCACTTGATGGTCAACGCGCGCAAGGAGCTCCGCCTCGGTCTGCGCAGGGCGCTCGCGGATGTCGCGGCGACGGGTTCGGCGGTCGATCTGCCCGAGGTATCGCTGCCTGGTGACGAGTGCATGCGTCGCGTGCAGGTACGCGTCGAGGCATTCGAAGGGGAGGCCGCGCTATACCTGGTGCTGTTCAACGATAGGGGCGTCGCCATGCCGCTATCTGAAAACGTGGTCGATGCGGGCTCGCATACCGTCGTTCAACTTGAGCGCGAGCTGCGCGAAACGCGCGACCAGCTGCAGTCGACCTACGAGGAATTCGAGACGGCGATCGAGGAACTGCGCATAGCCAACGAAGAACTGATGTCGGTGAACGAGGAACTGCAGTCCTCCAACGAGGAGCTGGAAACCTCCAAGGAAGAACTGCAGTCGGTCAACGAGGAATTGCAGACGGTCAACAACGAGATGGCGCGCCATATGGAAGCGCTGGACCAGGCCAACGCGGATCTTCGCGGGCTGCTGGAGAGCACGCGGATCCCGACGATCTTCCTCGACCGTCACCTGGCCATCCGCAGCTTCACCCAGGCAGCGACCGAGGTATTCACCCTGATCCCGTCCGATCGCGGCCGGCTGATCACCGATCTGGCCACGCGCCTGCGCGACCTCGACCTGCGTGCCCGCCTCGAACTGACCCAGGCCACGGGCGAATCGTTCGAGCAGGCGGTCAGTCGCAAGGATGGCAGCCGCCACTACCTGATGTGCCTGCTGCCTTATACAGGCACGGCCGAGGAAACCGGCGGCGTGGTCATGACTTTTGTTGACGTCACTGCCCTGGTCGATGCCGATGCCCGTCACAAGATGATGATCGGCGAGCTCAACCATCGCGTGCGCAACATGCTGGCCGTGGTCAGCGCGATGGCCAACCAGACCATGGCCCCGGATACCTCGCCGGAACGCCTGGATGCCTTCCTCGGCCGGCTGCACGCCATGGCGCGCACGTACAGGTTGCTTACCGAGACGCACTGGACGCATATGGCCCTGCGTGATCTGTTGCAGGAAGAGCTGGGCGCGATCGCCGGCGTCGCGCGTTTTTCACTTGATGGCGCGGACGTCCTGCTCAGCCCGCGCGAAGCACTGGCGCTGGGCATGGTCATCCATGAACTGGCGACCAATGCGCTCAAGTACGGGGCGCTGTCGAACGACCATGGCCGTATCGTGGTGGCCTGGCAGGTCGCGGACGACGGTGCCGTGGACCTCCGCTGGCAGGAAGCCGCCGGCCCCCACGTGAGCCAGCCGGAACACCGTGGCTTTGGCAGCCTGCTGGTCGAACGGCAACTCGCCTATGAGCTGGGTGGCAGGAGTAGCGTCACGTTCGCCACCGAAGGACTGGTGGTAGCCATGCATGTGCCGCGCGCGGTGCGGAAAGATGAGGTCGGCTCATGAACACCCCAGCGGCGGGACCCCAGGTCCTGGTGGTCGAAGACGAACTGATGATTGCCGCGACCCTGGAAATGGCCCTGGAGAGCAAGGGCTATCGCGTGCTCGGGCCGGTGGCGACGATCGACGAGGCGATCGGCCTGCTGGAAACCGTACGGCCCGACCTGGCCCTCATCGATTACCGGCTGGCGCGGACCACGACGGAAGCCCTGCTACCGGTACTCGATGCGCATCGCGTACCGGTATGCGTGCTCACAGGCTATGGCCGGGCCCAGTTGCCGGTTACCTATGCCGGTTATACCGTGCTGGAAAAACCGTTCTCGATGAAGGATTTGCTGGCGACGATCGCCGGGCTGGTACCCGCGCTGTAAGGAATCGTTCCAGGGGTACAGAAAAAACCGGAGCCGCCGATAGCCATCGCATCCCCTGCAAACGGATTGCGCGACATGAACGTCGGTACCTCCACCTCGGCCATCAGCATCCACCAGAAGATCGCCGCTTCGGCCAGCGTGCCTTCGGATGGCAGCGCCAACCCGGCGGCCACCCAGGATCCAGCGTCGACCGCGTCGGCAGCAGCCAAGCCGGCCAAGCCCGCCGCCGCGCCTGCCGCATCGTCCGACGGTGGGTCGGGTGGAGCATCGGAGGATCCGGTCGTGGCCATCCTGAAGGAGCAGATCGCGCGCCTGCAGAAGCAACTGGCCACCGAGCAGAAGCAACTTGGCGATGCCTCGAAGTCGACGCCCAAGGGTGGTGGCCCCAATGTGGCGGCCTCCGGCCTGCAGAACGAGATCCAGTCGACGATCGCGGCCCTGCTGAAAGCGACCGCGGCGCTGGCAACCTATATGAGCGCGTCAGCCGGCGTCGACGTCCACGCCTGAGCGCTGTTGCCGGGGTGCCGGGAATCGGCGTATACCTCCCGGTATGAGCGACTCCCGACAGATCGTCTGCCCGCATTGCGGGACCACCAACCGGGTACCGATGTCGCGCCTGGCCGAGCATCCGGTTTGCGGCCGCTGCGGCAAGCCCTTGTTCACCGGCAAGCCGGTATCGCTGGATGCCGACGGCTTCATGCGGCATAGCGAGCGAGGCGAACTGCCCTTGCTTGTCGATTTCTGGGCGCCGTGGTGCGGCCCCTGCCTGTCGATGGCCCCGCACTACGAATCGGCCGCCGCGCAACTGGAGCCGCTGGTGCGGGTCGCCAAGGTCGATACCGAAGCCGTGCCGGAGCTGGGTTCACGCTTCGCCATCCGCAGCATCCCGACCCTGGCCCTGTTCGTCGGCGGCCGTGAGGTCGCGCGCCAGGCCGGCGCCATGGATGCCCGCAGCATCGTGGCCTGGACCCGGCAGCACTTGCCCAATCCGTGAGATCCTCGGCGTATTGACAGGCGTCTTATCAATGCCTGGCTCCAACGAACCACGCGCATGGCCGCGCGCGTTCCCACGGCCGGCGGGACAACAGCATGAAAGAGCTCATCGTCGGCATCACCGGCGCGTCGGGTGCGATCTATGGCGTGCGCCTCCTCGAGGCTTTGCGTGAGCTGGAGGACGTGCGTACCCACCTCATCGTGTCCCCTTCCGGCATGCGTACCCTCGGCGAGGAGACCGGCATGGATGCGGCGGCGCTGCGCGCGCTCGCCGATGTCCATTACAGCTACAAGGATATAGGGGCGGCGGTATCGAGCGGTTCGTTCCGCACCGCCGGCATGATCGTCGCGCCGTGTTCGGTGCGAACGCTGAGCGGTATCGCGAACAGCTACGATGCCGACCTGATGATCCGCGCCGCCGATGTCTGCCTGAAAGAACGGCGCCGCGTCGTCCTCCTGCTGCGCGAGACGCCGCTGCACGCCGGCCATATCGACCTGATGGCGAAGGCGACCGCCGCCGGCGCGATCATCATGCCGCCGGTGCCGGCCTTCTATACGCGGCCGGCTACGCTCGACGACATCATCAACCAGACCGTGGCGCGCGCGCTGGACCTGTTCGATATCGACGTCGGCCTGGCCTTGCGCTGGACCGGGAGCACGGCGCACGGGCAAGGCTCCGCGACCCATGGCAGCGACCTACCTCCCCGGGAGCGTACGACATGAGCACGACGCCACCCGCCGAGGCCGCCATCCTTCCCGACGGCTGGTTGCGCCTGTTCGACGGCGAGCGGCTCGGCGAGCGCGCGGGCGACTCGGCGGTGCTGGCGACGATCGACGAGGAAGGCTGGCCGCACCTATCCTTCCTCAGTGTCGGCGAGGTGCTGGCGCCGGGCCTGACCCGGCTGTACTTCGCGACATGGAGCGGATCGCGCAGTACCGGCAACCTGCGGCGTACCGGCCAGGCATCGCTGTTCGCGGCGGTCGACGGTGCGGTGTGGGAATCGCGGCTGCGCGTGCGCCTGCTCGAAGGCGAGACCGGCCCGCTGGCGGTCTCGGCGGCCGACGTCATCGCGGTACGCAAGCATGCCGCGCCCTATGCGACCGCACTCGGCATGGTGTCCTTCAGCCTGGACGACCCCGCCGGCGCGATCGGGCGCTGGGAAAAGCAGATGGCGCTGTTGCGCCGCCTTGCCGGGGCGGATACGGGCTGAGTTTTCCTGTCGGCGCCGCGGGAATAAAATTCCTAGGCGAAACCCGCCTGGAAAACGTGGCGGTCGCGCAGCAAACTGGCATAGTACGCGCATGGAAAAAGACAAGACCGCCCGCTCCGCGGGGACCGATCTCAGGGACCTGGAAGTTCTCTACAGCCGCCCGGGTTTCCTGCTTCGCCGTGCCCATCAGATTGGTGTCTCACTGTTCATGGAGGAAACCGCCGCACTCGGGGTGACAGCCACCCAGTACGGCATCATGACCATCCTCCGTGCCCGGCCCGGCATCGACCAGATCACCCTGGCCAAGCTGATCGGCCTGGACCGTTCAACCACCGGCCTGGTCGTCGGCAAGCTGGAAGATGCCGGCTTCGTGGTCCGTGGGGCCGACGAGGCCGACCGCCGGCGCAAGACGCTGAACCTCACCACCGCGGGTGGGGCCATGATGCGGCGGCTGGCCAAGCCGGCCGAACGGGCGCAGGCCCGCGTACTCGAGCCGTTCAGCGCCCGCGAACGAGAGCAATTCCTTTCCCTGCTGAGCCGTTTCGTCGAGACGTACAACTGCGTGGTGCGTACACCGCTCAATCCCGAGTAACACCCGGCGCTTGTCACGGGCGGACGCGGCGACGTATCGTCTGTCAAAGCGCTGGCGGGGAGGCTGGTGTGCAACTGAGCCTCGCGCTGCTGTTCATCATCTGCCATGCCATCGCGCTCGCGGTCTTCCGCCCGGGCGCCATGGCCGTGTCCTATGCCTTCCTGATCGCGGCGCCGCTGCTCGCCGGCGTCGTCGCCCTGCGCCGCTGCCGGGTCGTCGGCTTCGCGCCATCGCTGGGCTGGAGCGCGATGGCCCTGGCCATGCTGCTCTGGGCCGGCGGCATGGCCCTGAGCATGCGCCAGGACATCTTCCTGGAAGATTTCAGTGTCACGCCCGGCGACAGCATGCTGATGTACATCCTGTACGGCGTGCCGCTGATCTTCGTGATTGCCAGTGACGGCGAGCGGGTGCATCCGTGGAGCCTGCGCCTGACCGATGGCGTGCTGGCCGCCGCCCTTGGTTACCTCTACTTCGTCTACACCTTTTCGCTGACCACGGTGAATGGCGTCTCCGAGCGCAGTTCACTGGTCAACCTTGTGCTCATGTTCGATACCGAGAACGCCTTCATCGTGTTCTTCGCGGCGATCCGTTATATGGCGGCCACCGAGCGCAACGCCCGGCATTTCTTTCGCACGCTGACGATCTTCGCGGTGGTCTACACGGCGGTAGCCGCTTATAACAACCACGTCATCGCCTTCGACCCGACCTACCAGGTCGGCAATTTCCGCGACCTCCTGCTCGATATTCCCTTCCTCGTGCTGTTCGTGGCGACCTGTCGACCGCTGGCACCGTCATCGTCGACATCGCCGGTATCCAACCGGGTCGCGCGCTTCGTGCAGACGGCCAGCCCGCTGGCGATGGTACTCGCCCTGCTGGTTGTCGCCGGCTTCGTCATGCGCACGCATACCGCGCTCGGCATGACCGGCGTCGCCCTGGCCGTGGTCGGTTACGGCCTGCGCAGCACCCTGGTCCAGCTACGCGCCAACGAGGCCCACGAGCAGCTGGACGTGCTGGCCCGCATGGATGGCCTGACCGGCGTGGCAAATCGCCGCCACCTGGACGAAGCCCTGGCCAGCGAATGCGCGCGCCTGTCGCGTGCCGACGGTGGCCTGGCCCTGCTGATGATCGATATCGATCAGTTCAAATCGCTCAACGATACCCATGGCCACCAGCGTGGCGACGACTACCTGCGCCTGGTCGCGCAGGCGATCGCCGGATGCATCGCGCGCACGGCCGGCCTGGTGGCCCGCTATGGCGGCGAGGAATTCGCCGTATTGCTGCCGGCAACGTCGCTGGCCGGGGCACTCGAGGTTGCCGAGCGCGTTCGCGGCACGGTCGAGGGCATGGCCCTACCCTCGACCACGCCCTCCGGCCTGCTCACCGTGAGCATTGGCGTGGGCTTCGTCGGCGAGTCGCCCGGCGCGGAAGCCCGGTCGTTGCTGGCGATGGCGGATCGCGCCTTGTACGAAGCGAAGCGGCTGGGCCGCAACCAGGTACGGTCCTAGCGCAAAGCGGGAATCCCGCGACGTATATCGGCGGAGAAGCTGTCCGCGGTTCCCGCCTGCCGTGCGCGATCGGTGATCCGCCCCATGGCACGCAGTTCATCCAGTGAATGCGAACGGTCCAGACCGTCGCGCGCATAGAGATAGGACGGCAGGTAGCCGGTCAGCAGCAGCCTGTAATCCAGCGGCAGGTCGCCGACGATGCGCTTCGCCATGTCGTAGACCTGGGTCGTGCAGTTCGAGGTCAGCGTATTGTAGAAACGCGGTGTCCCGACCAGCTGGTTGGCTTCGGCGACGTAGGCGAGGAACAGCGAGCGCGCCTCGGCACGGGGCAGGGCGATCCGGTACAGGTAATCGTCCTCGCCGCGCACATTGGTCCGCACGGCGACGATGTCGCGCTCGTCGGCGGCGATTACGATCAGTTCGAACTCGCGAAAAAAGCCACCGACCTCGGAGAAGGCCTCGTTGCGTTCGCGGCGGATCTCGACGGAAAAGACCACGTGGCTGCCATCGTCGAAGCCGAACGAGATCATCGTATGCGCGATCGCCGGCATGCCCCAGTAGGAAAAGATCATATCGGTCGAGACCAGATGATCAAGGTCGTACGAGCGGCGCTCCCAGCGCTCGTCGAAATCGGTGTCGCTGCGCCAGCGGAAGTCGCGCACATGGTCGATGACGACGCGGTTGCCGGAAACCGTCGCCTGGGCGAGGCGGCCGACATCGGGCGACCAGTCGCGCTCGTTGGACGGTAAGATCGTTCGCCACCACAGCAGAAGCGCGACGAAGACGGCGGCGTAGACCATCATCGGCCACCACGCCCGCGTGCGGAAGACGAGCACGATCGTAGCCAGGGCAATAATCACCAGGCAGGCCATCATGAGTACCCGGGCCGTGCCGCGGCTCTGGTAGGCCAGCGCCAGCGAGGACCATATCGCGGTGGCGACGACCAGGATCGTGAAGACGACCAGCATCGCCGTGGTAGGCCTGAACATCGAAGCCAATCCTTGTGGGCTATTCGTGAAGATAGTCGCATGGATGCATTCGAGCATGCTCCAGCGATGACATAGCCGGCGGCGAGGCGTATATCAGGAAGTCGACCGTTCCGCTTCGAAAGGACCCCGCCATGGAATACCTCAAGCTTGGCCGTACCGGCCTGGATGTTTCCCGTTTATGCCTGGGTTGCATGACCTATGGTGTACCCGATCGCGGCCCCCACCCGTGGACGCTGGACGAAGAGGCCAGCCGGCCACTGATCCGCCAGGCGGTGGAGCTGGGCATCAATTTCTTCGATACCGCGAACACGTACTCGGACGGTACGTCCGAAGAGATCGTCGGCCGCGCGCTGAAGGAATTCATCCCGCGCGAGCAGGCGGTGATCGCGACCAAGGTGTTCTACCCGCTGGGCACGCGCAAGGGTCCACCGCTGCCGAACAGCTCGGGGCTGTCGCGCAAGGCGATCATGCAGAGCATCGACGCCAGCCTGCGCCGGCTCGGCACGGATTATGTGGACCTTTACCAGATCCATCGCTGGGACCATGCCACGCCGATCGAAGAGACGCTCGAGGCCCTGCATGACGTGGTCAAGGCGGGTAAGGCACGCTATATCGGCGCCTCGTCGATGTACGCCTGGCAGTTCGCCACGGCGGTACAGACCTCGCGCCGGCATGGCTGGAGCGAGTTCGTCAGCATGCAGGACTACCTGAACCTGCTCTATCGCGAGGAAGAGCGCGAGATGCTGCCGCTGTGCGCCGACCTTGGCGTCGCGGTGCTGCCGTGGAGCCCGCTGGCGCGCGGTCGCCTTACCCGCGACTGGGATGATGTCAGCGAACGGCAACAAAGTGACGCCTTCGGCAGGACCCTGTACAAGGGCACCGAGGAGGCCGACCGCCGCGTGGTCGAGGCGGTCGCCGCGGTGGCGGCGACACGCGGCGTACCGCGCGCGCAGGTGGCGCTGGCCTGGGTGTTGCAGAAATCCGTCGTGACCGCGCCGATCGTCGGCGCGTCGAAGCCCGGCCATCTGACCGATGCGGTCGCCGCACTCGACCTGATCCTGGCACCCGAGGAAATCGCGCAACTGGAGTCGGCCTACGTACCGCACGCGGTCGTCGGCTTCCAGTGATCATGTTCTTCCCTTCTCCCTGAGGGAGAAGGCGCCCGAAGGGCGGATGGGGGCGCTCTTGCTGTTGCCGCGGCTGATAGCCGTATTCCTATTGTTGCCAGCTTGCAGGTCTGGCCTCAAAGGACTCGCGAACAGGGTTCGCTCCCACAAGGACATCGTAACCTGCTCCCGTGGGAGCGAACCCTGTTCGCGAGTCCTTTCGGGCCGGGCCTTCAAGATCGCCGTTTTGGCTCCCACAAGGACATCGTAATCTGCTCCCGTGGGAGCGAACCCTGTTCGCGAGTCCTTTGGGGCCGGGAAATTCAAGATCGCCGTTTTTGGCTCCCACAAGGTCGTCGTAACCTGCTCCGTGGGAGCGAACCCTGTTCGCGAGTCCTTTGGGGCCGGGCAATTCAAGATCGCCGTTTTGGCTTTGCCGACAACACGACGAACGGCACTGGCCCATCGTTCCCGATCGCACGACCATTTCCCTCGTCCGCGTAACTGGCGAGTCAGGATGGGTAACCATCGGGGAGCGCGGACGTTCGTGAGCCGTTCGCCTGGGCACCCTGTAACTTCCCGTCTGGAGTGGTGCCGTGCCCGAATTTCATCATTGGCTTGCCTTTGCCCTGGTTGCGCTCGGCATGGTGCTGACGCCCGGTCCGAACATGCTGTACCTGGTCTCCCGTTCGATTTCCCAGGGCCGCAAGGCGGGGTTGGTGTCGCTTATTGGCGTGGGGCTCGGCTTTATCGTCTACATGCTGTTCGCCGCCTTCGGCATCACCGCCTTGCTGATGACCGTGCCGCTGGCCTATGACGCGCTTCGATTCGGTGGTGCGATGTACCTGCTGTATCTCGCCTGGCAGGCGGTGAAACCCGGCGGCCGTTCACCCTTCCAGGTACGCAACCTTCCGCCCGACGGACCGAGGCAGCTCATCGTCATGGGATTCTTCACCAACCTGCTGAACCCCAAGGCGGCCGTGCTGTACCTGTCGCTGTTGCCGCAGTTCATCGTGCCGGAGCGCGGTCATGTACTCGGCCAGTCGCTGCTACTCGGGTCTACCCAGATCGCCATCAGCCTGTCGGTCAACGCGCTGATCGCGACCATGGCCGGCACCATCGCGCTGTTCCTCGCCGGCCGTCCGGTCTGGCTGGTCGTGCAGCGCTGGCTGATGGGGACGGTGCTGGCCGCGCTGGCCGTGCGCATGGCGACCGAGGCACGGAAATAAGTTTTGCCGGCGATGTCGATTTCGTGAACCATCGTTCGACGTTTGAGTAGGGCCAGCCCGGCCCACGACCGAGGATGTAACGATGCGATTCATGATACTGCTCAAGGCCGACAAGACCACCGAAGCCGGCGTGCTGCCGGACGAGAAAATGCTGGCCGCGATGGGCGCCTACAACGAGGAGCTGGTCAAGGCCGGCGTGATGATCGCCGGTGAGGGGCTGAAGCCGACCTCGCAAGGTGCCCGCATCCGTTTCGAAGGCACCTCGCGCACCGTAATCGACGGGCCTTTCGCCGAAACCAAGGAGCTGATAGCCGGCTTCTGGATGTTCGATGTGACGTCGAAGGAGGAAGCCATCGAATGGGTCAAGCGTTGCCCGAATCCCCTCCAGGGCGTGGCCGAGATCGAGATCCGCCCGGTCTATGAGGCCAGCGACTTCGGCGCGGAATTCACCCCGGAACTGCGCGAACAGGAAGAGCGCCTGCGCGAGCACATCCAGAAGTCCGGCAAGGCACTCTGAGCGCGCGTTACCGCGATGTACCTTGCAACCGACCAGCGTCGATGGTGTGATCCGGTCCCAGTGACCCATATCGACACCCATCGCACGATCGACGCCGTCTGGCGCATCGAATCGCCCCGCCTGATCGCGGGGCTGGCCCGCATCGTGCGCGATGTCGGCCTGGCCGAGGAGCTGGCGCAGGACGCACTGGTTTCCGCGCTGGAGCAGTGGCCCACGGCGGGCATTCCCGACAATCCGGGAGCCTGGCTGATGACGGCGGCGAAGTACCGCGCCATCGACCAGCTGCGCCGGCGCAAGGTCCTCGACCGCAAGCACGCGGAAATCGGTCGCGCCCTGGACGATGAGCAGGCCACGGCGTGGACGAAGGTCGACGAGGCGATCGATGATGATGTCGGCGACGATCTGCTGCGGCTCGTCTTCACCGCCTGCCATCCCGTGCTTTCCTCCGAGGCACGGGTCGCGCTGACCCTGCGCCTGCTCGGCGGCCTGACCACCGACGAGATCGCGCGCGCCTTCCTGGTTCCGGAAACGACGGTCGCGCAACGTATCGTGCGCGCCAAGCGCACGCTGGCCGATGCCGGGGTGCCGTTCGAAGTGCCGCGTGGCGATGAACTGGCGGCGCGGCTGGCCTCGGTGCTCGCCGTGGTCTATCTCATTTTCAACGAAGGTTATTCGGCGACGGCAGGCGACGACTGGATGCGTCCGGCGCTCTGCGATGAAGCGCTGCGGCTTGGTCGTATCCTTGCCGGACTGGCGCCACGCGAGCCCGAAGTGCACGGCCTGGTCGCGCTGATGGAAATCCAGGCCTCGCGCTCCCGCGCACGCACGCGACCGAACGGCGAGCCGGTGCTACTGATGGAGCAGGACCGTTCCCGCTGGGACGGCCTGCTGATCCAGCATGGCCTCGCCGCGCTGGATCGCGCGGAGCGGCTGGGCGGCGCGTTCGGGCCGTACGCCCTGCAGGCGGCGATCGCCGCCTGCCACGCGCGGGCGCATAGCGCGGAGCAGACCGACTGGGTGCGTATCGCCACGCTCTACGATGCGCTGACGCGAGCCATGCCCTCGCCCGTGGTCGAACTCAATCGCGCGGTGGCTTATGCCATGGCCTATGGCCCAGCACGCGGCCTGGAGATCGTCGACGCCTTGCTTCCCGAGCCGGCACTGAAACGTTATCACCTGCTCCCGGCCGTGCGCGGCGACCTGCTCGAAAAGCTGGGCCGCAGCGCGGAGGCGGCTGCGGAATTCGCGCGCGCCGCCGAACTCACGCGGAATACCCGCGAGCGGTCATTCCTGCTGGAACGCGCCGCCGCCTGTGCGACGGCGCGTGGCGATCAGGACTGAGCGAAGGCCAGCAGGTCCGCGTTGAGCAGGTCGGCGTGCGTGCTGGCCAGGCCATGCGGCGCACCCTTGTAGATCTTCAGCGTGGCGCCCTTGACGATCTTCGACGACAGCAACGCGGCTGAGCCGATAGGCACGATCTGGTCGTCGTCGCCGTGGATGATCAGGGTCGGGATGTCGAACTTCTTCAGGTCCTCGGTGAAGTCCGTCTCCGAGAACTGCTTGATGCAATCGTACGCACCCTTGTAGCTGCCAAGCATGCCCTGCAGCCAGAAGGAGTCGCGCATGCCTTGCGAGGCCTTGTTCTCCGGCCGGTTGGCGCCGAAGAAAGGCGCGCTGAGTTCCCGGTAGAACTCTGAGCGGTCCTTGGCCACGCTGGCGCGAAGTCCGTCGAACACATCGATGGTCAGGCCGCCGGGATTGGCGTCGGTCTTCAGCATGATCGGCGGTACCGCGCTGATCAGCACCGCCTTGGACACGCGTTTGCTGCCGTGCCGGCCGATGTAACGGGCGACTTCGCCGCCACCGGTGGAATGGCCGACCATCATCGCGTCCTTGATGTCGAGCGAATCGAGCAACTCGGCGAGGTCGTCGGCGTACGTGTCCATGTCGTTGCCGTTCCAGGGCTGGCTGGAGCGGCCGTGGCCCCGGCGGTCATGCGCGATCGCGCGAAAGCCGTTGCTGGCCAGGAAGTCCATCTGGCTGTCCCAGGCATCGGCGCTCAGCGGCCAGCCGTGCGAAAACGTGACCGGCTTACCCTTTCCCCAGTCCTTGTAGTAAAGCTCGGTGCCGTCTTTGGTGGTGAACGTGCTCATGGATCGTTCCTCGTTGTTGGCATGGGTCCGTTCTCCACTATGGACCCGAATGTATGACAGCGATTGGACATTTGTGCTTTGTCGTACGCAGAGCCGGCGATCATGTTCGCACGGCCTCAAGGGAGCAGCACGAACAGGGTTCGCTCCCACAGGGGTATGGCCACCTGCATTTGTGGGAGCGAACCCTGTTCGTGCTGCTCTTTTGGAGCCGGACGTCAGGAAGCTGGCATGGCATTGAGCAGGATGAACTGCCGTTCCTTCGCGGCAATGCGACCCAGCTCCTTCGACACCAGGGTCACCGGCCGCTCCACCATCAACTCATCGGCCGTGACCACGCCATCGCGAAACGTCGTATACCCATACCAGTGCGATGCGCCGGGTTCGACATCGACCGCATAGGTCTTGCCGCCACGGACGAGGTCGATCTTCAGTCGGTCACCAGAATAAGCACCTTCACCACGCCCTTCACGTTTCAGCGTGACGCTGTGGCCCGCCGTATCGACCGCGACCACGGTCACCGTCTGCGTACCGGGCGTGCCAAGCTCCCAGGGCTCGGCGATCGCGACGGTCCAGTGTTGGCCGACTTCGAGCCTGCCCGGTGGCGTGCCCCACAGCCGCGGGTTGTAGAGCAGCCCGCTGCCGTCGGTATTCGCCGTGCACTTGCCATCGAAGCACTGGGTCGCGCCGGCATCGCGGAATTCGACCGCGCCGCTGCCGGCATGGATACCGTCGTAACGGTAGTCGATGCGCAAGGCGGGCTTCGTCGCATCGACCACACGGTAACTCGCGCTTCCGCTGACCCGACGCACGGTCTCGTCGAAGCCGTCCGCCTGGAACGACACCGTCCGCGAAAAGACATTGTCCAGCCGGTCGCCCTCATGCAGGGACGGCGACAAGCCGGAAGCGGCAGGCGCGATCGCCGCCGCGAGCATGATGGAAACCAGGGGCATCAACATGGTCGGGCACCTCAACGGAAAGTGCGCGAACTATGGCGAAGCCGCGGGCCCCCGGTCAGCC
>DASYLE010000205.1:0-7105 GCA_036009745.1 Luteibacter sp. | reverse complement strand
GCGCAAGACTCTTCTCGCCACCGCGATATGCCTCGGCATCGGTTTTACCCTGCCGGCCTTGGCAGACGACACCCTGACCGGCGGAGCAGGTGCCTCCGCCCAACGCCATTCGACGGCTGTGCAGGTAGCCGTAAACGCTACCGATAACTCGAATAATTCCAATCAGGGCAACGATTCCAGTGCCCATTTGAAAGACAACTCGAACCAGGGCAACGACTCGAGCTCGGGCGATACCCGGAACAACAAGGGCGATTCATACGCCGATGGCCAGGGCAGTGCGTCCGCTAACAATGGCGGCACGGCATCGTCCTCGATCGCCAGCTCGTTCAATACCAACAAGGCCATCGCCATCAGCAAGCTCGATGGCTACGTGACCGACGTACGCGTCCGCGATATCGGCAACGTCGCCCAGAACTGGGGCAACGCCAACGGCGGCAAGGGCGGCACCGGCGGTGACGGCTACGGTGGCAGGGGCGCTGGTGCCAGGGGCGGCTCGGGCGGCGACGGCGGCAACGCGCGCGCGCACGGCGGCGATGGCGGCGGCTCGATTGCGGCTAGCGGCAGCAACGGCGCGGGTAGCGCAGCGGCTGGCGGTAACAGTAATGGCAGCACCACGGGTGACGTGAGTGCGCGTGAGCGTGGTGCTGGCGACAACAGCGGCACCAACTCAGGCGGCACGGGCACGTGGGCCGCCGGCGCGGGGACCAGTGGCGATGCCACCGCGACCAGCGGTGCGGCAACGAGCACGGGCGGCGCGAGCGGCGATTCGCTGGCGCAGGGCGGCGCGGGTGCGGCCGGCGGTTCCGGCGGGTCCGGCACCGGTGGTTCGGGCTCCGGCGCGTCCGGTGGCTCGGGTGGCGCGGGCGGTATGAACTCCGTCGACGCGGGCACCTTCGACATGTCCAACCAGATGAACAGCGCAGCGGCAGCGGCCGCCGGCGTCACGGTCATCGCGCAGAACAGCGGTTTCGCTTCGCTGATCCAGCAGAGCGTCAACGTGCAGGCCAATCTCACCGTCGGTCCATAAAGATCGATTCGTCCCGCGGGGCGCGCACGCGCCCCGCGGACATCGATCGGGAGAACGATCATGCGATCGACAGTCCCCGCTTTCCTGGCCGCACTTTGTGGCCTGGCCTTTTGTATTCCCGCTCTCGCCCAGGCGACTACGCCGCCAGCGGAACACGATTTCGGCAAGAGCGTCGACGATGCGCGCCTGGCTGCGTCCAGCGGCGGTACCGAGGTGACCAACCGGATGACGTTGAACGGCACGGTCGGCAATAACAGCGCCGATCACCTGTTCACCGGCGACAATGCGATTTCCGGCACATCGTTCCAGGGCTCCGCCGGCTTGCCGACGGTGATCCAGAACACCGGCAACAACGTGCTGATCCAGAACGCGACCATCGTCAACGTGCAGTTCCAGCCATGATGCGCTGGTGCGCCCTGGTCATGCTCGGTGTCGCCACGGCGGCATCGGCCAGCACGATCGAAGTGCCGGGCGCGCAGGGCACCCTGTACCGGCTCCAGCTGACCAGCCTCAAGGAGGCGCGGTTCAAGCAGACCATCCGCCAGCAGTACGACTTCAGCTGCGGCTCGGCCGCGGTGGCCACGCTGCTGACCTACCAGTACGGCGTCCATGTCGCCGAGAAGGACGCCTTCGCGCAGATGTACGCGAACGGCGACCAGGCGAAGATCAATCGCGAAGGCTTCTCGCTACTGGACATCAAGGCATTCCTGGCGACCCAGGGCTTCGAGGCCGACGGCTTCGAGGTGTCGCTGGACAAACTCGCCGAGGAAAAGCTGCCGGCGATCGTACTGATCGACGAGCGCGGCTATCACCACTTCGTCGTGGTCAAGGGCGTGCTTGGCGGCCGTGTGCTGGTCGGCGATCCGGCCACCGGCACGCACTCGATGTCACGTACCCGTTTCGAGGCGATGTGGAAGAACCGTGTCGTCTTCGTCATCCACAACCACCGGGAGCTTGCCAGCTTCAATAACGCCACCGACTGGCGCGTCGCGCCGATGGCACCGCTTTCGTCCGGTATCGACCGGCGAGGGCTGGGTGACATCACGCTGCCCAAGCTCGGTCCCGGCGACATATAGGCCAGATCATGAAAAAGCAGCACGCCATCCTCGTAACCCTTTCCCTGGCGGGCATCGCACCACTGGCGCACGCGGAGAGCGGCGGCATCGACAGCTGGAAGCCCGTCAGCGACGAGACGCTCGACCAGGCCCGCGGCGGCTTTGACGTCGGCGGCCTGAAGGCCTCGTTCGGTATCGAGCGAACGGTCAGCATCGATGGCGTGGCGACCACGGTGCAGAGCATACAGATTCCCGACATCTCGAAGATTACCAAGGACCAGGCGGCGCAACTCGAAGCGGCGACGCGCGCGGTCTTCGTGGTCCAGAACGGTCCCGGCAACAGTGTCGCCACCGGCACGGTCGCGGCGACGACCACCGCTCCCCCGACCAGCGGGGCTGTCGCGTCGAACGTGCCTTCTTCGCCTCCGTCGGCTTTGCCGGCATCCACGGCTGCGTCCAGCGCGCCGGGTGCGGCACCGGGTGCGACACCTGCCGCGGCAGCGCCGACGGCACCGTCCTCCGCCATGGGTTCGGCGGCGGCGGCCGCGATTCCGGCCGCCATGTCCCAGGCGCGCGCGCTGGCCATGGGCAGCGCCGGAACCATCGTGCAAAACACGCTCGACGGGCAAAGCATCCAGAGCGTCACCACGCTCAGTACCAGCGTCAACAGCCTGGGCACCTTCAGGGCGCTCGACTGGCAGGCAGGCTTGCAGGCCGCGCTGATCCAGTCGCGGTAAGTACATCAATCGATAACCGTATCGCGAGGGCAGGTCATGACACGGACATCGTGGAGAAAAGCAGGTCTGGCCGGTTGCGTGGGCATGGCGCTCGCCGGCCCGGCCGCCTATGCCCAACAATCGCCCACCGCCGCACCGGTGGCGGTGGGCGACGACGTCAAGAGCAAGATCGCCGCCCAGGGCGAGCAGCTCGACGCCATGCGCAATCGCATCGCTGAACAGAACGACCAACTGGAGGCGATGAAGCGATCGCTGGCCAAACAGGAAGCCGATTATCAGGCGCTACGTCGCGCCGTCGGCCTGCCTGCGACGGTTGCCGCGGCGGCCGTGCCGGCGCCATCGGCACAGCGTCCGGCACCGGGGCCGCAAGTCGCCCAGGCGAACCGGCCGGTGGGACGCGCGCCTGAAACCCTGGACCGTCCGCCCGAGGTCGCGCCGATCTTCGACCAGCCCGGCGTGCTGACGCCGAAGGGCAAGTTCATCCTCGAGCCGTCCTACCAGTTCGGCTACTCCTCGGCCGATCGTGTGGCCCTGGTCGGCTACACGGTCATCCCGGCGATCCTGATCGGCCTGGTCGACGTGCGCCAGGTGAAGACGACACTGCAGACCGCGGCGATCGCCATGCGCTACGGCTTCACCAATCGCTTCGAGGTGGAAGTGCGCGTGCCCTACCTGTTCGCGCATACCGATACGGTCAGTCGCGAAATATTCACCGGCACCGCCCAGGACAACGCATTTTCCGCGGGCGGCCACGGCATCGGCGACATCGAGGCGACGGCGCGCTACCAACTCAACGATGGCGGTGCCGACAAGGCGTATTACATCGGCTGGCTGCGCGTGAAGTCGCGCACCGGTAAGGACCCGTTCGAAGTGGTCACCGATTGCGTGACCCGCTGCGTGCAGAACGCCACGGGTACCGGCCTGCCACTCGAATTGCCGCGCGGCTCGGGCTTCTGGTCGATCCAGCCCGGCGTGACCTGGCTGTACCCGTCCGACCCGATCGTCCTGTTCGGCAATATCAGCTATCTATACAACTTCACCCGCCATGATGTCAGCCGCACCGTCCTTCTGGCCGGCAGGGAAGAGCTCGGTGACGTGCATGCGGGCAATATCGTCGACGTCAGCATCGGCATGGGCCTCGCACTCAACGAGAAGATGTCGATGAGCATCGGGTACGACCAGGCCCTGGTCGGACCGACCACGCAGAACGGCGATCGCATTCCCGGTTCCGTGCGTACCGTACTCGGCAGCTTGCTGATCGGTGGTTCGTACCGCTTCAACGAGAAGCGCACGCTCAACGTCACGCTCGGCGTCGGTGTCACTCGCGACACGCCGGATGCGAACCTCACCATACGCGTGCCGATGACGTACTGAGCCCGTGTAAGCGGGATTTCTCCCGCTTCGTTTCAAATATTCACGACGTCCCGTGCACGTCGTGAACACATCCGTGTTCGTTAGCATGGCGCCCGGAACATTTTTACGAACGTGCTGTCGGTCGCTGTCCAGGCGGCCAGAGCGTCGTTTTGCCCTGAAAACACGGAGCTTTCCCCATGCCCCATGCATCAGCACGCCTCACCAAGAGAATTGCCGGCGGCTTCACCCTTATCGCGCTTGCGGCGGCGAGTTCGGCGGCCTTCGCCGATCATTCACCGGCGCTTGATCGTGTCAGCATCTGGTTGGGCGGCTACTACGCCGACAATGACACGACCCTCGGCGCAAGCAGCAAGGACGGTTCGATCCGTGGTCATGCGAACCTCGAGGACGATCTGGGCTTCAGCAAGCACAAGACGGTGCCGCGCGCACGCATGGATTTCCTGCTCGGCGACAGCCAGGGCTTCTCGTTCGATTTCTATCGCATCGACCGCTCGAAGACGAAGACGCTGACCGACAACATCAACTTCCTCGGCGACAACTATTCGGCGATGGCGCGGGTGAAGGGTGACCTGAAGTTCGATTTCGGCAGCGCCGATTACCACTGGTGGTTCGGCAAGGAGAACGATGTGTTCGGCGTCGGCGTCGGTGGCGCGTACTTCAAGGTTCGCACCTCGCTCGATGCCTCCGCATCGCTGAACGACCAGAGCATCTCCGGGCGCACCGCTTCCAGCGACAGCGCCTGGGCACCGATGCTGACCCTCGGCTGGCGCCATGCCTTCAACGACCAATGGCGTATGTATGCCGATGCCAGCGGCGTGAAGAAGAACGGCGGCTCGCTCGATGGGCACATCTGGAATGCCGCGCTCGGCGTGGAGTATTTCCCGTGGCAGAACGTCGGCATCGGCGCCGAATATGGCCTCACCCGGATCAAGCTCAACCAGTCCAAGCGCGATTACAACGCCGACCTGGATATGCGCCTGGATGGCCCATCGTTGTTCCTGCGTCTGAGGTTCTGACATATCGGGACCCGGGACTGGATCCCGGGTCCCGACACTCGCTCAGGCCTGGGCGAGCTTGCGCCGCTGCCACAACCAGCCGCCTCCGCAGATACCTCCCACCAACACCACGTCCAGCGCCCACTGCGCCCATGGCCTTGCGTCGAACCACGGCGCGAGCAGGTTGTCGTGGCCGATCATCCGCGCCGCCGTCCAGGCGATCGCCGCGGCGCCGATGTAGATGACGACGGGGAAACGCTCGATCAGCTTCAGGATCAGGGTCGAACCCCACACCACGAGGGGTACGCTGATCAACAGGCCGAGCACGACCAGGCCCATGTGTCCCTTGGCCGCGCCGGCGATGGCCAGCACATTGTCCAGGCCCATCAGCGCATCGGCGACCACGATCGTCCGGATGGCCGCCCAGAAGCCGGCGGCGGGTGAGATATGCGGGTCGTGCTCCTGGTTGCCGAGCAGCTTCCAGGCGATCGGTACCAGGAGCAGGCCGCCGACCAGCATCAGGCCGGGCAGCTTCAGCAGGTAGATCACCACGAAGGTCAGCGCGACGCGGATCGCGATGGCGCCGAAGGTGCCCCAGAAGATCGCTTTCTTCTGCAGGTGGGCCGGCAGGTTGCGCGCGGCCAGGGCGATCACGATGGCATTGTCGCCTGCCAGCACGAGGTCGAGCAGCACGATGGCCGCCAGGCCGGAGAGGAATTCGGTGGTGAGAAAGTCCATGAGCGTCCGTTTCTGGCGCGCGTGACTATGCAGGGATCCGCAGGGCGCGCCGCCGGCGGACCACCGCAGAGTCTCGTTCACGACATGATGTCGCCGCGGGGACCGGGGTGGATGTGCCACCCGTGATGACGGCCGCCGCGCGAAGAGGCCTCGGCCGCTCCGGAACTACTCCCTCTAAAGGTAGGTAGCGGCGGGCATTCTGGTGGGGGCCAGGCAGGCCGTCAAGGGAATCGCAAAAGGATGCGGTTTGCTGCACTGCGCAGGCCATTTCGGGCGCAACCGGCTAAAATGGCGGTTTTCCCTCTCGAGAGAATCGTCCATGAGTGCACACGACATCCGTTCGGCCAGACGTCCCGACCCCGACCAGCCGCTGGTCGACGTGGCCAACTACGTCGCCGACTACACCATCGATTCGACCGAGGCTTACGATACCGCCCGCTACATGCTGCTGGACTCGCTGGCCTGCGCCGCGCTGGCGATGAAGTTCCCCGAGTGCGTCAAGCACCTCGGGCCTCTTGTTCCTGGCGCGACCCTGGAGGGCGGCGCGCGCGTGCCGTTCACCAGCCACGTGCTGGATCCGGTACAGGCCGCCTTCGCGATCGGCACCCAGATCCGTTACCTCGATTTCAACGACACCTGGCTGGCTGCCGAGTGGGGCCACCCGTCGGACAACCTCGGTTCGATCCTGGCCGTGGCCGACTACCTCAGCCGCAAGGCCGGGAAAGAAGGCGGCAAGGTACTGACCGTGCGCGACGTTCTCACCTGGGCGATCAAGGCCCATGAAATCCAGGGCTGTTATGCCCTCAAGAACAGCTTCAACCGGGTTGGCCAGGACCACGTGATCCTGGTCCGCCTGGCTTCCACCGCGGTGACCACCGCGATGCTTGGCGGCGGCAAGGAGGAAATCACCACCGCCGTCTCGCACAGTTGGATCGACAACGGCGCCCTGCGGACTTATCGCCACGCCCCGAACACCGGCCCACGCAAGAGCTGGGCCGCGGGCGACGCCTGCCGCCGTGCCGTGACCCACGCGATCAATGCCGTGTACCGGAATGTGGTCGGCTATCCATCGGCCCTTTCGGCGAAGACCTGGGGCTTCTATGACGTGGCCTTCAAGGGCAACGCCTTCGAATTCGAGCGCCCCTTTGGCAGCTACGTCATGGAAAACGTGCTGTTCAA
>DASYLE010000204.1:0-16759 GCA_036009745.1 Luteibacter sp. | reverse complement strand
GTATTCGGCAGGGTCGGAACCGTAACCGGCGAACCAGTCCGAATAGGCCTTGACCACGCGTTTGGGGGTATCCAGCAGGCCTTCGCGCTTCGGATCGTCGCCTGCCCACAACAGCAGGGTCCGCACGGCCTCTTCGGCCTGTTCGCGGGTCACTGGCGGTTGCTTGGCGTCGTCGCTCATGGCGGGTCCTGGGGTAAGGGATCGGCCATTGTAGCGGGGGAGGGTCCCCTGTACAGGCTATGCCGCGCGGCGGGCGTCCCGTGGCGGCATGCCGGTCCAGCGCTTGAAGGCCCGGCGGAACTCGCGCGGGTCGCTGAAACCCAGTTCATTGCCGATGTCGGCGACGCTGAGTCGTCCCGCATGGAGCAGTTCCAGGGCCCGTTCGGCACGTACGCGGTCGTGGATCTCGCGAAAGACACGCCCACTCTCGGCCAGCTTGCGGCGCAACGAGCGCTCGCTGAGGTTGAGCGTGCGGGCGACGTCGGGCAGGCGCGGGTGCTCGCGCAGGTTGCGTCGTAGTTGACGTTCCACTGCGGCGACGATCTCGCCGTGGGCAGTGCCTGCCGGCGGCAACTGTTGCATGCACAGGGCCAGCGCCTGTTGCGTGGTACGCGCGTTGTGGCCGGGCAGGGGTTCGTCGAGCCAGCTTGCATCGAGCACGATACGGTTCACCGGCGCGCCGAAGCGCAGCTCACACTGGAAGAAATCCGCGTAGTGCTGGGCATAGGCGGGTTGCGGGTAGGTCAGTTCGACGCGAAGCGGGCGCAGCCGGGGGCCGACAAGCTCGCGTGCCACCGCGAGTGAGCTGGCGAACAGTTCCTCGCAGAGGAACGGCAGCAGGGCCCGTTCGCCGAAGCGTGGCCAGACGACCAGGGCGGCTTCGCGTGGCCCGGCCATCTCGAAAGCTATATCGACCAGGGAACCGCAGATCCGGTGATGTTCGATGCCGACCCGCATCGCATCGCCGAAGGTGCGTGAAGTCATCATGGCCAGGCCGAGCAGGCCGAAGCTGCCCAGGTTGCCTTCGCGGCCGCAGCGCATACCCAGTGCGGGATCGCCGATCGACTGCATCGCGCGCCGGATCACGATGCTTGCCTGCCGGTAGGAAACGCGCGAGTTCGGGTCGGCGATCTGTGCCGGGTCCAGCGACAGGCCGGCAAACCAGGGAGCGCAGTCGATGCCATTGTCATTGGCATACAGGGTGAGCCCGGCAAGGATATTCGGCGGAATATCGGCAGCGGTGTACCGCGGGTCGTCCACGCACGCTCCCGGGTCGCTGATGCCGGCCAGGCCGGTGTTCTCGGTCATGTCACCGCCTCCCCGCGGGCCGCCCTGCGGCGATTTGTCCCTATTACATAGCACGCGGCCGCGCCGGGCCGTTAACGCAACGCAGCATGGTGTGGTCGAATAGTCCGAATGGCTGTCGGGATGGGCGCAAATGGATCGGTTCGACCTGCTGGTGGTGGGTGGCGGTATCAACGGCGTCGGGATTGCCCGTGACGCCGCCGGGCGCGGTCTGTCGGTGCTCCTGTGCGAGCAGGACGACCTGGCGGCACATACCTCCAGCGCCAGCACCAAGCTGATCCATGGCGGCCTGCGCTACCTGGAACAGTTCGAGTTCGCCCTGGTCGGCAAGGCGCTGGCCGAACGTGGCGTCCTGCTGAAACTGGCGCCGCACATCATCTGGCCGCTGCGCTTCGTGCTGCCGCACCAGCCGCATCTGCGCCCTGCCTGGATGATCCAGATCGGGCTGTTCCTCTACGACCATCTCGGCCGCACCTCGAAAAGCCTGCCCGGTTCCCGGCGCATCCGCCTGCAGCGCTATCCGGTCGGCGAGCCGCTGCGCAAGGAATTCCTCACCGGCTTCGTCTATTCCGACGCCTGGGTCCAGGACGCGCGACTGGTGGTGCTGAACGCCATGGATGCGGCGAGCCGCGGCGTGCGGGTCCTGACCCATACCCGCTGCGAGCATGCCTACCGGCGCTCGGATGGCTGGACCGCGAGCCTGGTCGGCGCGGACGGCACGCGCCAGGAAATCCAGGCGCGTGCCCTGGTCAATGCCACCGGCCCGTGGGCGGCGCGTTTCCTCGACGAGGTCGCCAGTGTCGAGCACAACCATTCGGTACGCCTGGTCAAAGGCAGTCATATCGTCGTGCCGCGCATGTTCGCGCATGACTATGCCTATATTTTCCAGCAGCCCGACCGGCGCATCGTCTTCGCCATTCCTTATGAGCAGGATTTCACCCTGATCGGCACGACCGACCTGGAATACAAGGCCGATCCGACCGCGCCACGCATCGACAGCGAGGAAATCGAATACCTGTGCGCGGCGGCCAACCGCTACTTCGAGAAGCCGATCGCGCCGGCCGATGTGGTGTGGAGTTACAGCGGCGTACGGCCGCTGCTGGATGACGCGCATGCGAAGGCCTCCGAAGTCACCCGTGACTACCTGCTCGACCTCGATACCCGTGGAGCGCCGTTGCTGAACGTCTTCGGCGGCAAGCTGACCACCTACCGGCGGCTCGCCGAGGAAGCGCTGGACCGCCTGGCGCCCGTGCTTGGCGTCCATGCGAGGGCGTGGACGGCCGATGGTCCGCCCCTGCCTGGCGGTGACAATGCCGACATCGCCGGACTGGTCGATGGCCTGCGCAAGGGCCGCCCATGGTTGGCCGAGACGCATGCCCATCGCCTGGTACGCGCTTACGGCACGCTTGCCGCGGAGGCCCTCGGCGACGAACCCGGCGAATGCTTCGGCGCCGATCTCCATCGCGCCGAGGTCGACTACCTGCGCCGCCATGAATGGGCCCGTTCGACCGACGACATCCTGTGGCGCCGAAGCAAGCTCGGCCTGCGCATCGGGCCGGAAGGCGTGGCACGATTGCGCGCATACCTCGACGCGGCGGGCTGACGGCCATGGCAAAGCAATACATCCTCGCCATCGACCAGGGTACGACCAGTTCGCGGGCCATCCTGTTCGACCACGAAGGCCAGGTCGCCGGCATGGCCCAGCGCGAGTTCGCGCAACTCTTCGAACGGCCCGGCTGGGTCGAGCACAATCCGCGCGAAATACTCACCAGCGTGTTGGTGACCGCCACCGAGGTACTGAACGAAGCGCAGATCGAGGCCGGCCAGGTCGTCGCCATCGGCATCACCAACCAGCGCGAGACCTGCGTGGTCTGGGAACGCGCCACCGGGCAGCCGGTGCATAACGCGATCGTCTGGCAGTCGCGGCAGACCCAGGACATTTGCGAGGCATTGAAGGCGGCCGGCCACGATGACATGGTGCGGTCGAAAACCGGGTTGCTGATCGATCCCTATTTTTCCGGGACGAAGGTCAAATGGATCCTCGATCGCGTCGATCCGAAACGCGAGCGTGCGCGGCGTGGCGAACTGATGTTCGGCACGATCGACACCTGGCTGATCTGGAACCTGACCGGCGGCAAGGTGCACGTCACCGATGTCACAAATGCCTCGCGCACGCTGATGTACGACATCCATGCGCGGCGTTGGGACGAGGAACTGCTGGACATGCTCGACATTCCCGCAGCGATGTTGCCGGAGGTGCGTTCCTGCAGTGAAGTCTACGGCCATACCGTGCCGCGCTATTTCTTCGGCCGCGAGGTGCCGATTGCCGGCATCGCCGGCGACCAGCAGGCGGCGCTGTTCGGCCAGGCCTGCTTTACGCCCGGTATGGTCAAGAACACTTACGGTACCGGCTGCTTCATGCTGATGAATACGGGCGGGAAGGCGGTGGCTTCGAAGCATGGGCTACTCACCACGATCGCGTGGGGCCTGGACGGCAAGGTCGAATACGCACTGGAGGGCAGCATCTTCGTCGCCGGCTCGGTGGTTCAGTGGTTGCGCGACGGCTTGCGCCTGTTTGCCAATGCCCGTGACTCGCAGGCGTATGCGGAACACACGAAAGACAGCGGCGGCGTGTACGTCGTTCCCGCTTTTGTCGGACTTGGTGCGCCGTACTGGCGCAGCGATGTGCGCGGCGCGGTGTTCGGCCTGACTCGCGGCACGACCAAGGAGCAATTCATCCGTGCCGCGCTCGAGGCGATCGCATACCAGACCCGTGATGTGGTTGCGGCGATGGAGGCGGACTCAGGCTTGCATCTCACTGAACTTCGCGCCGATGGTGGTGCGATCGCCAATGACTTCATGGCGCAGTTCCAGAGCGACATTCTCGATGTGCCGGTGTTACGGCCACAGGTGGCGGAGACGACGGCGCTTGGTGCTGCGTACCTGGCGGGGTTGGCGGTTGGATTCTGGGAGAATCGTGAGGATGTCGCGCGGCATTGGGTGGTCGACCGGAAGTTTATTCCGACGATGACGGGCGGTGAGCGCGAACGGCTTTATGCGGGGTGGCAGCGGGCTGTTGCTGCGACTATGGCGTTTTCTGCGTGAGGTACTGTCGCATTCGTGTCGGCGCCATAGGCGCCGACACGATAGCGATAAACAGTCCGAGTCTTACTCCCCGATCGTCAACAACGAAGCATTCCCACCAGCAGCCGTCGTATTGATCGTCAACGTACGCTCATTGGCGAAACGGAACAGGTAATGCGGGCCACCGGCCTTCGGGCCGGTACCCGACAAACCTTCGCCACCGAACGGCTGCACACCGACCACCGCGCCGATCTGGTTGCGGTTGACGTAGCAGTTGCCGACGCGGGCGCGGCTCTGGATGTATTCGACGGTGTCGTCGATGCGGCTGTGGATGCCGAGGGTCAGGCCGTAACCAGTGGCGTTGATATCCTCGATGACCTTGTCCAGTTCGCTGGCCTTCCAGCGGATGACGTGCAGCACCGGACCGAAAACCTCGCGCTCGAGCAGACTGAGCGACGGAATCAGGTAAGCGCGCGGCGCGAAGAAGTTGCCGTTCGCGGTGCCCTCGTCCATGGCGACTTCGCCGATCTTGATCGCCTCGCGATCCATCCGCGCGGCATGGTCGACCAGCAGCTTGCGTGCATCTTCATCGATCACCGGACCGACATCGGTGGAGAGCAGGCCGGGGTCGCCGACCTTCAGTTCGGCCATCGCGCCCTTGAGCATGTCGATGACCTTGTCGGCGATATCGTCCTGCACGAACAGCACGCGCGCGGCGGAGCAGCGCTGGCCGGCCGACTGGAAGGCGGCCAGGACGACATCCTTGACGATCTGCTCGGGCAGGGCGGAGGAGTCGGCGATCATCGCGTTCTGGCCGCCGGTCTCGGCGATCAGGGCGGCGATCGGGGCATTGCGTGCGGCGAGCGCGCGATTGATCGCCCATGCCGTATCGGTCGAGCCGGTGAAGGCGACACCGGCAACGCGCGGATCCTTCGTCAGCGCGGCACCGACGGTGGCGCCGTCGCCCGGCAGGAACTGCAGCACTTCGGTTGGCACGCCGGCGGCATGCAGCAGCTTCACCGCGGCGTAGCCGATCAGCGAGGTCTGCTCGGCGGGCTTTGCGATCACGGCATTACCGGCGGCGAGCGCGGCACTGATCTGGCCCATGAAAATCGCCAGCGGGAAGTTCCACGGGCTGATGCAGACGAAGACACCGCGGCCGTTGAGGAACAGCTGGTTGCTTTCGCCGGTCGGGCCGGGCAACTGCTCCGGCTGGCCGAACAGACGGCGCGCCATGGTCGCGTAGTAGCGCAGGAAGTCGGCAGCCTCGCGGATTTCGGCGATCGCGTCGGGGATGTTCTTGCCCGCTTCGCGCACGCACATGGCGATGAACTCGCCGCGATTGAGTTCCAGCTGGTCGGCGGCATGCTCGAGGATCGCCGCACGGCTGGCCGCCGGAAGACGGTCCCATGCCGGCTGCGCCTGCACCGCATTGGCGAGCGCGCGCGATACATGCGCGGCGTCGGCCAGCTGCACCTTGCCGACGATGCGGCGGCGGTCGGACGGGTCGGTGACCTCGATGCTGCTGCCGTCGGCAATGGCGCCGGGGACCAGCGGCGATGCCTGCCACGGGCCGCGATGGTGGTTGACGGCTTCGGCCAGCGCCTTCAGCTCGTTGTCGTTGGCAAGATTGACGCCCATGGAGTTCTTCCGAAGTTCACCGTAGAGATTCACCGGCAGCGGGATGCGCGGGTGGGGGATCGATGCAAAGCCGCGCACTGTTTCGCAGGGGTCGGCGACGAGTTCGCGCACGGGCACGCTCTCGTCGACCACGCGGTTGACGAAGCTGGTGTTGGCGCCGTTCTCGAGCAGGCGACGGACCAGGTAGGGCAGCAGGTCCTCATGCGTGCCGACCGGTGCATAGACGCGGCACGGCACGTTGAGCTTGTCCTTGCCGATCACCTCGGCGTAGAGGTCGGTGCCCATGCCATGAAGGCGCTGGTTCTCGTAGGCGCGGCCCTTGGCCAGATGGTTGATCGCGGCGATGGTGTGCGCGTTGTGCGTGGCGAACTGCGGATAGACCGCGTCGGCGCCGGCATCGAACAGGCGACGTGCACAAGCGAGATAGGAGACGTCCGTATTCGGCTTGCGCGTATACACCGGGTAGCCGGCCAGGCCGCCTTCCTGCGCGCGCTTGATCTCGGCGTCCCAATAGGCGCCCTTGACCAGGCGCACGTACCAGCGGCGGCCGGTGGCGCGGGCTTTCTCGGTCAACCAGTCGATCACGAACGGCGCGCGCTTGTGGTAAGCCTGCACGACCAGGCCGAGGCCGTTCCAGCCTTCCAGCGAGGTATGGGCGAAGACGTCGCCGACGATGTCCAGGGATAGTTCGAGGCGATCATTTTCCTCGGCATCGACCGAGAGCGCGATACCGTTCTTCATCGCCAGTTGCGAGAGTTCCAGCAGCCTGGCGCCGAGTTCACGGCGGGCGCGTTCGCGATTGGCGACTTCGTAGCGCGGATGCAATGCCGAGAGCTTCACCGAGATCGACGGCGCCTCGAGATTGTTCGGGAAGGGCCCGCGTGCACCGATTGCGTTGATCGCGTTGCGGTAATCCTGCTGGTAGCGCTCGGCGGTTTCCGCGGTCAATGCCGACTCGCCCAGCATGTCGTACGAGTAGCGGTAGACCGCGTGTTCCTTCTCGGCCGAACGGTCCAGTGCCTCGGCGATGGTGCGGCCCATGACGAACTGGTGGCCCATGATCCGCATGGCCTGGCGTACGGCCAGGCGCACGACCGGCTCGCCGGCGCGGCCGACCAGGCGGCGCAGCGCGCTGGTGAAATCCTGGCGGGTATTGTCGGCGAGGTTGACCAGCTTGCCGGTCAGCATCAGGCCCCAGGTCGAGGCATTGACGAAGAGCGATTCGCTCTGGCCGAGGTGCTTCTTCCAGTCCGCATCGCCCAGCTTGTCGCGGATCAGCTTGTCCGCGGTGCCGGCATCGGGAATGCGCAGCAGGGCCTCGGCCACGCACATCAGCAGCACGCCTTCCTCGCTGGACAGGTCGTACTGGCGCATGAAGGACTCGACCGCGCTCTGGTCCTTCGCGCGGGTGCGCACCCGCGACACCAGGCCGGCGGCGAGGTCGATCACCTGCTCGCGTTCGGCGGCGGGCAGGGTGGCCTGGGCGAGCAGGTCGTTGACCGCTTCGGTCTCGTCGCGCAGCCATGCCGCGGTAATGCGCGCACGGGCCGGCTCGCTGCCGGTCGGGAGTTCGGGACTGAGGATGGCGTCGTTCACGGAAGACTCGATAGGGCCGCAAGCGGCTTGGAGGACGCAGGATTGTACGCGTTGGGGGTCCTTGGCCGGGAGTAGGGGCGCGGGCAGGCCCGGCGCGGAGGTGGCCGGCAGGCGCTGCAAACCCGCGCCACACCGTTGTTGGCAGGTTCCTGCGAAGGGCAGAGGGCTGTCCAACCTTGCCGGTTACGCGCCACAGCCCTATCATTCCGCTGTTCCAGGCACGCTGGACTGCCATGATCGTGCTTCGACCGACCGTCGCCGGGCTTCCGCGCGTGTTGTGGCTCCGGCCCAATCGTGCGCTGAGCCGGCGCGGTTTGCGTCGGCTGATCGGGTGTCTGGCGGCGATGGCGTTGGCGACGGCATGGCTCGGAGCGTGGCAGGGCAATGTATTCGCCCCGCTGTTCGCGCTGGTCGAGTCCTTCGTTCTGGCATTCGCGCTCGGCGCGGCCTGGCGGGCCGGCAGCCGGGGCGAGCGCATCGTCATCGATCCGGACTCGCTGGAGGTCCGGTCGGTGCCGGGTCGAAGGCCCGTCCGCTTCCAGCGTTACTGGGTGCGGGTGCGACTGGTCCAGGGCGACAGGCGGCAACGCCTGGTGCTCACGTCGCACGGCAAGGAGTTGGAAATCGGTGCCTTCCTCGGCGAAGAGGAGCGCATCGAGTTGTCGAAGAAACTCATGGTGCTGCTGGCGGAATGACCGTCCGGCCGCGCAGGTAGGTTCAACAAAGGTGCAAGACATGACATCTGGCGGCATCAGGCGATCGGTAACGGCATGGGCGGCAACTGCCTGCGCGTTGTTCGGCGGCGCGGCATGGGCGAACCCCGAGCCCGACCAGCTGAACATGACCAAGGGCGCGAGCGAATGGTCGCCGTATGCGCTGCACATGGTGGGCCTGTGGGTCTGCGTGGTGATCGGCATCCTCGTGTTCGGCGCGATGTTCATCGCCATGTTCCGCTTCCGCAAATCGCGTGGCGCGGTCGCCGAGAAGTGGTCGCACAGCACCAAGCTGGAGCTCATCTGGACGATCATCCCGGTGATCATCCTGATCGTGCTGGCCAAGCTGGCCACCAATGGCCTGGTCACCTTCGCCGACACCACCGGCTCGGAAATGACCGTCAAGGTCACCGGCTACCAGTGGAAGTGGCGCTACGACTACGTCGACTACAAGGGCAAGGCGGTCGACCAGGTCGGCTTCATGTCCAAGCTCGAAGAGTCCAGCGACCGCACGCGGCAGCTGAAGTCGAACATGGATCCGACCAAGGTCCAGGTCGACGGCTACAACACCTATCTGCTGGACGTCGACAAGCCGCTGGTCGTGCCGATCGGCACCAAGATCCGCTTCGTCATCGTCGGCGGCGACGTCATCCACTCCTGGTGGGTGCCGGCGTTGGGCTGGAAGATGGATGCGATCCCGGGCATCGTCAATTCGGCCTGGACCAATATCAAGGAGCCCGGCGTCTACCGTGGGCAGTGCGCCGAGTTGTGCGGCCAGGACCATGGCTTCATGCCGATCGTGGTCAAGGCCGTGCCCAAGGCCGAATTCGAGCAATGGCTGACGACGCAGCAGGACGAGGCGAAGGCCGCCAAGGCCGCCGCGCAGACTGCACAGACCGCTCCCGCCCCGGCCAATCAGGGCTAACCACATGTATTTGCAGGTAGAGGTGTAAGGCCATGGCGCACGCAGCCACTCACGACGACCACCACGAGCATCACGGCGCGCCGAAGAATTTCTTCCAGCGCTGGGTCATGTCCACGAACCACAAGGACATCGGCACGCTATACCTGGTGTTCTCGCTGCTGATGTTCTTCATCGGCGGTTCCTTCGCGATGGTCATCCGCGCGGAGTTGTTCAAGCCCGGCATGCAGCTGGTGCAGCCGTACTTCTTCAACGAAATGACCACGATGCACGCCCTGGTCATGATCTTCGGCGCGATCATGCCGGCCTTCGTCGGCCTGGCCAACTGGATGGTCCCGTTGATGGTCGGTGCGCCGGACATGGCGTTGCCGCGCATGAACAACCTGTCCTTCTGGATCCTGCCGTTCGCCTTCACGCTGATGCTGTCGACCCTGTTCATGCCGGGCGGTGGCCCCGCCGGTGGCTGGACGATGTACCCGCCGCTGTCGCTGCAGGGTGAGTCGACCGCCTATGTGATCTTCGCGATCCACCTGATGGGCATCAGCT
Organism: Luteibacter sp.; assembly: GCA_036009745.1. Lineage (GTDB taxonomy): Bacteria > Pseudomonadota > Gammaproteobacteria > Xanthomonadales > Rhodanobacteraceae > Luteibacter. The sequence goes on along the minus strand of DASYLE010000204.1, from coordinate 6,952 downwards.
CGATCATGGGCGCGATCAACATCATCGCGACCATCCTCAATATGCGCGCCCCGGGCATGGACCTGCTGAAAATGCCGGTCTTCGTCTGGAGCTGGCTGATCACGGCGTTCCTGCTGATCGCGGTGATGCCGGTGCTGGCCGGTGCGGTGACCATGCTGCTCACCGACAAGTACTTCGGCACCAACTTCTTCAATGCCGCCGGTGGCGGTGACCCGGTCCTGTACCAGCACATCTTCTGGTTCTTCGGGCACCCCGAGGTCTACATCATGATCCTGCCGGCTTTCGGCATTGTCTCGGAGATCATCCCGACCTTTGCCCGCAAGCCGATCTTCGGTTACCGCGCGATGGTGTTCGCGATCGCCTCGATCGCGTTCCTGTCCTTCATCGTCTGGGCCCACCACATGTTCGCGGTCGGCCTGCCGATGGGCGCCGAGATCTTCTTCATGTACGCGACGATGCTGATCGCGGTGCCGACCGGCGTGAAGGTGTTCAACTGGGTGTCGACGATGTGGGGCGGCTCGATGACCTTCGAGACGCCGATGCTGTTCGCCATCGCCTTCGTCATCCTGTTCACCATCGGCGGCTTCTCCGGCCTGATGCTGGCCCTGGCCCCGGCGGACTTCCAGTACCACGACACCTACTTCGTGGTCGCGCACTTCCACTACGTGCTGGTCACTGGTGCGGCGTTCTCGATCATCGCGGCCGCCTACTACTGGCTGCCGAAGTGGTCGGGCCACATGTACAACGAGACCTGGGGCAAGATCCACTTCTGGTCGAGCGTGATCTCGGTGAACGTGCTGTTCTTCCCGCAGCACTTCCTGGGTCTGGCCGGCATGCCGCGCCGTATCCCGGATTACAACGTCGCCTTCGCCAACTTCAACATGATCAGCTCGATCGGCGGTTTCTGGTTCGGCGCTTCGCAGCTGATCTTCCTCGGCGTGATCATCCATTGCGTGTGGTTCTCGAAGAAGAAGGCCGCGGACCGTTCATGGGAAGGCGCCAAGGGCCTGGAGTGGACCGTGCCGTCGCCGGCACCGCACCACACCTTCGATGTGCCGCCGGTGATCCACGACGACGAACTGGCCCATGGCCACGTTGAAGACTGACGCAGATACCGACATGACCCCCGAAGCATCGCAAGAACAGTGGATGAAGGTGCGCAAGACGCGCGCGCGCCGTACCGCGCTGATCGCCGGCGGTTTCGCCATCGCGGTCTTCGTGCTCTCCATCGTGCAGATGCTGAAGGTCTGAAGGGCAAGTTTCCCGGCGCCGGAAGGCGTCGGGTGGAAGTAAACCAAGAGACATCCACGGGAACACCACCATGGGTCATCAGCAAGACGCATATTTCGTACCGAGCAAGAGCTACTGGCCGATCGTGGCCGCTGTCTCGATGTTCATCACCGTGTTCGGTGCCGCCCACTGGCTGAATGCCCAGCCGGGCGAAGAGGGCTTCGGCAAGACCACGTTCTACGTGGGCGTGCTGATGATCCTCGGCATGTTCTTCGGCTGGTTCCGCTCGGTGATCAAGGAGTCGATGACCGGCAGCTACAACGCCCAGGTCGATCGCTCGTTCCGCATGGGCATGATGTGGTTCATCTTCTCCGAAGTGATGTTCTTCGGTGCGTTCTTCGGCGCGCTGTTCTATGCGCGCGTGTTCTCGGTGCCCTGGCTGGGCGGCGAAGGCCATGGCGTGCTGACCCACCAGTTCCTGTGGGAGAACTATGCTGCATCGTGGGGCGCCGCCGGCGGCGGCGGTCCGGGTGGCGAAGGTGGCTCGTTCCAGACCATCCCGGCCTGGGGCCTGCCCCTGCTGAACACGCTGATCCTGCTGTCCTCGGGCGTGACCATCACCATCGCGCACCACGCGCTGAAGGCGGGTTATCGCAGGACCCTGCTGGTCGGCCTTGGCCTGACCGTGCTGCTCGGCTGCTGCTTCTTGTACTTCCAGTCGCACGAGTACATGGAGGCCTACGAGCACTTCAACCTGACCCTGAAGAGCGGCGTCTACGGCGCTACCTTCTTCATGCTGACCGGCTTTCACGGCCTGCACGTCACCCTCGGCACGATCATGCTCGCGATCATCTGGATCCGCTGCGCGATGGGCCACTTCACCAAGGACGACCACTTCGGTTTCGAAGCCGTCGCCTGGTACTGGCATTTCGTCGACGTGGTCTGGCTGGCGCTGTTCATGTTTGTCTACGTGCTGTAAGCCGGCAATTGCGCCAAGAAAAAGGCCCGCCAATGGCGGGCCTTTTTTGTTGTCGGAGCGCAGCCTGTGCGCTCCGACAACGTTCCGGCGGCCGAATTGCCGCAGGCCGGGCGCTAACCGCCGGGGGGCGTTAGAATTGCCCGACCCCGTGCGGGTGCAGCCAGCCCATGAAGATGCCCAGCGCGACCATCGCGATGAGCAGCAGCGAGAGACCGATACGTCGGGTGAGCGCCCATACGGTGCGCTTGCTCGTACCCTTGTCGGTCATCATGAAGAACAGCGCCTGGCCGAGATTGAACAGCACGACCAGCAGCAGTATCACCAGCGCATATTTATAGATGGTTTCCACGTGATCGTTCCGCTCGAATTCGACAGCCGCAGTATAGCGGCCACCTCCCGGTGCCCGGCGTGATCCGGATGCGGCGCCCGACGTGGTTTGCTGTCGCACTTACCGTGGCCGGCGTGCTGTTCTTCGTGCGCCTGGGCATATGGCAGCTCGATCGGGCCAATCAGAAGGACGAGCTTCTGCGACTGTATGCCGCATCGGCCTCGGCACCGCTGGAGCCCTTTTCCGCGGTAGAGAGCGCGCCTCCGGGCGACCGCTACCCGCGGGTCGCGGTGGAAGGCGAATTCCTGCCCGATCGCGATTACCTGCTCGACGACCAGACCCACGCCGGCCAGGTCGGCGTCCACGTCTACGCCCCGTTCCGGCCCCATGGCCGCGACCAGTTGCTGCTGGTCGACCTCGGTTTCCTGCCCAAGGATGCCAATGCGTCGGGGGCGCCGCTCCTGCCGGCCCTGCCGTCCGGGGAGCGCACCGTGACCGGCATGTACGTGCCGCCGCCGGGCATCGGCGTGCGCATGGGCGGCAACGGGCTGACCGCGCAGAAAACCTGGCCGAAGCTCAGCATTTTCGTCGACCTCAAACAGATCGGCGACGATCTGGGCACGTCCCTGTATCCTCGCGTGCTGCTGATCGACCCGGACCCGGCGTCGATCTATACCCGCGACTGGACGCCGGGTTTCATGCCGCCGGCACGCCACCGCGCCTATGCCTTCCAGTGGTTCACCTTCGCGTTGGCCGCCGTGGTCATCTTTCTTATCCTGCATCGCAAGCGACGCCCGAAACGGACCGACTGACATGAACGACCCGCGCCTATCCGCCCCGCCGGCCAAGCCCCAGGGCCGCTTCAAGCTGATCCTGATCGGCCTGGTGTTCCTGGCACCGGTGGTCGCCGCCGGTATCCTGACCCTGACCGGCTGGCAGCCCACGGCGAAGGGCAACGGCCTGCCGATTTCGCCGCAGCGCAGCTTCGAGAAGGTCAACATCCAGCTGGCCGCGGGCGGACAGTACACCTGGCGCGACAGCGACCCACGGCTGACCCTGGTCGCCTTGCCGGGCCCCGCCTGCGCCGCGCACTGCATCCAGCAACTGACCCTGATGCGCAACGCCCGCATCACGCTGAACCGCAACGCCGATCGCCTGCGCCTGCTTTATCTTGGCCCGGCACCGGTGGGTGGCGATGCGGACAAGGTGATGCCGGACTGGCAGGTCGGCACCGATGTGGACAAGAAACTCGAGGAATTCCGTCCCACCGAACCCGATTCGGTCGCCGCGGTGTTCGTCGAATCCAATACCACGGCGCTGGCGTATTATCCGGCCGGCTTCGATCCCACCGGCCTGCGCAAGGACCTGCAGAAGGTGATCAAGTGATGCCATCGCGCAGCGCGAAGATCCTCCGGAGCCTTGCTGTCGTCGCGGCGGTGTTCGCGTTCTGCCTGGTGATGTTCGGTGCCTTCGTGCGCCTGTCCAACGCGGGCCTGTCCTGTCCGGACTGGCCGACCTGCTATGGCGAGGCGACCTGGCCCGGCCATGCGCATGAGATCGCGCAGGCCAACCAGGACTTCCCGGATCGCCCGTTCGAAACGCACAAGGCATGGCGCGAACAGGTGCATCGTTTCCTTGCCGGGACGCTCGGCGTGCTGGTGCTGGCGATGGCCCTGCTCGCGGTATGGCGACGCTGGCTGGCCTTCGCCACCATCATCGTGTCCGCGGCCTTTGCCGCGGTCGGTGTCGGCATGTACATGCGCGGCGAGCACGTCATCTCTTCGGTGCTTTCTGCCTTCGCGATCGGCCTGCCGCTGCTCGCTGCGGCGAGCCTGCGCCGTCCCGGCGCGTGGCGGATCAGCGTGGTCGCTCTCGGCGTGATCATCTTCCAGGCCATGCTCGGCATGTGGACGGTGACCTTGCTGCTGAAGCCGGTCGTGGTGCTCGGGCATCTGCTCGGCGGCCTGTGCACCTTCGCCCTGCTGGCCTGGGCCGCGCTGCGCTTCGCCGGCGTCGGTTCGCGTGACAATAAATTCGGCGCCTTGCGCATGGCGGTCGGCTTCGGCATCGTCCTGCTGGTCTGCCAGATCGCCCTCGGCGGCTGGACCAGTTCCAACTATGCGGCGCTGGCCTGCGGCACGGATTTCCCCAAGTGCCTCGGCCAGTGGTGGCCGGCCACGGATTTCCACGAAGGTTTCGTGCTCTGGCGCGGTGTCGGCGTCAACTACGAAGGCGGCGTACTCGATATGGCCGCGCGCAGCGCCATCCAGATGGCCCATCGCATCGGCGCGCTGATCGTGTTCTGCTATCTGGGCTGGTTGTCGCACCGGCTGGCGAAGCGTGGTCTGCGCGGCGTCGGCATCGCCATCGGCGTGGTCCTGCTGACCCAGGTCGGCCTCGGTATCGGCAATGTCCACCTGGGCCTGCCACTGCCGGTGGCGATCCTGCACAACGGTGTCGCCGCGCTGCTCCTGTTCACCCTGTTGTATGCGCTGGCGCGCACGCAGCAGTTACCGCACGCGGAGCGTTATGCTTCCGCGCCGCAACCGATGAGGCGCTGACGTGTCCATAGCCGCCGAGTATTACCAACTGACCAAGCCGCGTGTTGTCGCGCTGCTGGTGTTCTGCGCCGTCATCGGCATGTTCCTCGCCGTGCCCGGGATTCCGCGCTGGCAGGCGCTGGTCTTCGGCACCCTCGGCATCTGGATGGCCTCGGCCTCGGCCGCGGCGTTCAACCACCTGATCGACCAGCGGATCGACAAGCTGATGGCGCGCACCGCGCATCGTCCGCTGGCGACCGGACACCTGACGCCCATGCAGGTCTTCGTCTTCGCGATGACCCTCGGCATCATCTCGATGCTGATCCTGGCCTTGCTGGTCAATCCGCTGACCGCGGTGCTCACCTTCGGCGGCCTGATCGGCTATGCGGTGGTCTATACCGCCTACCTGAAGCGCGCGACGCCGCAGAACATCGTGATCGGCGGCCTCGCCGGCGCCATCCCGCCGGTACTCGGCTGGACCGCCGTCACCGGTTCGCTGCATCCCTATGCACTGCAACTGTGCCTGATCATCTTCGTGTGGACGCCGCCGCATTTCTGGGCGCTGGCGATTTTCCGCCGCGACGATTATTCGCGCGCGCAGGTGCCGATGCTGCCGGTCACCCATGGCGTGGAATACACGCGCTGGCACGTGCTGTTCTATACGATCCTGCTGTTCCTGGTGACCTTGCTGCCGTACTTCACCGGCATGAGCGGCCTGCTGTACCTGGGCAGCGCCGTGGTCCTCGGCGGCGGTTTCCTCTACTACGCGATCCGCCTGCTGAATCCGCCGGACGAGCTGTTCTCGATGAAGGTGTTCAACTATTCCATCGTCTACCTGATGGTGCTGTTCGCCTTCCTGCTGCTCGACCACTGGCTGGTCGAGCCGGTGAGCCAGGCGGGCTTCAACCTGCAGCCGGTGGTCTAGCCCATCGCGTCCTTGATCGCCTGGGCCAGGTCTGCCTGCGTGTAGGGTTTGCGCAGGACGCGCAATTCCTTGCCGGCTCGTTGCGATTCGAGCTGCTGCGCGGTATAGCCGGAACTCAACAACACCGGCAGGCGCGGATAACGCCAGGCCAGTTCACGCGCAAGCTCGATGCCGTTCATGCCGTCGGGCATGATCACGTCGGTAAAGACCAGATCGACCGACCCTTCGGCTTCGAGCATCGCCAGCGCCTTGCGGCCGGTATCGGCCTCGCGCACCACGTAACCCAGGTCCTGCAGCAGGCTGCTGGCAATGGCGCGTACGTCAGCATCGTCCTCGACCAGCAGGACCAGGCCCTGGCCCCGGTTCTCGGGCAGTGGCGTTCCGGCCGCGGCGATCGCGTCGCGCGGTCGCTCCGCGCGGCGAAGGTGGATCAGCACGACGGTACCTTGTCCCGGCTCGCTCTCGATGGTCACGATGCCGCCGGACTGTTTGGCGAAGCCATAGACCTGGCTCAGGCCAAGTCCGGTGCCCTTGCCGACTTCCTTGGTCGTGAAGAACGGCTCGAAGACGCGTGCCTGCAACTCCGGGCTCATGCCGGTGCCGGTATCGGCGACGGACACCACGATGTACTCCCCGGCGGCGGTACCCCACGCCGTGGCCGTATTCTCATCGATGCTCCTCATCGATGTCGAAATAGTCAGCGTGCCGCCCTTGGGCATGGCGTCGCGGGCATTGATCGCCAGATTGAGGATCGCCGTTTCCAGTTGGTGCTGGTCGGTCAGGCAGTACCAGGATTCCTCGGCGGGCTTGACGATTACCTTGACCGTTTCGCCGACCGCGCGATCGAGCAGGTCTTCAAACCCGGGGATCAGGTCGTCGACGCAGATCGCCTCGGTGCGCAGGTCCTGGCGCCGCGAGAAGGCGAGCAGCTGCCGGTTGAGCTTCGCCCC
>DASYLE010000203.1:0-24295 GCA_036009745.1 Luteibacter sp. | reverse complement strand
GGCGAGCACCGGGGCACTGAGCGATTTCAACCACAACAGCGCGGTGGATGCCAACGAAGGCATTTCCGTGGTGCAGGTCGCCGGCACCTCGAGCTCGGCGGCATTCCGCCTCAACGGCGGCTACCTTGCCGCCGGTCCCTTCCAGTACGGCCTCTACGCCTTCGAGCCAGGTGCCGCCCAGGCATCGCAGCGCGTGGTCGCGGGAAGCACGGCGGGCAACCAGTACTGGGATTACCGGCTGGCCAATATCTATGTCTGCCAGACCAACTGCATCCCGCCGACGCCGGCCAATCCACCGCCATCGCCGGCACCGGGTGCCCCGGCACCCGCGCCGTTGCCGCCCGCGGATCCCTCATTGGCAGCGCTGCCGGAGCCGCCAACGGCCGCCCTCGCGGCGCTCGACGGCTGCGTGGTCGACGGCATCGACAATTGCGCGCCGGGTCGCCGCGCGGTAACGCCGCAGGTGCCGGCGTATATCGCCGCCCCGACAGCACTGGCCGGCTATGCCTACCAGGTGCTGGACAACCTGCATAAGCGCCTGGGCGAGATCCGCCATGAAGGAACCATGGACGACGGGCTGGGCGGCGAAGCCTTCGCCCGCTATATCGGCGGCGATTACCGCTACAGCACCGATCGCAGCTTCAAACAGTACGGCTACGATTTCGACCAGCACACCAATGCGCTGCAGGTCGGCGCCAACGCGTTCGACATCGATACGGACAAGTCGACGATGCGCGGCGGCGTGGCCTTCACCCATGGCACCACGCGGGTCGAGCCGCATGCGGTCGACGGTGACAGCCGGACCAAGTACTACAGCAACAGCATCGCCATGTACCTGACCTGGCAGCACGCCAACGGCTTCTATATCGACGGCGTGGTCTCGGGCGATCGCCACCAGGGCGATATCGATGTCGCGCGGGCCACGGACATCGCGCATATCCGCGCGGTAGGCTGGACCGCCTCGATCGAGACGGGATATCCCTGGCGCTTCGACAACGGCATGGAACTGGAGCCGCAACTGCAGTTGAGCCGGCAGCACCTGGCGATGAACGACCTGACCGATCGCGACGGCGCCAGTGTCCGCTATGACGACTACGACCAGAACATCGGCCGTCTGGGCGTCCGCCTGACCCGGACCTGGAAGGGCGACAACGACCGGCAGAGCACCCCGTACCTGCGCCTGAACTACATCCAGGGCTGGGGCGGCCGTCCCCATGTGACCGTGGGCAACGATGCCTTCGGCATCTCGCAGGAGTTCACCGGGGGCAGCTATGGCCGGGCCGTGGAGCTGGGCCTGGGCGGCACGATGACCTTCGGCAACCACATCTCGCTATACGGGGAAGGGGACTACCAGAAGGACCTCGGCAGCGCCGGTACCCGCGGCTGGGGCATCAACCTGGGCGCCCGCTGGGCGTTTTAGACGCCGTCATGGGAGCCGACAGTTGTGCGAACCCTGTTCGCGAGTCCTTTGGGGCTTTTGCCCTCCCGATTGCCAGCTCTTGAGAGCGTGAGGCAAAAGGACTCGCGAACAGGGCTCGCTCACACAAGGACCCCTCGCACAGGGCGCGCTCCCACAAGCGGCTATACTGGGCCGCCCTGCTTTCCTGACCGACTCCGTGACCCACGAACTCGCCACCATCGTCGACTTTATCCGCTATGCCGCCAGCCGCTTCTCCGAGGCCGGCCTGACCTTCGGGCATAGCCACGACAACCCGATCGACGAAGCCACCCATCTGGTCCTGGCCAGCCTGCACCTGCCGCCGGACATTTCGCCGGTATACGGCGCCGGCCGGATGACCATGGCCGAACGCGAAAAAGTGCTGGCGCTGATCGAGCGCCGCGTGGTCGAGCGCCTGCCGGTGGCCTACCTGGTCGGCTCGACCTGGTTCGCCGGCCTGAAATTCAAGAGCGACGCGCGTGCCCTGGTGCCGCGTTCGCCGATCGCCGAACTGATCGAGAACGGTTTCACGCCGTGGCTGGACGGCCGTCACGTCGAACGCGCGCTGGACCTTTGCACCGGTTCGGGCTGCATCGGCATCGCCATGGCCGAGTACAACCCGGACTGGCAGGTCGATATCGTCGACATCAGTGACGACGCCCTGGCGCTGGCCGGCGAGAACATCCTCTTCCAGCATGTCGAGGGCCGTGTACACGCATTGAAGTCCGACCTGTTCGACGGCGTCGCCAACGAGCGCTACGACCTGATCGTGTCGAACCCGCCGTACGTCACCGACGACGAATATGCCGCCATGCCGGCCGAATACAGTCATGAACCGGTCCTCGGCCTGACCTCCGGCCATGATGGACTGGACATCACCTTCCGCATCCTCGACGAGGCGGCCGATCACCTGACCGACGACGGGCTCCTGATCGTCGAGGTCGGCGATAGCGAGCACGCCCTGGGCGCGCTGCTGCCGCAGGTGCCCTTTGTCTGGCTGGAGTTCAAGGTCGGCCAGATGGGCATCTTCGCACTGGAACGCCGCGACCTGGTCGAGCACGCCGACGCGATCCGCGCAGTGCGCTTGAGCCGGGCATAACGGGAAGCAACGTGTCAGCCAATACGTTCGGCAAGCTCTTCAGCGTCACCACCTTCGGCGAAAGCCACGGCCCGGCCATTGGCTGCGTGATCGACGGTTGCCCACCGGGGCTGGCCCTGGACGTGGCCGAATTCCGCGCCGACCTCGATCGCCGGGCAACGGGGCGCACGCGGCATACCTCGCAGCGCCGCGAGGCCGATGAGGTCGAGATCCTTTCCGGGACCTACGAAGGGCAGACCACCGGCACGCCGATCGCCTTGCTGATCCGTAATGTCGATGCGCGCTCGAAGGATTACGGCAATATCGTCGACACCTTCCGCCCGGGCCATGCCGATTACACCTACTGGCAGAAATACGGCATCCGCGATCCGCGTGGCGGCGGTCGTTCTTCGGCACGCGAAACCACGATGCGCGTCGCTGCCGGCGTGGTCGCGAAGAAATGGCTGGCCGAGCGCCACGGCGTGCGTGTGCATGGCCATGTCGCCCAGATCGGCCAACTGGTGCCACGGACCTTCGATGCCTCGGTGGTCGAGGACAACTCCTTCTTCTGGCCCGATGCGCTGCAGGTGCCCGAAGTCGAGGCCTATATGGATGCTCTGCGCAAGTCCGGCGACTCGGTCGGCGCGCGGGTAACCGCGGTCGCCGAGGGCGTGCCGCCAGGCTGGGGCGAGCCGGTCTACGGCAAGCTCGACGGCGAACTTGCCGCGGCGCTGATGTCGATCAATGCGGTCAAGGGCGTGGAAATCGGCGACGGCTTCCGGGCGGTGGCGCAGCGTGGCTCGACCCATCGCGACGAGATGACGATGGACGGTTTTGCCAGCAACCATGCCGGTGGCATCCTCGGCGGAATCAGCAGCGGCCAGCCTGTCGTCGCCTCGGTCGCCTTCAAGCCGACTTCCAGCATCCTTGTCCCGGGCCATAGCGTGAACCGTGCCGGCGAGCCGGTCGAGGTCGTCACCAAAGGGCGCCACGATCCCTGCGTCGGCATTCGCGCGGTGCCGATCGTCGAAGCGATGGTGGCCCTGGTGCTGATGGACCAGGCGCTGCGCCATCGCGCGCAATGCGGCGATGTCGGTGAGATCACCCCACGTATTCCCGGGAGTCGTTCGTGAGCAAGCCGAAAGTCTGGGTCTCCCGGCCGTTGTTCGCCGATATCGTCGCGCGGCTCGAGCCGTACTTCGAGGTGCATGCCGAAACCGACGAGCGCGCCTATTCCGCGATCGAGTTGCGCGAGCGTCTTGCCGATGTCGACGCCGCGATCGTCGGGTTGGGCGACCGTATCGACAGCGAGGTCATTGCCGCGGCGAAGCATCTGAAGATCGTCGCCAACACCGGCGTCGGTTACAACAACCTGGATCTGGACGCGTTGACCGCCGCCGGCATCGCCGCGTCGAACACGCCGGACGTACTGACCGAAAGCGTCGCCGATTTCGCCTGGGCGCTGATGCTTGGCGCGGCTCGCCGGACCGGCGCCTCGGAGCGCTGGTTACGCGCTGGCCAGTGGAAGACGTCGCGTTTCGACGGCTGGCTCGGTGCCGATGTGCATGGCAGCACCCTGGGCATCCTCGGCATGGGCCGCATCGGCCAGGCCATCGCGCGTCGCGCTTCGGGGTTTCGCACGAAGGTCATCTACCACAACCGCTCACGGCTGCCCGCCGACATCGAGCGGGAGTGTGGGGCGAACTACGTGGACAAGGACACGCTGCTCGCCCGGTCCGATCACCTGATCCTGGTCTTGCCATTCACCGCCGCCAACCGCCATGCGATCGGCGAGCCGGAACTGGCGCGGATGAAGAAAACCGCGGTACTGGTCAACATCGCGCGCGGCGGTATCGTCGACGATGCCGCGCTGGCCCGGGCATTGGCTGCCGGAGGCATTGCCGCGGCGGCGCTCGACGTCTACGAGGGCGAGCCGGTGGTGAACCCCGCGCTGCTCGCCCTGGACAATGTCTTGCTGACCCCGCATATCGCCAGCGCCAGCATCGATACGCGGCGCGCCATGGCGATGCTGGCGATCGACAACGTGCTTGCCGTGTTCGGCCATGGTCCGCATGCGGACCATCCGCCGACCCTGCTCAACCCGGGCGTGCTGGTTTCGGCCGGCTAGCCTTCGACAACCCTTCCATCAGAACAAAGAGACGATGAGCAAGAAGACGAGTTACAAGGTGGCCATGGTCGGTGCGACCGGTGCCGTGGGTGAAGCGCTGCTGGCGATCCTGGCCGAACGCGATTTTCCGATCAGCGAACTGGTGCCGCTGGCCAGCGAGCGTTCCGCGGGCGACCAGATCGACTTCGCCGGCAAAAAGATCACCGTGAAAAACCTTGCCGACTACGACTTCGACGGCGTCGACATCGCCTTCTTCTCGGCGGGCGGATCGGTCAGCCGCGAGCATGCGCCGCGCGCCGCGGCGGCTGGCGCGGTCGTCATCGACAACACCTCGGAATTCCGCTATGAGGACGACATTCCCCTGGTCGTCAGCGAAGTCAATCCGCACGCGATCGCGCAGTACGAGAATCGCGGCATCATTGCCAACCCGAACTGCTCGACCATGCAGATGCTGGTCGCGCTGGCGCCTATCCATCGCGCCGTCGGCATCGAGCGGATCAATGTGGCCACTTACCAGTCCGTCTCCGGCGCGGGTCGTCGCGGCATGGAGGAACTTGGCAAGCAGACCGCCGCGCTGCTCAACTTCCAGAGTGTCGAACCGGGCAAGTTCCCCAAACAGATTGCTTTCAATGTCATCCCGCACATCGACGACTTCCAGCCGAATGGCTATACCAAGGAAGAAATGAAGATGGTCTGGGAGACCCGCAAGATCCTCGAGGACGAGTCGATCGCGGTGAACCCGACCGCCGTGCGCGTGCCGGTGTTCTATGGCCATGCCGAGGCGGTGCACATCGAGACGCGCGACAAGATGGACGCCGACCAGGCACGCGAACTGCTGGAGCGGTCGCCGGGCATCGTCGTGATCGACGAGCGCAAGGCCGGCGGTTACCCGACGCCGGTCTCCGACGCGGCGGGCAAGGACGAGGTCTTCGTCGGCCGGATCCGCGACGACATCTCCCATCCGCGCGGCCTGGACCTGTGGATCGTCTCGGACAATATCCGCAAGGGCGCGGCACTGAACGCCGTACAGATCGCCGAGATCCTGATCGAGGAGTACCTGTGAGCCGCGCCGCGTGTGCCGTGGTCCTGGCCCTGGTGGCGCCGGCCGCGTTCGCCGCGACCGGTGTCCAGGACAAGGGTGGCCTGGTCGAAAGCAGCCAGGTCGACGGCATCAAGCAGCAGACCGCCGAGCAGGGCGCGGCGGTCGCCCGGATGCAGCAACGCATGCAGGCACTGGAAAGCCAGGGAAAGCAGTCCGGTCAGGCACTTGGCGAGAAAGACCGGGCCATTGCGGACCTGGAGCGCCAGTTGCACGAGGCGGAGGCTGCCAAGGCTCCGGCTCCGGCCAAAGCGAGCGGTAAGTAGGCTCAGCGGGCCTCGGTTACGTGACCGTGTCAACGTTGTCGCGTAACTACCCGTCGCCGCTATTGTTGATTCTCCGCTGGGTAGACTAAAGTGGCGCCTTCGCGGCCGCACCCTCCCGGGGGCGGCTTGTGCGGTCAAGTTCGGGGGAAAGGGTTGATGAACCGTTCGTTGAAACTGTCGATCATGCTTGCGCTGACGGTGGGCGGAAGCCATGCCATGGCGCAGAGCCTCGGCCAGATCCAGGTGAAATCCACCATGGACCAGCCCCTGCTTGCCGAAATCCCGCTGACTGACACGACGGGTAACGGCCGTATCGAGGCCGCCCTGGCCTCCAGCGACGATTTCTCCCGCGCCGGCCTCGATCGCTCGAAGTTGCCGCAAGACCTCAAATTCGCGGTCACCACCAATGCCCAGGGCCAGTCCGTGGTCCGGGTCACCAGCGCCTCGCCGATCCGCGATACCTACCTCGACTTCCTGGTCGAATTACGCTCGGGCAGCGGCAAGGTGGTACGCGAAGTGACCATGCTGCTGGATCCGCCGCATACCGCGGCCGCGCCCGTCAGCAGTGGCAAGGCCGCACCCGCCGCACCCGCCGCGGCATCGCGTCCCGCCGCACCGGTCGCGTCGAGCGAGTCGCCGAAGCCCGCCGCTGCACCGCGTCCGCGCGCTGCCGCCGCTCCGGCCGCCTTGAAGGACGGCAACTACGGACCGGTCCAGCGCGGCCAGACGCTCTCCGCCATCGCCAAGGAAATGGGCGGCGGCGCGAGCATGAACCAGATGCTGATCGCGCTACAGAAGGCCAATCCCGACGCCTTCTACCGCGACAACGTCAATGCGCTGAAGACGGGCGCCGTCCTGCGCGCACCGGGCAAGGACGATCTGGCGGCGCTGGACGCCGCTACCGCCCTGGCCGAAGTACGCCGTCAGAACGAAGAGTGGCGCAGCGGGGCCGCCCGTTCGCCGGCCGTGGTCGCCGATGCGGCCGCCACCGAAAAGCCCAGCTCGCCGAAGTCCGCCGCGGCCTCGTCCGATCGTCTGGCCATCGTACCGGCCAAGGACGGTGGCGACAGCGCCTCGACAGGTGCTGCCGGTGGCAAGGCCACCGCCGCGGTAGCCGCATTGCGTCAGGAGATCGCGAGCTCGAAGGAGGCGCTGACCTCGCTCAAGCAGCAGGGCGACGAACTCAAATCCCGTATCGACGACCTGCAGGGCATCAACGACAAGAACCAGCGCCTGTTGAGCCTGAAGGACGCCGAGATCGCCGAACTCCAGCGCAAGCTGGCCGACGCTCGCAAGGCCGGTGGCCAGCCGGCCGTTGCGGCGACGTCGCCAACTGCCGCTGCTGCCACGCCCGCGCCGGCACCTGCCGCGCCGGCGAGCACCCCGGCACCCGTCGTTGCCGCCGTTGCCACGCCGAACATGAACACCCCGGCCCCGGGCGCGACCGTCGCCACGGCGCCGCTGAAGGAAGCCGCCCCGGTCACCCCGGTGGCGCTGAACAAGCCTGCGGTACCGGTGAAGAAGCCGGTCGCTCATCCGATCCCGGTCATGGCCGAAGAGCCCTGGTACATGCAGCCCTGGGCCTGGGCCGTGGGCGGCGGTGCCGTCGTGGTCCTGCTCCTGGTCGGCCTGCTTGGCCGTCGCAAGAAGCCGGTCGCCGCGGCCGCCGGCCCATCGTTGGCCGACCGTTTCGACGGTGGCTTCGACGAATTCGGCGACGAAGGCATGGACAGCGACCAGCGCGAGCTGCTCGACCTGCTGGCCGAGAACCCGGACGACATCGGTCTGCACCTGGAACTGGTCAGCCTTTATTACGGTCGTCGCGACGTCGAGCATTTCGAGGCCGCCGCCGAAGCGATGTACGCCCACGTTGCCGATCCCGAACAACAGGAATGGCGTGAAGTGGTGCGCATGGGCGAGGACCTCGCCCCCAGCCATCCGCTGTTTGGCGGCCAGCCGCGCACGGAAGAAGAGGAAAACGCGCTGGAGGAGTTCGATCTCGACAAATATGTCGCCGAGACCGGCCCGAACGGCGAGCGCAACCCGTCGATGGCGACCCCGCTGAAGCACAGCGAATACCACTTCAATTTCGACCTGTCGCCGCGCCAGAATGCCGACGCGGAAGCCAATGCCGCGGCCCGGCTGGCCGAGGAAACCGCGCATATCGACGGTCTGGATACGCCGCCTGTCTCCCATTTCGACGACCTGTCGAGTCTGGGCCCGAACGAACCGCCGCCGCTCGAGTTCGCCGCACCGGCCGCTCCCGCACCGGTTGGAGATATCCCCTCGACCTGGCGCTTCGACGAGCCTGAATTCACCGATGCGCCGTCGCTCGATCCTGAAGGCGAAGGCTTCAGCGACGACCCGGTCGACACCAAGCTCGACCTGGCCCGCGCCTACCTCGACATGGGCGACTCCGATGGCGCCCGCGCCATGCTCGAGGAAGTCATGGCCGAAGGCAGCCAGATGCAGAAAGACACCGCACGACGCATCCTCGCCGATATCGGCTAGGGGTTTTCGAGCGCCGGGGTGACGATAGACGAGATGTGTGTCGCGCCTTGCTTTTGATCGTCATGCCAGCGCCGATGTCCCCGGTCCGTACACGCACTCCGGTATCCAGTGGCATTAGTGGTCGGTGGTCGCCACTGGGGCCCCGGCCTGCGCCGGGGCGACGGAAGTGAGTGTTGCGGATGCCATGGTGGGCACGAACCCCCAGCAAGACGGTTTCACCCCCGTGATAATCTTGCGGCTTCCTCTGCCGCAGTTCTCCCCATGCGCATCGCCCTAGGCGTCGAATACGACGGCACCGACTTCTTCGGCTGGCAACGGCTGAGCCATGCGCGCACCGTGCAGGGCGCGCTGGAAGACGCGCTGACGTATGTCGCCGCCCATCCGGTCGAAGTCACCGCCGCCGGTCGTACCGATGCCGGCGTGCACGGGCGCTGCCAGGTGGTCCATTTCGATACCGAGGTCGTGCGCGATATGCGCGGCTGGGTGCTTGGCGCCTGTTCGAACCTGCCGGGCAGCGTCGCGGTGACCTGGGCACAGCCGGTGGCCGACGATTTCCACGCGCGGTTCTCGGCGCGCGCGCGCAGCTACCGTTACCGCATCCTTAGTCGTACCGTAAGGCCGGCGTTGTTCGCCCGCTACCTGACCTGGGAACGCCATCCACTGGATCCCGGCCCGATGCATGAGGCCGCACAGGTACTGGTCGGCGAGCACGATTTCTCCGCTTTCCGGGCCATTTCGTGTCAGGCCACGCATGCTCGGCGGAATGTGCGCTCGGTGAAGGTCGCCTGGGACGGCGAGCACATCGTGGTCGATATCGAAGCCAATGCCTTCCTCCATCACATGGTGCGCAATATCGTCGGTTCGCTCTTGCTGGTTGGCCGTGGCGACCGTCCGGTCGAGTGGATCGGTGAACTGCTGGCCGGCCGCGATCGCGAGGTCGCCGGCGCCACCGCGCCTGCTTCGGGCCTGACCTTCCTCGGTCCCCGCTACGAAGCGCATTGGGGCCTGCCGGCCGAGGTCTGCCTGTGAGGACCCGGATCAAATGCTGCGGCATCACCCGCGAGTACGATGCGCTGCTTGCCGCGCGCCTTGGCGCCGATGCGGTCGGATTCGTGCTGACCCGGCGGAGTCCGCGCTTTATCGAGCCGGAAGCCGCCGCGCGGATCCGTGCGGCGTTGCCACCTTTCGTCAGCACCGTAGCCCTGCTCATGGACGACGATGCGGACTGGGTAAGGCATGTGGCACGCACGCTGCAGCCTGACCTGCTGCAATTCCACGGCAGCGAGGAAGACGACTGGTGCGCCAGCTTCGGCTTGCGCTACCTGAAGGCGATCGCCATGGGCGAGGGCGCCGCGGCGCTGCAGCGGCTTGGCGCGTATCCGCGTGCGGCAGGGCTATTGCTCGACGGTCACGGCCTGGGCGAGCAGGGCGGCAGCGGCAAGTCCTTCGACTGGCGGCTGATGCCGACGGACCTGGGCCAGCCGCTGATCCTTGCCGGCGGCCTCAACGAAACCAATGTCGCCGAGGCCATCCGCATCGCCCGCCCCTGGGCGGTGGACGTGTCCAGCGGCATCGAGACATCGCCCGGCATCAAGGATGAGGCTAAGATGGAACGCTTTATCGCTGCGGCGCAGCAGGCGCCGTGAGCCACCGACCGATACCGAAGAGATCATGACCAAGATCGCCGATTTTCACGCCTATCCCGACGCGCATGGCCGCTTCGGCGAGTTCGGCGGGGTGTTTGTGGCCGAGACGCTGATGGCGCCGCTGGCCGAACTGACCGAAGCCTACTTCCGCCTGCGCGAGGATCCGGCCTTCCTCGCCGAACTCGATCGCGACCTCACTCACTACGTCGGCCGGCCGAGCCCGATCTATCACGCCGAGCGGCTGTCGAAGCATGTTGGCGGCGCCCGGATCCTGCTCAAGCGCGAGGACCTGAACCATACCGGCGCGCACAAGATCAACAACACCATCGGCCAGGCCCTGGTCGCCCGGCACATGGGCAAGACCCGCATCATCGCCGAGACCGGCGCCGGCCAGCACGGCGTGGCCAGCGCCACGGTCGCCGCACGGATGGGCCTGAAGTGCGTGGTCTACATGGGCGCGGTCGATATCGAGCGGCAGAAGATCAATGTCTACCGCATGAAGCTGCTCGGTGCCGAGGTCGTCCCGGTCACCTCCGGCTCGAAGACGCTCAAGGACGCGCTGAACGAAGCGATGCGCGACTGGGTGACCAACGTCGGCGACACCTTCTACATCATCGGCACGGTCGCCGGTCCGCACCCGTACCCGCAGATGGTGCGCGACTTCAACGCCATCGTCGGCCGTGAGGCACGCGCCCAGATGCTCGACCAGTACGGCCGGTTGCCGGATGCGATCACCGCCTGCGTCGGTGGCGGATCCAATGCGATCGGCCTGTTCCATGCTTTCCTCAACGACCGCGAGGTACGCATCGTCGGTGCCGAAGCGGCGGGCGAGGGCATTGCCACCGGGCGTCACGCCGCATCGCTGGCCGCCGGCCGGCCGGGCGTGCTGCACGGCAACCGCACCTATGTCCTGTGCGACGACGACGGCCAGATCACCGAGACCCATTCGATCTCGGCCGGCCTGGACTATCCCGGTGTCGGTCCCGAGCATGCTTTCCTGAAGGATGCCGGCCGTGCCGAATACGTGGGCATCACCGACGACGAGGCGCTCGAAGCCTTCCATCTGCTCGCGCGTACCGAAGGCATCCTTCCCGCACTCGAATCCAGCCATGCCATCGCCCAGGCGATGAAGCTGGCCCGCGAGTTGCCGCAGGACGCCATCGTCCTGGCCAACCTCTCTGGCCGCGGCGACAAGGACGTGCATACCATTGCCGCACGCGAAGGCATCGAACTGTGAACCGCATCGATCGACGTTTTGCCGCGCTGAAAGCCGCCGGCCGTACCGGCCTGATCCCCTTCGTCACCGCCGGCGATCCCTCGCCGGAATCGGTGGTGCCGTTGATGCATGCGCTGGTCGCCGCCGGCGCCGATGTGATCGAGCTCGGCGTGCCGTTCTCCGACCCGATGGCCGATGGCCCGGTGATCCAGCACGCCAGCGAGCGTGCCATCGCCAAGGGCGTCGGCCTGCACCAGGTGCTGGCGCGCGTGCGCGAATTTCGCGCGGACGATACCGACACGCCGGTCGTGCTGATGGGTTATCTCAACCCGATCGAGATGTACGGCTACCCAAGCTTCGCCACCGACGCCGCCGCGGCCGGTGTCGACGGCGTGCTGCTGGTCGACTGTCCGATCGAGGAATCCGGGGTCCTGGCGCCGTTGCGCGAGGCCGGCCTCAGCCAGATCCTGCTGGCCGCCCCGACCACCGCCCCGGACCGCCTGGAGCGGCTCTGCGAGGCCGCGGCGGGATTCCTGTATTATGTGTCGTTTGCCGGCATCACCGGCGCGGCGCAGCTCAGCACCAGCGAGATTGCGGAGCGTGTGGCATCGATCCGGGCCCGGTCCCGGGCGCCGGTCGCGGTCGGTTTCGGCGTGCGTAATGCTGAAAGCGCCAAGGCGATCGCCGCCTTTGCCGATGCCGTGGTGATCGGCAGCGCGCTGGTGGAGCGCCTGGCGGGTGCCGAAACCGCGGAAGATGCGGCGGCAAAGGCCGAGGCCTTCCTGGCGCCGATCCGTGCGGCGCTGGATGCGCGCTAAGTAACGAATTCGAGAGGTGCCACATATGAACTGGCTGCAAAAAATCATGACGCCGCGGACCCGTGCGCAAGGCGCGCAGGCCGGCAAGGGCAAGGTTCCCGAGGGTGTGTGGGAAAAGTGCGCCGGTTGCGGCACCGTACTCTATCGTCCCGAACTCGAGAAATCGCTGATGGTCTGCCCGAAGTGCGGGCATCACCACGCCATCTCGGCACGCCTGCGCCTGAACGCCTTCCTCGACGAAGGCAGCATTGAGGAACTGTGGTCGAAGCTCGAGCCGGTCGACGCGCTCAAATTCAAGGACCAGAAGAAATACAAGGACCGCATCGTCGCCGCGCAGAAAGCAACCGGCGAAAAAGACGCAATGATCGCCATGCGCGGCACGCTGAAGCAGCGCCCGTTGATGGCAGTCGCCTTCGAGTTCGCCTTCATGGGCGGCTCGATGGGCTCGGTCGTCGGCGAGAAATTCACCCGCGCCGCCGAACGCGCCCTGGCCGATCGCAGCGCCTTGGTCTGCTTCGCCGCCACCGGTGGCGCGCGCATGCAGGAAGGCCTGTTCTCGCTGATGCAGATGGCCAAGACCTCGGCCGCGTTGGCACGCATGCGTGATGCCGGCGTGCCGTACATCTCGGTACTCACTCACCCGACCACCGGCGGCGTCTCCGCCAGCCTGGGCATGCTCGGCGACCTCAACGTCGCCGAACCGAAAGCCCTGATCGGCTTCGCCGGCCCTCGCGTCATCGAGCAGACCGTCCGCGAGACCCTGCCTGAAGGCTTCCAGCGCTCCGAGTTCCTGATCGAGCACGGCGCCATCGACATGATCGTCGACCGCCGCGAAATGCGCGACAAGCTCGCCGACGTGCTTGGCCTGCTGATGAAGGCGCCGCGCGCCGCATAAACACACGGCGCGCTTTCAGGAGCGCACCTTGTGCGGGTTCTTCGTCGGGTTTCCGGTCATTCGGCTGGGGGGCGGGGGCCATTCCGAAGATGAAGCAGTACGGAACCTAATACCAGGAGCCTGGCTTCCTCTTGGCTTGGTCTATGGTTCGCACCGGCAAGGTCGACCAGCACCCGTTGTTGCCTGGGTGTCATTGTGCTGAAGACCATCCTTACTCCCAAGCCCATTCCGACGCGGCGGCCGATCTCCCGCGCGATGTACTCGTTGCGCCGTGCCTCGGGGAACGAAGGAGCGTTTCGTGCCCCTAGAAGTGCCGAGGCCATGAAGGAGCTGGCGCGGCGGGTCTCGCCGACATCAGCTCGAGTGCTGGCGAGATGCGTGGGGGTTACGAGATGGTCGATCGGGGGCATGAACCAAAGCTCCAGCGTGTCGGTTGGGAACACGAAGGCTAGGGCGAATTCGCTCCTTCAGCTTGCAGAATTCGCGCATTCAGGGTCGCCGTCCGGCGCTTCTGGATGTTTCTCGCTGCCCAAGCTGCCTCGCCTGCTGATGAATGCGCCGCGCGCTGCATTGGGTTGCATTCATCACGGGGCCGCGGGCCTGGATCTGCGGCCCGTGGTGTGTAACCGGCTAGCTCATCACCCTGCGTCTGTCCCAGTCGACAACCTCCAGCACCTGCGGGATGCAGTGCGCGGGACGATCGTCCAGTCGTAGCAGCGCCTTGCCCAGGGAGCTCGCGTCGTGGTGGTCGATCGAGGCGCGCGCTTCGCGCAGTTCGGTGATAAGCGCATGGAGAGAGCCTGCGTCCGGCGAATTCCTGCCAGGAAGTGTTCCGAACCGTGCCAGTGTCGAATCCAGGCACTTCCTGACATCGGTCATGGCATCACAGGCGAGCAGCGTATTGACGCACTCGTTAGCTATCGTCGCCGAGGCGTAGGTGGACAGGGAGGGAGCTTCGGGCGGCGGAGCGAAGTTTGGGCATCCTTGATAGTCGTCACTTCCATGGCCTTGTTGCATGCCAGGCTCCGACCAGAGTCGCGAACTGATGATGCCGGTCAACGCCCATACGCCCAGTTTCGTCGGATCGATATGGAAACTGAGCGGGGACGACCCGGGGGCAAGGAACCTTAGAAGGATTGAGGGATTGACGGATTCCCAGGAGTTCTTCCCGCCCCCAGTTGTCATCCCATCCGGGTCTTCCAACAACCGAATGGCGAGCATAGGCACATATTTGTTCTTGGCGCCGTCCGCCAACTGGTGGGCTAGCTCAGATAGATGGTCCTTTTGCTTGCCAGGCGGGCACGTTTCGCGCCAACGCAAGACCTGAATCAGGCTGATTGCAGAACGAGCAGCCGACAGCTCTTGAGGCGACGGGGTGGCATCTTCCGTGCCGAACGATATGTCGGGAATGTTCGAGATGGTCTGACAATTTTTATCGCTGGACGGGACGGCAATGTCACTGGTTGGTATGGTTCCCGCGCGCGTGGGGGTTTGATTCCCGCGTGTGGTGCTTGTCCAGTTAAAAATCCTGCTCAGGCCGGATCGGAATCGCGACGTTCCGTGATCGGAATTGACCTTGGTACTGTCGCCATTAACTGTGGCCGGCGGTGTGCTGCCACTGATCTCAACCCTGCGCGGGAAACAGGTGCCGAAGGCTGATGCAAGGGTAGGGGCGAAAGGCATCGATAAGCTCGAATTGATCAATGGCCAAGCATAAGAAAGCGTTGCCAAGAAATCTTTCATATTTCGCGCGCCACATTCCCTTTGTGGCACAGCGCCATCGACATGATCGTCCACCGCGGCCAAAGGGACGACGAGCACGCCGACATCTTTGGTTGCTGATGAAGGTGCCGGCGTGCGCCTGGTCAACCGGCAACTGCGGAAGCACCCTACGTGAATCCTTCCCCCGAAGCATCCATAAACGGGTCGGGGCGTAGACGTGCCCTAGCGCATGCCATTCACGATGGCGTTGACGCGCCTGGATTTCGCTTCCAGCACATTCATCATGTTATCGAGCACCGCGTTTATATCCGCGCGCGCGAGGGCGATCGCTAAAGTGCCGGTCCCCGGGCGGGGATTGCGCGCGGGAGGTAGGTTTACGATGTCGCACAGCGCCCCGGGCCCGGCCGCGGCGGCAACACGAGTGACAGCAGTGTTGTCGCCGGGTCTTGCTTGACTCGGGGAGGAGTGGAGCGGTGTGTTGTTGCCGATGGGGAGCATGCGTGGTGTCCGTCGTGGCGTGGTTAAAGATACGGCCCGGTCAGTGCTGTTTCTCGCATATGTTTGCCCACGCAGCGCCTGCTCTTCGTTGGCGCCAGCGTGAGCGGCAAATATTCGCCGGGAGCCAGTGGCTTCTCGATCATGGCTTCACCCGATAGCTGGCGGGATACCTGGAATCAGCTTTGCCATCATCCCGCAGGTCACGCGAAAACACGAAACCATTTATTAGCCCCATCCATTCAGCTGCCCGGCACCGAGAACAGACACACAATTCGCTCGGCAATCTGGAGCCGGCGGGTGCATCAACGCCCGCCCAATGGCGTCCGCTTCATGCGCTTCGACGATCGTACGCACACACTGGAGCGTGTCGACGAGGGCCAATTTCCCTGGGGTGGCAGCACGAGTATCGTTTGTGAAAATCGCCTCTGAGGAATCTATCCAGGCTTTGATTGCGGTCATGCTTTCACACGTCAGAAGTGCGGGTATAAGCGCGCTGGCGATTGATGCCGAGGCGTACGCCGCGAGGGACGGCGGCGCGAACGGCGCAACGAAGCGAAAGTTTGCACCGCGCTCCTTCGGCTGCACCACGATACCGGGCTCGGACCATATCCTGGCAACGACGATGCCGGCCAATGACCATGTCCCCAGTGTGGGTGCATCGACGTCAAGGTCAAGCGGGTGGTCGACTGCGTCCATGGACGAAGCCAGGCTTGTCAGTGCATAAGCATCCCACGGCGCACGCTCGTCGGGGGCAAGTCGCGATGGCAGATTTCGCATCCAGTGGCCAATGTTCGGCGACAGGACTTTCCGGCGGATATTGTCCACCAGGACCCGGGCGATGGCGGTCAGATCATTACACAAGGCGGCGTTATCGCAGCGTTCGCGCCATCGTAGCAACTGATGTAGACCGATTCCGCCGCGCATGACTTTTTGCTCGGCGTCATACAGCGTCTCACAAGATTCGGCGGCAGGAGTGCCGCTACTCGGATGGCTGTGCGAGGCCCGGATATCGATCAGACAGTTCCCCATGGTTCGCGAGGCGACGTGCCCTTGTCGCGACGAAGGGTCCGGGTGTCCCGGCGCTGCGCCGGTCGGCTGGATGGAGTACATGGTGCCTGTCGAATGCGGTAGGGGGCTGAGCTTACGTCGAATAGATACCGGCAACTTGCAGATTCAGTGCTTTCCCGCCGGAGGATTACCACGGACGTGTAACGCAGGGTTGCCTGATCGAATTCTGCAATCGCCGTCGACGATGGCCGTGTTCGAATGACGATTCGTATCGAATAAGCAAGGCAAGGCATGCAGATCTCCGCCACATCCATCATCAAGTGCATCACCATGCCGTTCAAGGCGATTGGTTCGGCGTTTGCCAAGGCTTTCCGGGGCGTCTTCAACATCGCCCCTCCCAAGCGGATCGATAAGTTGGAAAAGCCAAAGGACACTGGTCCTTCCGCTGGTGGTCAGTTTCATGCACCGAGTGTCGTGAGTAACATCGGCACGAGGTCCGGAGCAGGTCATCCGCCTTTGCGTCAACCGCATCCATCGATGGCGGTTCATGCCGAGCGCCCGCGCTCTGGCGCTTCGCTATCCGCTAGTGAGCTCCTGAGCCAGGCAAACGCTGAGCTTCGAGAAAATGTGTCGCCTGGTGGTGGGATACGCTTGGTTTGCGATACAGCGGTGGAAGATCTCTACCGGGTTTCGGAGTATTTGAACCCTGCTTGGGATTCCGGCGAGGACGACGGCTCTTCAGGTTTCAGCCTGCCAACTGATATGAAAGACACGCCGGCCCTTACTGCGTCCGTTGCGGTAGGAAAAATCGCCACCGACCTTGAGGATGACCTTGATAAGATTCTCTCGGAGAGTGACATCGACTTGAAGCCTGCGTTGAATAGGGCGATTGAAGAACTGAACGGGCTTCTCAAAATAGAAGGCTTCCGGGAGGTTTGTTCGCAAATGTCGCAGTTGTTTGAGAACGATGACGTACAAATAGGTCCGGATCTCAGGGCTATCGCTATGAGGCTGGAATTGGCCCGGGACGGGATTGATCGTGGGCTTTGAAATGATCGAGACCAGGAAGATGTATGCCTTCCACCGCCGCTCAGCTGTCAGTTATTGGAAGGGAGCACGATAATCATGCAATTCACGATCAATGTTGCGCCCGGTGCCATGAATACGACGATCAACGTCACTTCGAACGGTTCGGCAAGCATGCCTCCGAGTCGAATCAGGATCGTCAATGTCGAAAATTGTCCCACTAATCCGTCAGGTTCCCGGTCCAGCGGCCCAGTCCGCAGCATGTCCGCCCCATCGGGGTGTGAATTCCTGAAGCAGGCCGACCTGCGGCTCAGGGGTATGGAAGCTCGCATTAACGACGAGAGTATTCGTCAAGGTGGCGTGGCCGTCTTCAAAGAGCCTGCTTTGGCCAAAGACGTCAGGATGCTGCGATTTGCCTTGCTCCAGGCTATGCGCGATGTGCAAGGTAACAATCCGCCTGGGTGCGAAATTGTTCTCCGTCAGCTTGAAGCGTGTCGGGTGTCGTTCGGTTCTGCGGCCGAGTCGTTCGGCGCGGCATTGGCTTTGGAGCTGGGAATGATCGCAGACGACTTGAAGAAAGGCATGGCGAAGTTCGACGCGGCGTCGCCTGCCGTCTAGCACTCCGGATCATTGGCTTCGCATCTTGGTGTAGGGCGGGCAAGGCTCTCCTGAGCGCAGGAATGTTCTATGCCATCCATCCCGTCGCATTGGCCAGCCACAAGGAAAGGCTCCCCAACCCACAACCAATCACCGTCGCCGCGAGCACGTCGCTGGGGTAATGCAAACCCAGCACCACTCGCGACATTGCCACCAGCGCGGTGAAACCGATCAACAACGGTGCCAGCAACGGGAACCAGGCCAGGGCGACGATGGTGAACGACACGGCCTGCAGGGTATGCCCGGACGGGAAGCTGAACTCATCCAGCGGCGGCACATGGGCGATCACGCCGGGGCAGGCGCGGAACGGGCGGGGGCGTTTCGTCCAGCGCTTGAGCAGGCGGTAGAGGAAGAGGGCGGTCATGCCGGTCGCGGCCATATGGATGGCCGCGTACAGGCCGTGCCGGCCGCCGACGGCGGCGAGCACCGCCATCAACGCGTACCAGAACACGCCGTCGCCGAGACGGCTGATCGCGCTGAAGAAGGCACCGACGAAGCGGCGTGCGCCCCAGCGGTTGGCGGCGACGCAGACGCGGCGGTCAAGAACGACCGAGCGGCGCGCGGAGAGCTTGGGTTCAAGCCCGGGCAGCGATGGCGGCATGGCGTTCATGGGGCAGTTCCTCGGTGAGGCGGCGCATCAACGATTCAAATTCCGTGATGACGGAGTCGGGGGTAAGGGACGAGGTGCTGAGGTGGGCGTTCTGGCCCATGGCACGTCGACGTGGCAGGTCGGCGCCAAGGGCGGCGGCCCGTTCAATGAAGCTGGACGGGTTGCCTACGGCGATGCGGATGCCGTTGCTGCCGTTGTCGATGTAGTCGCGCGCGGCGCCGTCGTCATAGGCAACCACCGGGACACCCGCGGCGAGCGCTTCGAGGACGACGTTGCCGAAGGTCTCGCTGAGGCTGGGGAAAACGAACAGGTCCGCGCTCGCGTAGTGCGCGGCCAGTGCTTCGCCACGCAGCACGCCGGTAAAGATGAAATCCGGATGCCTGGCCTGCAGTTCGGCCCGTGCGGGGCCATCGCCCACCCAGACATAGCGCGCCGAGGGCACCTGGCGTTGCAGGGTACGGAACGCCTTCACCGCGAGGTCGAGGTTCTTTTCAGGCGCGATGCGGCCGACATAGAGCACGACCGGTGTTTCCGGCTCGACCTGCCAGTTCGCACGCAGGCGCTCGTCGCGACGCGACGGGTGGAACAGCCGGGTGTCGACCGCGCGGCGCAGCACGCGTGCGTGCGGCACGCCGATGCCGATCAGCTCGTCGGCCAGGGCACGCGTCGAGACCACGGTCGCCTGGGCGCGGCGATGGAAGCGGGCCAGGTAGGCACGGACCAGCGGGGTCAGGAAACCAACGCCGTAGTGGCTGGCATAAGCGTCGAAGCGGGTATGGAAACCGGTGGCCACCGGGATGCCCAGGCGTTTGGCGATCGCCACGGCCGAGCCGCCCAGCGGGCCTTCGGTCGCCACATACACCGCGTCGGGGCGCTCCTCGCGCCAGTGCGTGGCGAGCAGGCGGCGGGCGGGGAGGCCGAAGCGCAGCCCGGCATAGCGTGGCATGGAGACGCCGGCGACCTCGATCGAGCTCATGCCGGGGGCATCGATATCGGTGAGGCGTTGGGGGTGCCGTGGACGAATGACCTGGACGTCATGGCCGCGCCGGGCCAGGCCGTTGGCGAAGCCGTGCACCGTCAACGCCACGCCGTTGACTTCCGGCGGATAGGTTTCGGTGACGATGCCAATGCGCATGACGACAACCCCTGTCTGGCTTAGGGGAGATTGCGCCCGGTCGATGTCCGCACGGTGATCGGACCGTTACCGCCATATGACGCGGGGCCGCCGGAGCCGTCATTTGGGCCCTTGGGAAGCCCCGCATCGGGTAAAATCGTCGATTCGTCCGTTTCCGCGATGACTGCAATGACTGTTCGTACCCGTTTTGCCCCCAGTCCCACCGGCTACCTGCATATTGGCGGTGCGCGCACCGCGCTGTATTGCTGGCTGGAGGCGCGTCGCCGTGGCGGCACCTTCGTGCTGCGGATCGAGGACACCGACC
Source organism: Luteibacter sp. (assembly GCA_036009745.1). Classification (GTDB taxonomy): domain Bacteria; phylum Pseudomonadota; class Gammaproteobacteria; order Xanthomonadales; family Rhodanobacteraceae; genus Luteibacter. The sequence goes on along the minus strand of DASYLE010000203.1, from coordinate 4,240 downwards.
GCGAGCGGTCGACCCAGGAAGCAGTCCAGGCGATCCTGGACGGCATGTCCTGGCTGGGACTGGTCCATGACGAGGGTCCGTTCTACCAGACCCTGCGCATGGACCGGTACCGCGAGGTTGCCGAACAGCTGCTCGCCGAAGGCAAGGCCTATTACGCCTACGAGAGCAAGGACGAAATCGAGACGATGCGCAGCGAGGCCATGGCCGCTGGGGTCAAGCCGCGCTACAACGGCTATTACCGCGAGCGCAATGAGCCGAAGCGCGATGATCCGAACAGGGTCATCCGCTTCAAGAACCCGTCCACCGGCAGCGTCGTTTTCGAGGACAAGGTGAAGGGGCGCATCGAGTGGTCGAACGAGGAGCTCGACGACCTGGTGATCTTCCGCTCGGACGGTTTCCCGACCTACAACTTCGCCGTCGTCGTCGACGATATCGACATGGGCATCACCGAGGTGATCCGCGGCGACGACCATGTGAACAATACGCCGCGGCAGATCAATATCTACAAGGCACTCGGGGCGGCCGTGCCCGAATTCGCGCATTTGCCGATGATCCTCGGCCCGGACGGCCAGAAGCTGTCCAAGCGCCACGGCGCGGTCAGCGTGATGCAGTATCGCGACGATGGCTTCCTGCCTCACGCCTTGCTCAATTACCTGGTCCGCCTCGGCTGGTCGCACGGCGACCAGGAGATCTTCTCGGTCGAGGAGATGAAAACGCTGTTCGACATCGCCGACGTCAACAAGGCCGCCTCGCGCTTCGACATCGCCAAGCTGTCGTGGCTGAACCAGCATTACCTCAAGCACGACGACCCGCTGGAGATCGCCCCGGAATTCGAATGGCACCTGCGCCAGGCCGGTATCGATCCGGACATCGGCCCCGCACCGGTCGATGTGATCGTCGCCTTGCGCGATCGCGTGCAGACGCTGAAGGAAATGGCCGAGCGCGCGCGTATCTGGTACGCGCCGATCGCCGAGTGGGATCCAAAGGCGATCGAGAAGCATCTGAAGACCGATACCGCAGCCGCGGTGTTGAACCTGGCGAAGACAAAGCTGGCGGCCCTCGCCGACTGGAACCCGGCCGCCGTCCACGGCGTGGTCGAGCAGGTCGCCGCCGAGCTTGAACTTGGCATGGGCAAGGTCGCCGCGCCTTTGCGCGTAGCCATGACCGGCACCCAGGTCTCGCCATCGATCGAGCACACCATCTACCTGGCCGGTCGCGAGGGTGCATTGGGCCGGATCGACGAAGCGCTGGTTCGCGCACAAGGCTGACACAGGGGGCGTGGTTTACTGCGCTTCCCTGCGCTGACGGAGACGGGTTCTGGAAGAGTTGCTGGCCAAAGCCCTGCAAGGCGTCGACCCGAACGATCCGGGCGCATTCCTGCTGATATTCCGTAACCTGATGGGGGCGGTGCCCTGGTGGCCGTTGATCTGGCTGACCCTGGGCTTTGTCGCCGTCGGCGGCCTGTTGGGCTGGTGGCGGGGTCGTTTCTGGCTGGGGGTGACCTCGGCGGCCCTGCTCGGGCCGTTCGGCTGGCTGGTCGTAATCGGCCTGCCGCGCCGTTCAGCCTTGCCGCCGCCCCTGCCGGGGGGCTCGAAAAAGCCTCGCCGGGGCCCAATGTTATGATCGCTCCCACACAGGAGGTGAACGTGTCCGCCAATGCACCCCATCGCCCTCACGGCCATCACCACGACGACGCCCACAGCTTCGTGCGTGCAGTCGAGGACGCCAGTACCGAACGCGGCCTGCGCCTGACCCCCCTGCGCCGCGAGGTGCTGCAACTCGTCGCCAATGCCGGCAAGCCGGTCAAGGCTTACGACCTGCTCGATCAATTGCGCGAGAGCCACGGCAACGCAGCGCCGCCGACGGTTTATCGCGCGCTGGACTTCCTGCTCGAGAACGGCTTCATCCACAAGCTCGAATCGATCAATGCCTTCGTGTCCTGTCACCATCCCGCGGAGTCGCACCAGGTACCGTTCCTGATCTGCGATGTCTGCTCCAGTGCGCAGGAAGTCTGCGACGTGCGCGTCGCCGAACTGATCGAGGCACAGGCAAAGAGCTTCGGTTTCCGCCCGCAGGCGCAGACCCTGGAAGTGCACGGCGTCTGCAAGAATTGCCGTAAGGTCTGAAGCAAGGCGCACTCGCGGCAGGGTCGCGATCGATTCGTGACAGTTCGTGTCGACCCGATGGACTACAAAGACGCCCCCTTCGATCCGGCGTAGTCCATGCTCCCCATTCCCAACCATCCTCAGTCGCAGTCGCGTGCCCTATCGGCACCCTTGCCCCGGCTCACGCGAGACTCCGCGCCAGCCTCCCAGGCATCTTTATCGCTTGCGAGGGTGGATAATGCGCCAGCGCGGCCGGGGGGTGCGCCCTTCGCGGCGCCCGGGATCCCTCCCGTTCAAGCGATCGATGCCTTGCTTGCACCCTTCCAGCAAAGCGACCCGACCCTGTTTGATGGGGTGTGGCAATACGTCGGCCAATTCGGGCAGCGCGGGGAGGTCGCTTTCCTGGCAAAGCTCAGCAAGATGCCTCCCTTCGAAACGCCGCGTGACATCCTCCAGCGCTTTCGCTCGGAGACGGCGCGGTGGGATCAGAACGAGGACTCCTATTCCGGCCCCGTCGCAGCAATGGAAGATATTCCCACGCTGATCGATTCGTTGTCGGAAGCCCTCCCGGCCAGTCGTCCTTTCCCGCTCTATAACCTGAAAAATCCGGTGAACATGGCGCTGTTCCTGTTCAATGCTGGCTTCGGGCCGGTAACGCCAGGCGTGGCAAGGCAGTCTCCCGGTCAGGCTTACGGCGACCATGCGGTGCATGCAGCGGCGCCCAATGCCGTTGAGGTAGCTGTGCCGCCAATGGATGTCGCCGCCGCAGGGCCGAACACGCGCAACAAACGCAGTGCTGGTTCAGTAGCCGAGCTTGGGGCACCCCGTCGGCAGGAGGTCCAGGGCCCGATGCCGTCCCCTTCGCGTGCGTCGCGCAGTGCAGAAATTCTCACGGGCCTTCAGGCCGCGTCACTGGAAGCGATACAGCTAGTGGACATATTGCGCGAACGGCCCGAGGACGCGCGCGTGATCTGTAACCAATGCACTTGGTTCACGAACCCGGGCTCGCCCTTCAGTCAGGTAGCCCAGGTATACGAAAAGGCTTGGCTGCAACCGGCTGTCCTGACCTGGGCTACGGAGAACGGTGTTGATCTGGACACGGCCATCGTCCGCGGTGGCTTGATTTCCGCGGAGGTAAGAGGAGAGGTTGACCGGAAGAATTTCTCTGGAAGAAGTCCCGGTTGGGGATGGGAATTGGAACAGATTGTCGATGCCGCGGGCAGGCTGGACCTTCATGGCATGGGACTTCCCTATAACGATGGGAAGTCGGGATATGGGTATGCCATGGGATTGGCGTTCTATGGTTATACGCCGCCGAAGACACAGGCGGAGGCCGAGGCCATTGCGCAACATATTCTGGATAACGGCAGGAACTTTTCTGCCTTTACGATGTGGTCCGGTAGCCTCGGCCCGGACAATGCCCGTTTCAGGTCGTTTCTGCGCAGCGAAGGAGCGAACGCCGACCTGCACAAGATATACACGGTGCTCAACGCGAAGGATGGGGACGCCACGGGCAATGCCGTCGTATCGGTTGCCGATGATCTGGATATCAACGACTGGGTGGAGGCACATCCGGATTCGCCATTCGCTCTCATGTACCGTTCTGCCAGGGATGAACTGAGGGCGATAGCGGCGAGTGAATCCGCGATGTTTCACATCGAATCCATCCGCCAGGGTGCGTTGCCTCCATTTAGCATAAAGATCGCGAAGGATAGGCAGGGGGTAATTTCCTGTCGTCTCCTGAATGCCGGGGAAAATACAGGACTTGATATATCCAAAGCAGCCTATACGGGTGTGCAACTGTCCACGCTTGCCAATAGATTGCCCCCTGGTCAGTCAGTAAGCGTCGACAACGTTATCCCATTTGGTGAGTTCTACCATTTTTACCTCGGCTCGGATCACGCCGTTAACGCAGACGACCTGCGCCGGTTCGACGCGAGATCGCACTTGGCCGAAGTACTGTCCCTGACGCCGGGCGACCAGGAAGCCGAGTTCGTACTCGAGGCAAAACTGCAGGCTATCGGCAACAACAATAATCGGGCGAAGCTTGGCCGCGAGCTCGAGGATATTGTCAAGAATGACAGCGTGAGTGACGAGATAGAGGATCGGAGGAGACGCTTTGATCCGGACCCCGC
>DASYLE010000202.1:0-15225 GCA_036009745.1 Luteibacter sp. | reverse complement strand
GACTTCAACGGTTTCGTCAACGCGAAATGGGTCGCGGCCAACCCGATTCCCGCTGACCGCACGCGCTGGGGTTCCTTCGACGCCTTGCGCGAAGACAGCCTGAATGTGCAGCGCACGATCGTCGAGACGGCGGCAGCACAGTCCGGCCAGGCGAAGGCCGGGTCGATCGACCAGAAGATCGGACGCTTCTATGCCTCAGGCATGGACGAGGCGGCCATGGAGAAAGCAGGCTTCGATCCGATCAGGCCGGAACTCGCGCGTATCGCGGCGCTGGCCTCGCCGGCCGATATCGTCGGCTATATCAACGCCAGTTACGCCGCGGGCAATCCGGTGGCTTTCCGTTTCTCCGGCAACGGCGACTTCAAGGATTCCTCGCAGCAGATCGCTTATGCAGGCCAGGGCGGACTGGGTCTGCCGACCGCGGATTACTACAGCAAGCCGGACTTCGAAAAGATCCGCACCGCCTATGTCGCGCATATAGCGCGCACGTTGGAACTGACCGGTGTGTCCAGGGTCGATGCCGAACGCCAGGCGAAGGCCGTGCTCGCCTTCGAGACGCGACTGGCCAGGGCCTCGTTGCTGCCGACCGAATTGCGCAAGCCGGAAAACCGCTACCACTATGTCAGCATCGCCGATGCGGACAAGGTCACGCCGCATTTCGAGTGGGCGGGCTTCTTCAAGGCACAGGGTGCCGACGTCAAGGAAGGTTTCTCCTTGTCGCATCCGAAGTTCTTCGCCGAGTTTGACCGCATGCTCACCGACGAGTCGCCGGCCAACTGGCAGGCATATCTGCGTTTCCACGCGATCGACCGTGCGGCGCCTTACCTGTCCACGCCGTTCCAGAAGGAAGACTTTGCCTTCAACGAGCAGGCCCTGAATGGTCAGAAGGAAATGAAGGCGCGCTGGAAGCGCACGCTGGAAACCGTCAATGACGGCATGGGCATGGCGCTTGGAGAACTCTATGTGGCGCGTACCTTCAGCGCCGGGTCGAAGAAGCGTGCCGAGGAACTGGTGTACAACCTGCGTGCCGCCTATAAGTCGCGCATCGAGAACCTGGCCTGGATGAGCGCCGATACCAAGAAGAAAGCGCTTGAGAAGTGGGCGAGCTTCACCCCGAAGATTGGCTACCCGGACAAGTGGCGCGACTGGTCTGGCCTGACGATGGGCACGGGGACCTATTTCGAGAATGTGCGCGCCGCCGACAAGTTCAACTACGACTACATGGTGGCCAAGATCGGCAAGCCGGTCGATCGCACCGAATGGGGCATGACGCCGCAGACCGTCAATGCGTATTACAACGCGCAGAAGAACGAGATCGTCTTCCCGGCGGCGATCTTGCAACCGCCGTTCTTCGATGCGAAGGCCGATGACGCGATCAACTATGGTGGTATCGGGGCGGTGATCGGTCATGAGATGGGCCATGGCTACGACGACCAGGGCAGCAAGTTCGACGCGAAGGGCAATAACGAGAACTGGTGGACCGACGCGGACCGTAAAGCCTTCGAGGAGCGGACCGCCCGTCTCGCGGCACAGTTCGATGGCTACGAAGCCCTGCCAGGAAAACACGTCAACGGCGCGCTCACCATGGGCGAGAACATTGGCGACCTCGGCGGCCTGAATGCTGCCTACGATGCCTTGCAGATGGCGCTGGCGAAGAATCCGGCCGAAGCGAAGACGAAGATCGACGGCTATACCCAGGACCAGCGCTTCTTCCTCAACTGGGCGCGTGTGTGGCGTGGCAACATCCGTCCCGAGGCGCAGCTGACCCTGCTGAACACCGATCCGCATGCCCCGGCGCAGTTCCGCGCGATCGGTGCGCCGTCGAACATGCCGGCATTCGCGCAGGCCTTCATGTGCAAGCCCGGCGATGCCATGGTTCGTGGCGAGGACACGCAGGTAAGGATCTGGTAGCCCACGCTGGACTATGATCGGCCGGACGCGCGGGGCCTCCCGCGCTCCGGAGTCATGGCGATGAACAAGCGATTCGATGCGATCGTGGTCGGTACGGGCCAGGCTGGCCCGTCGCTGGCCGAGGCCCTGGGCAAGGCGGGAAAACGCGTCGCCATCCTCGAGCGCAAGCTGGTCGGCGGTACCTGCGTGAACACCGGCTGCATCCCGACCAAATCGATGGTCGCCAGTGCCTATGTCGCGCATATGGCCCAGCGTGCCGCCGAATACGGCGTCGATACGGGTGCGCCCCCACGCGTCGATATGCGTCGGGTTTGGGAACGTACCCGCGCGATCTCCGATGCCTCGCGCACCGGCCTCGAAGGCTGGCTGGCCGGCATGCCCAACGTCACGCTGTTGCGCGGCCATGCGCGCTTCGAGTCCGCGCATGCCCTGCGCGTCGACGACATGCTGCTCGAAGCGGACGAGATCTTCCTGAATGTCGGCGGTCGCGCCGTCGTGCCGGATTTCCCCGGGGTGGATACGGTGCCCTTCCTTACCAACGTCGGCATCATGGATCTGCAGGTGTTGCCCGAACACCTGATCATCGTCGGTGGCAGTTACATCGGTCTGGAATTCGGCCAGATGTTCCGCCGCTTCGGCTCGAAAGTGACCATCGTCGAGCGTAGTCCGCGACTGTTGCCGCGCGAGGATCAGGATGTCTCCCAGGCTATCCTCGAACATCTGCGCGACGAAGGGCTGACCATCCACCTCGGTGCCGAGTGCATCCGACTCGAGGGACAGGCGGGGGCGGTCAGGGTTCGCGCCGAAGGCAATCGTGAGTGCGAGGATGCCATCGGCACGCACCTGCTGCTTGCCGTCGGTCGCATGCCCAATACCGACGATCTCGGCCTGGACAAGGCTGGCGTGACCGTCGACGGGCGCGGCTACATCACGGTCGACGATCAGTGCCGGACGAACGTGCCGGGCATCTGGGCGATGGGCGACTGCAATGGCAAGGGCGCGTTTACGCATACCTCGTACAACGATTTCGAGATTGTCCGCGATGCGGTGCTGCACGATGGCGGCCGCACGATCTCCGGCCGCATTCCCGCCTATAGCCTGTTCATCGATCCGCCGTTGGCGCGGATCGGCATGAGCGTCGACGAGGCGAAGCGCTCGGGCCGTGCCATCGAAGTCGGCACGCGCCCGATGTCACGCGTGGGACGCGCGGTCGAACGCGGCGAATCGACGGGTTTCATGAAGATCGTGGTCGACACGGCCAGCAAGGAGATCCTCGGCGCGGCCATCTTCGGGGTCAACGGCGACGAAGCCATCCATTGCCTGCTTGACACCATGTATGCCAAGGCGCCGTACACCACGGTATCGCGCGCGGTGCATATCCATCCCACGGTCGCCGAGTTGCTGCCGACGACGTTGCAGGATCTGCAGCCGGGCTAAAGCGCGATATGCGCCCGCCGCATCAGCTTGCCGGTCAGCCATGCCGGGCCGATCAGCAGGTAGGCCAGGTCGGTGAAGAACGACGGTCGCCGTCCTTCAATGGCATGGCCGATGAACTGGCCGATCCAGGCGGCCACGAACACGCCTAGTGCCAGCCAAAGCAGGTTGGTTGCACCGAGGCTGGCGTAAGCCACCGAGGCGACCCAGGCGAAGACGACGAAGACCATCAGCATGCATAGCGCCAGCGTGCGTGACAGGGTGAAATAGAATGCCAGCGTCGCGGCCAGGGCCAGGATCGCCCAGAAACCGGCGACGCCGAGCGTGCCGGGCGACGGGATCGTCCACAACGCGGCGATCGCCGACCACAGGATCGCCGGTACGCAGATCCAGTGCAGCGCGCTATTGGTGGGATTTTGATGATCGGAACTGTAGCTGGCGAACCATTCGTGGACCGTGCGCATGCGATCTCCTAGCGACCGAGCAAGAGTTTGAGCATCTGACGGAAACGGGCGCCGTAAGGCGGCGAAAGCAGGCCGGTGCCGTTCCAGCGTGCTTGCCGGAACACCGGCTTCCAGCGCGAGAACGTGCGGAACCCCGTTTCGCCGTGGTACGCACCCATACCCGAGGCACCGAGGCCGCCGAAGGGCAGGTGGTGTTGGGCGATGTGGTAAAGCGTGTCGTTGACGGTAACGCCACCGGCGCGCGTGCGTGCCAGCACGTGATCGATGGTCGCGGCGCGTTCCTCGAACAGGTACAGCGCCAATGGGTGCGGACGCGTACCGATATACGCCAGCGCGTCGTCCAGCGTGTCATAAGGGATCAACGGCAACAGCGGACCGAAGATCTCCTCCTGCATCACCCGCATGCGATCGTCGACGCCGGTCAATACGGTCGGCGGCAGATGGCGAACGGCATCGTCCGGCTGGGAGCCAAGTCCATGCGCGCGTGCGCCGTGCGTCACCGCTTCATCGCGCAGCCAGGCGAGTCGGTCGTAATGCTTCTTCGAGACGATGCTCGCGTACTGCGGGTTGCTGTCGATCTTCGGATAAAACCGCGCTGTAACCGCGCGCGCTCGTTCGATGAATTCATCGACACGCGCCCTTGGTAACAGGACGTAATCCGGCGCGATGCAGGTCTGCCCGGCATTGACCAGCTTGCCGTAGACGATGCGCTCGACGGCATGCTCGAAGCGCGCGTCCGGGCCGATGATGGCAGGGGATTTGCCGCCGAGCTCCAGGGTAACCGGGGTCAGGTTGTCGGCGGCGGCACGCATGACCTCGCGGCCGACCGCGGTGGAACCGGTGAACAGCAGATGGTCGAACGGCAATGCGGAGAATGCGCGCGCGACGTCTGCCTCGCCGTTGACCACGACGGCTTCGTCCAGCGTGAAGTAACGTGCCACCAGTTCGGCGAACAGCTCGGAGAACCGTGGCGTCAGTTCGCTCATCTTCACCATGACGCGGTTGCCGGCGGCCAATGCGTCGGTCATCGGTCCGACGGCGAGATAGAGCGGGTAGTTCCACGGCACGATCACGCCAACCACGCCGAGCGGTTGCGGCACCAGTTCGGTGCGCGCCGGCAGGAACCAGAAGCTGGCCCAGTGCCGGCTCGGCCGCATCCAGCGGTGGCCATGTTTCAGCGAATAGGCAATACCGGAGAGGCTGGGAAAGACCTCGAGCAGGTCGGTTTCCTCGGGCGGACGCCGGCCGAAGTCCGCCGAGATCGCCGTGGCGATGGCGTCGCGGTTCTCGCGGATCATCGCCTCCAGCGCCCGCAGCCGCCGCGCGCGTTCGTTCCAGTCGGGCAATGGATCGCGTGCCTGGGCAGCCCGCACCCGGGAAAAGATGTCCTTGAGCGCGTCTTTATGCGGCATGTCCATGAGTCTAGAACTTTGCCCTGAGTTCCACACCCCACATCCGGGGTGGGGTGATGCTGGCATACGGCGTGCCGAAGACGGTCGTGGTGATATTGCTGATCCCGGTCACGTAGCGCTTGTCGAACACGTTGTTGCCGTAGACCGCCACCCCCCAGCGACCGCCGGCGGACTGCCAGTCCAGGCGCGCATCGGTACGGTTCTGCGCGCTGCCGACACTGAAGTTCGGGCTGACCTCGCATTCGCCCTGCAGGACCGAATCGTCGTTGCAGCGCGACTTGCCGCGGTAGGCATGCTGCAGGTCGAAGGACAGGTCGCCGGTGAAGACGCCATGCCAGGTGTAGCCGAAGCCGGCAGCGAAGGAAAAGGTCGGCTCGCCGGTCGGCTGGCCGGACAATCTCACCCCGTCCGGCGCGATGGTGTCGCGATATGTCGAGTCGATATAGGCGCCGGTGAAATACAGGCGCATATCGGTGACCGGTTGCCATTGGGCTTCCAGCTCCAGGCCCTTGGCGTCCTGGTTGCTGCTGTTGACCAGGTAGCGCGGCACGCCGGAGCCGGCGGTGTTCGGGTCCAGGGTGAGCGACTGCTTGTTGTTGTATCGGTAGTAGTACACCGAGGCATTCAGCAGCAGGTTCTGTTCGGGAAAGACGTTCTTGATGCCGGCCTCGTAGTTCCAGACCTTCTCCGGCTCGAAACGGGAGCCTACCTGCACGCTGTTGTAGCCGCCGGCCTTGTAGCCTTTGGTCACCGAGACATAGCCCATCGAGTCCGGGGTGAACTTGTAGTCGAGTACCGCGCGCGGGCTGGTGTCGTTCCAGCTGTTCTTGAACTGCACGGGGACGCCGACGGCATCGGTGAAGATCAGGTTCTGCCGGAACATCGCCGGATTGACCCCCGCCGCGGCGAGTACGCCGAGCGCGTCGAGTGCATCGATGGTCTGGTCGAGCTGGTTGGCCTGGCGTGGCGCGTTGTACCAGGAGAAGGTCTTCTCGTCGCGGGTGAAGCGCACGCCGGTGGTCAGGTTCATGCGGTCGTTCAGATGCCAGATCACGTCGCCGTACGCGGCATACGCCTTGAAGTCGCCACGGTTGCTGATCTGCTCGCGCCAGGGATCGCCGAGCAGGCCGAAAGGCAGGCCCGCCGCCTGCAAGACCGAGTTGAAGTAGTGGTAGATGGTGCCGTCGGGCGTGCCGGTCGGAATGCCAAGATTCAGCGCCAGCGTGTCGATGCTGTCGGTGAAGACGTTGGTCTGGCTGGTCTGCCGCGCCTGCTCCTGGTAATAGCTGACGCCCGCGACCCAGTCGGCGGTATCGTTGTTGCCTGAGAGCTTGAACTCCTGGTACCAGCTGTTGTTGTGCTCGATATTGGCCGTATCGAGATAGGTGTTGATATTGTTGGTGCCGTCGTAATCGCCACGATTGTAGGTGTCGAAATTGCGCCAGGCGGTGGTCGAGGTCAGGCTGCCCCAGGACATCGAGTGATCGATGACCAGGGTCGCGCCATCGAAGCGGCGGTTCTCTCCCGCGTCGACGGTGTCGTTGAGTAGCGGGGTATGCAAGGGGTTGCGGAACGTCGATGGATCAGCCGGGAACGGCGGGATCTGGTTCGGCCCGGATGGCGGTGGCGCGATGCCGAAGGCAGGGCGCGGCGGCTGGTCGAGTTTCTCGTGGTCCCACGACAGCAACACGCGCGTATCGCCGGTGACATTCCAGCGCCATACCGCGCGCGTGCCCCAGTCGTCGTCCTTGCCGTAGCGTTTGCCGGTCGCCGCGTCCTTCACCCAGCCGTCGCTCTGGTTGTCCAGTACGCTCAGGCGGAACGCCATGTCCTTGCCGACCGGGATGTTCAGCAAGGCATCGGCATAGCGTTTGCCGTAGTTGCCGAAGCGCACCCGGGCACGGCCTTCGAACTGGTCGGACGGTTCATTGGTGATGATCGAGATCGCACCGGCCGCGGCATTGCGGCCGAACAGGGTGCCTTGTGGGCCTTTCAGCACCTCGATGCGCTGGATATCGTTGAAGGCGAGCAGGGCGCCGCCGGAACGCGCCGCGTAGACGCCGTCGACATAGACGCCGACCGCGGGCTCCGTACCGATACCGAAGTCGGCGGTGCTGATGCCGCGCAACTGGTAGCTCGGCTGGGTCGGCTGGTCGCCGCCGACGACCAGGCCAGGGACGAACAGGCTCATCTTGCTGAGATCGGTCGCGGCCAGGGTGTCGATCTGTTTGGCGGTAATGATCTGTAACGGGATCGGCACCGTCTCCATTTCCTGCGAGCGGCTTTGCGCGGTAACGGTGACATTGCCCAGGGTCGTGGTCTTGCGTGCGTCATCGGGCTTGGTTGCCGTCTGGTCCTGCGCGACGACGGCGGTCACCGCCAGCAGGAAACCGGTGCCTAGCAAGGCGCGGGCGATCGCGAGCGCGAGCGTGTTCTTGTGACTGGCCATCGAATCATCTCCCCATGACGTGGCACGACGACGCGGTGCGTCGTCGTTGTTATCTTTTTCTAGTCCTGCGCCGTGCAGGTCCCCTGTTGTGCCGCGATCCAGGCGCGGATCAGCGCCACCCCCTCCCGGTGGACCGTGCTGCGGCCGATCTCCGGCATCATCACGCCCGGGTCCGACGAGTCCATCCGGTACGGCAGGATCGAGTCGTCGGGTTTGCCGGGCACGATGTCGAACATATGGTCGCCCGTGCCTCGCCCCGCGGCGACCGGCGGTTTGCAGATGCCAAGGTGGCGATCGGCATCGGCGCTGACATCGAGCGTGAGCGCGGTGGTGTTCGCCGCGCCCTTCGGGTTGTGGCAATGCCCACAATTGATGTCGAGGTAGGCCCGCGCACGCGCGTCGAGCGGTTGTTTCTCGTCCATCCAGTTCGCATTGTGCGGGACCTCGGCCATGCTGGGCACGCCGGTGAGGTAGCCGATCTTGACCAGATGGGCGAGCTCGTTCTCGACGCCTTCGGGATACGCGTAATCGCGGTTGAGATGGCGCGCCTTCGGTCCGATCGGTGCGATCTGCCGGGTGACCCAGTCGCGTGCGTGGCAGCTGGAACACTGGCTCTCGTCCGGTACGACGTAGTTGAAGGGCTCACGGCCGCCATCGTCGGCGACCAGGTCCATCGGCAATACCGCGCCGGTGCGGGCGAGGTCGGCATCGGTCTGCGCAGCGTTCCACACATAAGGCATCGCTGCCCAGCCCGAGGCGCGGCGGACCAGGATGCGCGTCTCGACCAGGTGTACGTTGGCCAGGTCCAGGCCCGTGCCGGCGAAGTCGTGCGAACTGTCGTAGGTACGCATGACGCTGCCCGGTTTGCCATCCTCGCCGCGCGGGTAATAAAACGTCTTGCTGATCACCGTGCCGACCGGGAAGTCGAAGCTTTGCGTTGCGTCGTACTTCGCGCTGCTGCCGGCAGGCATCCAGATCGTGCGCAGCTTGTGCGCGTAGTCGCTGAACAGCGGTGTGTTGAGGTCGTACGGCACCACGCCCTTGTTCAGTACCAGCTTGCCGTCCCACACTTCGACGACGTGCCAGTCGCTGACGTGGGCGGGACGGCCTTCGGCATGGAACACCACGGCGGGCATGTCGCGTTGGCAGGCGGAACACAGCAGGATCGTGGCCAGCATCAGCCAGCGTATCGGTGAAACACGCAACATCGGCTCAGACCTTGTCGATGACGATCGGCGGTAGCTTGGGCAGGGTGCACTGGTACGGCTTGGTATCGGTGCTCGGCTTGTCGTAGTCATGCGGGCCATCCGCATTGAGCACGCCGACCGGGCCGTTCTGGATGCAGATGCGGTCGCTGTCCGGCGGCAGGCCGTTGACCAGGGTCTTCTCGTCGACGAAACCGTCCCAGAGGATGTCCGGGAACGTGCCGTTCATGCCGTACACCGCGGTCTTGAGCATCTTCAGCTTCACCCCGTCCGGCGAATCGCCGCCACCCTTGAAACGGTTGTCGTAAACGAAGATGCCTTTCGGATACGGGTTGTACTTCGGATCGACGCCGCGCTTGTTGTAATAGTTGGTCGAGAAATAACTGGAGATGATCATGTTCGCCGTCTGGTTGTCGGCGATGTCGTTGTCGAAGATCTCCACCTTGTCGTTGGAATTCACCACCACGCCGGCACCGGCCGGCACGCTGGCGACCGCCGCGCCCTTGGCGGCGAAGTTGGCGGTGTTGTTGCCGGTGACCTGGTTCTTGAACACGCGCGTGGTATTGCCCGGCTGCGACAGGTTCGGCATGTTGAACACCAGGATCCCGCCGGTGTTGTTGGTGGCGACGTTCTCGTAGACGTCGGCACCGATCGAGTTCTCGATCTCGATGCCGGCGACGTTGTGCTCGGCACGGTTGCGGCGCACGACGATATTCGTCGACTGGCCGACGTAGATGCCGGCGTCCGAGGCGCCGATGGCCACTGAGTCCTCGATCAGCGTGTTGTGCGTCTTCACCGGGTAGATGCCGTAGGCGCCGTTGCTGGTCTTCGGGCCGCCGGTCCATTCCACGCGGACGTCGCGGATGGTGATGTTCCTGCCTTCGTTGATCTTCAGCGCGTCGCCCTTGGTGTCCTCGAAGGCGAGGTGCTCGATGGTGAAGTCATTGGCATTGACCAGCAGCCCTTCGGGGCCTGCGACCTGGCCCTTGAAGGAGAGCACGGTCTTGTCCTTGCCGGCGCCACGGATGGTCACCCCGTCGGTACGCAGGCTGAGCCCGCGGTCGAGCGTGTAGTGGCCGGCGGGGATCTCGATGACGCTGCCGGGTCTCGCATCGAGCAACTGCTGCTGGAGCTTGCTCTGGAAGCTGGCGTCGGCCGTGCCCTGGGCGCTATCGGCCGGCTTGCCACTGCAGCCCGCCAGGATGGCCGTCATCGCGGCCAGAAGTATCGTCTTGCGCATGGTTCCCGCCTCCCGGATTCAAACGGCTGTTCGCCGTCACTGGGCTGCAATCTGAACCGTTCGGGCCGGCCCGGGGAGGGCCGTAGCGGCATTCATGGGGGGCAAGCCGGCCAGCATCCGGACCGGCGGGTCGAGCTACTCGCTTTCGGTGCTTTCGTCTGTCGGTTCTTCCGGCAGTTCGATTTCGGGCAGGATTTCCAGTACGCCCTGGCTCTCCTCGCCGGACAGCGACTCGACGCCACGCAGGCGACGCTCGATGGCCCGGGTGCGCACGCCGGCGGTATCGATGCTGTTGCGCACCGTGTCCAGTTGCTTGCGGGTCTTCTCCAGCACCGTGCCGAACTTGCCGAACTCGGTTTTCACCGCGGCAAGCACCTGCCAGACCTCGCTGGAACGCTTTTCGATCGCCAGGGTGCGGAATCCCATCTGCAAGCTGTTGAGCAGGGCGGTCAGCGTGGTCGGGCCGGCCACGGTGACGCGGAACTCGCGCTGCAGCAGGTCGGACAGGCCAGGCCGGCGGATGACCTCGGCGTACAGGCCTTCGGTGGGCAGGAACAGGATCGCGAAATCGGTGGTGTGCGGCGGCGCCACGTACTTCGTGCGGATACGTTTGGCTTCCTCGCGCACGCGCATTTCCAGCGCGCGCGAGGCGAGCGCGGCGGCCTCGACATCGGCATTGTCCTGGGCTTCGAGCAGGCGCTGGTAGTCCTCGACCGGGTACTTCGCATCGATCGGCAGCCATACCGGCACGCCTTCCTCGGTGCCGGGCAGGCGGATCGCGTATTCGACGCGCTCGCTGGAGCCGGGCACGGTGGCCACATTGGCCGCGTACTGCTCGGCGACCAGGATCTGGTCGAGCAGGGCGCCGAGCTGCACTTCGCCAAAGGTGCCGCGGGTTTTCACATTGGTCAGCACGCGCTTGAGGTCGCCAACGCCGGCGGCCAGCGACTGCATTTCGCCGAGGCCGCGCTGCACCGCTTCGAGGCGCTCGGAAACCAGCTGGAAGGACTGGCCGAGGCGGGTTTCCAGGGTGGATTGCAGTTTCTCGTCGACGGTGGCGCGCATCTGCTCGAGCTTGGCCGCGTTGTCCTGCTGGATCGCGCTGAGCTTGGCCTCGAGGGTGGCGCGGATATCGGCCAGGCGCTTCTCGTTGTCCGTGGTCAGCGCGGTGAGGCGCTGCTCGAGGAGGTCGCCGAAGTGCTTGAGGGTGAGCGCGGATTCTTCGCGTGTCTTGCGCGCGTCGTCGGCCAGGCCCTGGCGCAGCGACTGCAAGCCGATATCGGTACGTTCGGTGAGCGTGTCGAGCCGGCGACCGAAGCCTTCGATGCGTTCGTGCTGCTGCTGCGACATGCCGCCGAGCGCCTGTGCCAGTTCGCCGCGGCCGGCGCGCTGCTCCTCGCGCAGCACGACTTCCAACTGGCGGCTGGTTTCACCGAGTGCGTCCAGGCGCGAGGTCACGCCACGGTCGTCGTGCTTGCGGGTCAGCAGGACGGCCTGCAGCACGATCACCAGCAGTACGGCGACGACGAGGACGATCAGCAGGATTTCGACGAGGGACATCGGCGGTTCCGGAACGGCAATGCCGCCAGTTTACCTGTTGGTGTCTCAGCGGCCGGGATTTTCCGGATGCGGGGATGAACCCCAATCCTCCGGGCCGAAATGCAGGCGGACCACGGCCTGCCGGTCGTTTTCCTCCGGCGGCGGGAAATCCAGCGAGGTGCAGCCGCGCGCGCGCTGGCGTTTTGCCGCCAGTTCGAGCCGCTGCGACAGCTGCAGTCCATACAAGGCATTGCCGGTATTCGGCCCGGGCAGGCGCATCAGCACGCGGTAGCCGTCGTCGCTCACGTCGTTGTCGTAGCCGGGCGGTGGCGACTGGTCGTGCGGCAGGGCCTCGATTTCCAGTTGACGGCCACAGGTGCCGGTACTGATCACATCGACGCCGTTGACCACATCGCGGGTGAATCCGTCGGCCAGTTCAGACAGCGACTCGACTGCCTGTGCGCCGGTGGTCATCCGTACCTTGTAAAAATAAAGCTTGCGATAGAAAAGATAGGTGCGCGAGGCGAGCATCTCGTTTTCGCTGTCGAAGGCCATTGGCAGGAAGCGTCCCTGTAGCGAACTACCGTCGGCCAGGGGGATGCTGTACGGCGCCTCGGAGCCGCGCCAGACATTCGTGTAGATACCCTTCGATTCGGCGTAGACAACCGAGTCGCGGAAATCCTTCGTTTCCAGGGCCAGCATGGCGTCGGCGGGACCTTCGCCGGCGGGATAGACGAACAGGTCGGCGACGATCCAGGGTGCCTTGTCCAGCCGGTAGCGCAGCGACACACCAGCGGCCAGGTCGCCATCATCGGCGTAGTTCTTGACCCGCTCCAGCGAAGCCCCCGGCAGGCGCTTGGCCGCGATGACGTAACTGTCGTCGATGACAGCCTGGTGCTTCTTGCCGGAGGTGAGCAGGGACGGATGGGGCAGTGGCGGATCCGCGGCCAGCA
Source organism: Luteibacter sp. (assembly GCA_036009745.1). Lineage (GTDB taxonomy): Bacteria > Pseudomonadota > Gammaproteobacteria > Xanthomonadales > Rhodanobacteraceae > Luteibacter. The sequence goes on along the minus strand of DASYLE010000202.1, from coordinate 2,618 downwards.
CCGGTCCGCCGGCGAGGACCAGCACGACCAGTAGCCCGAACTCCCGCGTCCGCTTCATGGCGCTCCCCCGCATGGATGACCACTATAGCGATACGCGTGGCTTGCGTGAGCGTGGCTTCGATGAGCCTTGTTTCAGTCGCCGACGCAGGAAGGCAAGGGCGCGTCGTTCGAGCTGGCGCGGAAAACGGCCGGTGGCTCCCGGAACCGCCCTCTGCAGCCCGCCGTCGAGCCAGCCTTCGAAGACCTGTGGGTGGATATACGAAGCGCGGCAGACCGCCGGTGTATTGCCAAGGATCGCGGCGACCTGCTTCACTGCATCGGCCAGGGTCGACTTGATCGCGCGTTCGCCGCCGGTTTCCGGGATCGGTGTGCCGGCAAGGATTGCGATCGCCTGCACGGTGCCACCCCAGGTACGGAAATCCTTGGCGGTGAACTCGCCGCCGGTGGCCTCGCGCAGGTAGTCGTTGACCATGCCCGAGTCGACCGGCTGGCGCTGGCCGTCATCGTCGACATACTGGAAAACCCGCTGGCCGGGGAGTTGCTGCACCTTGCGCACGGCGCGGACGAGGCGTTTGTCGTCCAGGCTTACCTCGCTGAACTGGCCGCTCTTGCCGCGGAAGCGGAATTCCAGTCGGCTCTGGCGAATCTGGATATGCCGCGAGCGCAGCGTGGTCAGGCCGAAGGAGTTGTTCTCGCGCGCATAGCTGTCGTTGCCGACGCGGATCATGGTTTCCTCGAGCAGGCTGACAATCAGCGCCAGCACCTTTTCCCGTGGCAGGCCCGGCAGGGCGAGGTCCCGTTTCAGGCGGCGGCGCAGTCGTGGCAGGACATCGCCGAACTCGACGACGCGCTCGAACTTGCCGCGATCGCGTTCGCTGCGCCAGTTCGGGTGATATCGGTATTGCTTGCGCTTGCGCGCATCCCGGCCCGTGGCCTGCAGATGGCCGCGCTCCTGGGTGCAGATCCATACCTGCGTATAGGCGGGCGGGATGACCAGGGAGGCGATGCGTGCGAGCACCTTGGCGTCGGTGATGCGCTTGCCGTCGATGTCCAGATACTGGAAACCCTTGCCACGCCGGCAGCGGGTGATGCCGGCATCGGTATCGCAGACATAGACCAGCCCGGCGGCCTTGGCATGCGCCTCTTCGGCGGTCACCGCCAGGGTCACGGGTTCGGGTTTGCGGGTCATGCCGGCAGTGTGTGCCGGCATGCGATCAAGAGCCGGTGAAAGTCAGCTTACGCGGCAGAACACAGCCTTGAGATAGCGCCCCTCGGGCACCGTTGCCAGCACCGGATGATCCGGCCCGGCTCCGGCGACATGCAGTACCTGGATATCGCGCCCGGCACTCAGGGCAACCCGGCGCAGCATTTCCAGGAAATCCTCTTCGCCGACCAGGCCCGTGCACGAGCAGGTCAGCAGGATGCCGCCCGGCGCGATCACATCGATCGCGGTGCGGTTCATCGCGAAATACTTCTTCAGCGCCGCCATCACCTGGTTGCGATCGCGGGTGAGCTTGGGTGGATCGAGAACCACGGCGTCGTAGCGCTCACCGCGTTCGATGGCGGTGCGCAGCCACTCGAAGACGTCGCCCTGCTCGAAGCTCGCGGCGATGTTGTTCATCGCCGCGTTGGCCCGCGCGACCTCGAGGATCGCCCCGTCCATGTCGACCCCGGTGGCTTCAAGGGCGCCGGCGGCCATCGCATGCACGGCGAAACCGCCGGCATTGCAGCACAGGTCGAGCACGCGCCGGCCCTTGGCCAGTTCGGCGAAGTGACGACGATTGTCGCGCTGGTCGGCGAAGAAGCCCGTCTTGTGGCCGAGGCCGGGAGCCGCATGGAAACGCAGGCCGTGCTCATGCACTTCCATCGCCTCGGGTGCGTCGTTGCTACGCACGTCGAAGGATTCCTGCCGCTGCACATGCTGCTCGGCGAACCAGTACAGCGAACTGCCGGGGAAATGCTTCAGCAGCTCCGCATTGATCGTCTCGCGGAAGCGCCACATGCCGGCGGCGAAATACTCGACGACCAGATGGTTGGCGTAGCGGTCGACGACCAGGCCGGAGAGCGAGTCGCCTTCGCTATGGATCACCCGCCAGGCATCGCTGACCTCGTCGAGCTTCAGCAAGTCACGGCGCATCGCCACGGCGCGGCTGATCCGCTCGGCGATCCACGCATCATCGATGGCTTCGTCCTCGCGCCCCGTCAACACGCGCAAGGCGACGCGGGCGTGCCCATTCCAGAACCCACGCCCGACGAAACGCTGCCGACTGTCGACGATATCGACCAGGCTACCCGGCGGCAGCTTCGCCTCGGGCTTGACGATCTGCGCCGACCAGACCCACGGATGGCCCGGCGGACGGTCGGATTTGAGGCGGATAGTGGGCAGCGGGGCAGGATTATTCATCCGCGCATGATACCGGAGCAGTAACCTCCCCGGTCCCGCCTGCCTGATCCACCCTCACCGTCACCCCGGCGCAGGCCCACTGCTGTCCGGGGAAATTTCGGTGTCACTTGAGCAGGCCGTTGTTGCCACTGACTTGTGACCTGATAGGCCAGAGATCGACTCGTGATCTGCGTTTCATATCGGCTCGGCGGCATGGGGCCTGGCTCTTTGGTGG